>JBCDKX010000031.1:0-21900 GCA_038746055.1 Pseudomonadota bacterium
CAAAGCGATAGGCAAAAGACCTGCAAAATGCTCTTCATTGACGCTAAGGATGTCATTCTCTCGTCCGGGTCTTTCAACCCGGAACTCGGCCTTGTAAGTCGCACGAAAAAGCGCGCGCCAATAATCCTCGGCGGTGCCTGACGGCGGTCCCACTGCAACAGCAAGGCGAGCTGCGGTCTGCGCCGCAATCCCAATCGCTTCAATAATCTGCGCGCGCGCCGCGTCATCAGAGCACCACAACAAAGCACAGGGTTGAACAAAACGCGCCCAGATTGTTGTATCCAAAAGCTCGCCCGAAGCTGCCCGGGCAAAAGTGGAAAGCGCCATTGTTGCAATCTTTGCTCGCAGGACTGTGCCGTCAGCCTCCTCGCGCTCTTTATAACCTACCCGTGGCCAGATTCGCTCGCGCTGCTCGCCGGGAAGCAGCAAGTAAAAATCGAGCACGCCTTTAAGCGAGCCTGTGCGCAGGTTGGAGCCATAAAACAGTACACCAGCAGCACCCGATTCTTCTGCCAAAGCAGCGGCAAACCGAGCAACAGATGGGTCCACGTCCGAATCAATCCGCGCCGCAATGCGAGTTGCAAGATCAGAAGAAGTTCTCGCCATCAAAGGCCTAGCCACCGCTTCAGGGCGCTACAAATTCAAGCTCGGGGCCCTGGCCAATGCGATATTCACCTGGAGGGAATGCCTCCCCATCAAGGATGAAAGAGCCTTCAATCCGCAGCGAAAACTGGTTCGTAGCCAGCTGATGAAAGCCCTTTTCTCGAGCACCTTCGGGCGCTTGACCCCGCATCATCCTGAGCAATGTCGGCGCAGACGTACGTGAGATTTGATCGGTCACAGCCAGCTTCAACCCAGCACGCATATTCCCAAAGGGCTGCATGCCAGCCGGCATTTGCTCCAAGGTCGAAGCCAAAACGAGCTGCCGCCACTCCGGGTCGCCAACACCCGAATGCTCCATCGGCACATCTTTCACACCCAACCCAATGGCCATTTTCGACCCACGCCTCCAAACATTTCCGCGCGATGCGAAAAGCCACTGGAACAGCCCCATACCGATGGCGACGGCCACCGCCATAGAGTTAAACGCGCCCATCTTATGGGCACTCTGACCCGCTGTGATCGCAGTGGTAAAAGCACCAGCCCCAAGGATAAAGCCCAACACTCGTGCCTGCGGACTACCGCCGATCGGGGTGATCTCTATCGGCTTGCGCCGCACGCGGTTTTCGCCCTCAAACGCGTCAATCGCGTCTTGCAGAGACCAACCTTTGGGCACTCCCAAATCAACCGTCAGCGCGTTAGTTTTACCCTTGGGAAGGACCGCCAATGCGGGCCATTGATCGCCAAAGATCGACGCCCCACTGGTAAGCACATCACGCACTGTGCCATCGCCGCCATTGATCACCAGGAGGTCAATGCCCTGACTAGCGAACTCTGCCAAGGCTGCCGGTAGTTGCGAGCGATCACCAGGCTTGGCAATATGGACTTGAGGCGACATGCCACAATCAAAATCTGCGCCTTTATTGCCGTGGCTGCGTGGGTTGTAGATCACACCAACCCTAGGGGCATCGCCTTTTGCGCGTCCGCGGCTGCCACCCAGTGATCCGGGGGCGGGTGTGGTGTCCTGCGGCAAGTTAGCAAAATGAAAAATAGGCGAAGCCATGTGAAAGCTATAGGTATTTGCTCGGGACAATTCCACTCTTTCGTGCAGTTCTCTGCAACACTCTCATACTTGCGCACCAGCCTTACAAGCTCTTTTCTGGAGCAGTAACTCAGCTGAATCGAACACACACAGCCCAGAATGGCGCTAACAGGCCACGAAGCGCCCGCTAGGCAAAACCTCAATGAAGAAAAATGGCGCACTTGGAAGGAGAAACTTCGAACGCGCTTTTCAACGCTCTTGCGGAGTGGAACGACCATCTCAAAGCCTCTGACTTGAAAGGACACGATGAGCCCAAACCGTGAGGGGCTCGTCTCGCAATCCCTTCAACGGTGTTGCCGAAGGCACGCAAACTATGCCTGATTATGGCAGACCTGTATCCGTCCGCTTTACAGAAAGGGAACGAGCGGAACTTGAGCGCATGGCGGGAGATCTGACACTGAGCGCATACATTCGTTCACAGTGTATTGGCGAGGAAGCCGAACCACGCCGCACACGTGGCAAGCGGCCTATCAAAAACTTTGAAGCTTTAGGTCGTGTGCTTGGGGCACTTGGCCGATCTCAGCTCTCAAACAATCTGAACCAGCTCGCAAAAGCAGCAAATAGTGGCACAATCGGCCTGCCGCATGAAACTCAAGGTGCGATCGAGGATGCTGCGGAGGACATTGCATTCATCCGGAACGAGCTGGTTCAGGCGCTAGGCCTCAAGGATTCGCCGCCATGATATTCGAGGGAAACTCACGCGCAAATGGCCAAAACTTGGCGCGCCATTTGATGAGTCCTGAGAACGAGCATGTAACTGTCCAGGAAATAACTGGTTTTGCGGGCGATAATCTGTCTACAGCCTTCAAAGAAGCTGAGGCAACAGCACGCGGCACACGCTGCCAGAAATATCTGTCCTCGCTCAGCCTTGACTCACCTGCCTCAGAGCGGGTCGATACAGACATATTTTTACAAACGATAGCTCAAGCAGAAGAACGGTTGGGCCTTACTGGCCAGCCACGTGCCATCGTCTTTCACGAAAAAGGCGATCGAAGGCATTGTCATGTGGTTTGGAGCCGAATTGACACCGAAGAAATGAAAGCCATCCCGCTGTCTTTCACAAAACGCAAACTCACGGAATTATCCAAGGAGATTTATCTCGAACGCGGCTGGGAGATACCAGACGGATTTATCCAGTCTCCCCTTCGCGATCCCAAAAACCTAACGCTGGCTGAGTGGCAACAAGCGAAACGCGTTGGACAAGACGCAAAGGAACTGAAAGCAATATTTCAATCGTGCTGGAAGCAATCATACGATCAGAGATCCTTTGCAAATGCGCTCCAGCACCATAGTCTTGCACTAGCAAAAGGAGATCGCCGTGGTTTTGTCGCAACTGACTTAAATGGTGAAACCTATGCAATAGCCAGATGGTGCGACGTTAAAACTAAAGACGTGCGCAATCGTCTCTGCGATACTCAAGCATTGCCGTCGCTAGACCAAGCCAAGGCGAACTTGGCTGGACGCGTAATCCCCGGTCTGCAGAAACTCGAGAAGGCGCAAGCCCAGCAACGCAAGCGCCTTCTCAAGCGGCAGGAGCTTGCAATTTGGAAACTTACTGAGAAGCACAAAGCTGAACGGGGAGATTTGAATGATCACCAAGAAAAACGCGCATTCAAGGAATTCGAAGTCAGGGAAGCGCGCTTCAACAAGGGTTTGCGGGGCCTGTTTGATAGGTTCACCGGTACTCACGGCTGGGTGAAGAAGCAGAACGTGCTTGAGGCTTTCCAGGCATCGAAACGTGATCAGAAAGAGCGCGATGCGATGGTGCATCGCCATCTGAGCGAAAAGCGCGACAGCCTGAAACGATACGGCGATTTACTGAAAAAAGCACGGCGTCTAACACACGAGCTGGGTCGCGATCTTACGCGGCTCAAAGAAGGGAATGGTACTGAACGCTCTTCTGGCAATGGACCTGGTATGGATCTCAGTTAATTGAACCATGTTATGGCATTTCCTCACTGAGGGTTAGACCGAAAGTTATTGTAAGTCCGTCTGTCGACGAGGTGGCGATGCATGCCGAAGGATGCACGGGAAAAGCCTTGTCCAATAAGGGTGCGAGGAGTCAGCACCAGGAGATGTCTTCACAACTTGGTTAGGGAGACCGCATCAAGAGTGACCTGTGTCTTCCCATCCACCCACAGGCGGCTCTCAAAAAAACCACCAAACATTCCGTCCAGTCCGCTTTCGAAAACTATAGATTGCGAAGCGTTACTTAGCGAAAGCTTGGACACTGCCACGTGGGCCAACCGCTGATTATCAAGAGCCACATCCATCACGATCTTTCGACGCGAGAGCGCTGTTTTTCGCACCGTAAAATCAACACGCCAATGTCCGGGTAAGATTGGCCTTCTCACCATCGCCATGTAGCCTTCTTCTCCAAGCTGGCTTACAATTTTGCCATCAAGGACTTTGCCTGAAGGGCCTGGTTCAAAATGGTCCATAAGATCAATCGGGCCAGCCTCAAACTGCTTCACCTCGCCAAAGCGTATGCGTGCGGACACCGGGGTTAGAGGGCACGCAACGAAGGTCATAAACGGCTCTTCGAAACGGGTGTGAGTAATGTTCAGACCCACTATTTTTCGCGGCGCTGCCCCGGCCTTTAGCCGCCCCTGCTCGACTCCGATAATTTCGCAAAGCGCCTGCTTGGTTGCATCTCCACCTTCGCTGTCCAAAGGCGCTTCGAGGCAAAGGATATCGCTGTCTTCGATAACCTCAGCAGCGGCACCATCGAGCACGTGTAATGGCAATTCACTTACCTTGATGGCCTTGCGCAACCAATCGGCCTTGTCAGGGTCTTCTCTCAGCCAACCGATCTTGGAACCCGGTTTCGCAAAGGCCAAATGATCGACCAAGAACATGGCGAGATGGCTGTCTGGGGCCGGCGGCAAATTGTCGAAGCTCTCAGGACCGTAGACATAGCTTGCTGATGGTGCTGGAGTAGTATGCTGCGAGAGCTCATAGATTGCGCGTTTGGCAGGGGGATCAACGAGCGCGAACTCTTCGAATTCCTCATCCGGAGCGCCCCAATCCGCTTCTTGTCCAACTGGGATCTTCTCGGTCACCCGCTCAACATATGTTTCAAACGGGTCTTCGGCGCGGCCCGACTGGTGCTTGGGCGATATCCTGCGCGAATGCTCGGTGTGATAGAGGGCAAGATCGCCGCCTGACGCCTCATTGAAATTGGTGAGCCCACCATAAATCAAAGCAAGCCGAGCGTTGAGGTTGCTGTCCACGTGCCAGCCTCTCGTCATGCTCTCATCAAAGCCGCCAATCGCAAGAAGATCATCGGCACTCGCGAGTTGAAAATCCCCCGGGCCATCGTATCCGATTGCGGACAGATAATGGCTCACGCATTCATTGAGTGCATAGGCGTTTGCATAGTCCAGTACCTGACGTGCTGTCTCCTGCGGGTCGGTTCGAGGAAGCGTCTCCCAAACAATACGGGGAAGCTCAAAGCGCGGCAGGCCGAAATAACCGGCAGGCAGCTTCTCCACCAAAGCGCCAAGCGTGATTCCCCCACCAGCGCTTATCAACATACAATCGGGATTGGTCGAAAGAACCCACTGCGTCTCTGACTTGATACGCCGCAGAGCGACATTGCGGCAAAACGACTCGCGCACAGGTGGGCCTTCGACAGGTGCAGCCGCATGAACTTCGGGGCGAACCCGGATCACCCGGATGAGCGCTATCGCCTCTCGGGTCAGCGTGTCGGCAATCGCCTCTGGATAGGTCGGCAGATCGTCATCGCTATTGTAGTCGACAAAAATGATCTCGTCGCGGCCCACCACCAGTTGGCGCGCCATCTGATTAAGCCCAAGCGCAGTCCTGCGGTCGAGCGCATAGCTGTAATTGTCGTTGCGACCATAGACGATTACGCAGATCACAAGCTTGATCTCGTAGATTTTTGAGAAAGAGAAATAGGCATTATACCTCGGAGCTTTGCCAAAAGGCATCCATCGCTCGGCAATGACCTAACGTCCTAGTTTAGTCAAACCATCGGAATGGCGGGGCTACAAGTTGACTTTTTCAAGTTGGTTCTGCAGCGTTGTTTGTGTAGCTGCCGGCTACCGTCAAGGCGTCAGCTTATTTGGGCACCAAAATGAGCGCGGCAATGGATCCGAGTTAACCGATCAATCATAAGATGTTTAATCGCATAGCAAAAGCCTTTGAGATCGCAGTCTCTAAGCCGAAGGTGAACGCCCTCGTTGCACAGGGAAACGAGGCTCGAGACAAGAAATCATGGCAAAATGCTGCCAACGCTTACGGCAAAGCAATCGCACTCTCACCGTCCTTAACGCATATCAGAGTTCAGTTTGGTCATATGCTGAAAGAGAGCGGGCAACTTGAAGAAGCAATTCTAGCCTATCAACAAGCAGCCATAGAAGAACCGACCGACGCAGAAGTCCGCGTCCACCTGGCGCATGCACTTAAGCGACTTGGTCGCAAAGAGGAAGCGATCAAAGCACTTCGTGAGGCTATTAATCTCAATCCTTCGGACCGTGAATCTGTCGATGAAGTCTTCCGCTTAAGCCCGCAGCAAAACAGCAAGGCGGCGTCAGACTCGCAAGAAATGTTCGACATTTCTGAAGCCTCGTTTCCAATTGAGAAATTGGGAGAGACGATCCTTGAGGGGACATCCGTTGTGACGTGCGCTCGGAATCGTACCGAGAACTTGCTTCGCGCATTGCCGAGCTGGCTTGCATACGACGAAGTCAACGAAGTTATCATCGTCGATTGGACATCCCAAGAACCCGTTTATCAAGCCTTGCAGAATGCTGGTTTCTCCGATCCTCGCATCAAAGTTATTCGCATCGGCAATGAACCGCGCTGGGTATTGTCGACTGCATTTAATGCAGGGTTCCGTGCCGCATCCTTTAACAAGATTCTGAAAGTCGATGCCGATATCGTTTTGAGCGATGGCTTCTTTGACAAGAACCATCTTCAAGAAGGCACGTTTGTAGCTGGGGATTGGCGGGATGCAGAACCGGGCCAAGAATTCATCAACGGCTTCTTTTATGTCAATCGCAGTGACTTGATGAACGTAAACGGCTTCAACGAGTTTATCACCACCTACGGTTGGGACGATGATGACCTTTATGAGCGTCTTCAGCAAGAGGGCAGCAAGCGGGTAAGCGTCGACGTATCGACCATCACTCACTTGGATCATGATAACACTGCGCGCCTTGAAACACCATCGACGGGCTTCCAAAGTGCGAGGGCCCAGTTCTGGCAACAAACATCGTCCATGATCAATACCAATCGCATTATGTGCTTTCTATTGCCTGATTGGGGAATAAGTTACCGATTTCAGCCATTTGCAATTGAGCCAATCGATGATGGCTTGTTTGCAGGTAAGCGTAGCGCCATCAGGCCTGCCATTGTTCCAAGCGGTGTCCGCAAGGACGCTGAGCGCTATGCGACAGCTGAGTTCCTTTCAAGCAAATTGGGCCTCATGGCCTATGAGCTTTCAGAAGATCAGATAAGCATGCTAATGAGTGTGTCCTCGCTGGGTGCTGTTACCGCATTATCGGCAGCTTTGGTGAAGCAACGTCCAGATCGTTTGAATCTCGACAGCAACTACCTGATTGTAAGGCTTGATGAAGATATCAAGTTGGAAGCCGATCTGCTGATCCCCACCCTCCATTCACTCGAAGCGCATGCGGGAAAAGCTGGCTTTGGTATTGTGATCCTTGATCCGACAGCAAAGCAATTAAATGCTACATACCAAGACCAAACAGCGGTACCATTTTTGTCTTGTCCAGCTGTTGCTGCAACGATTCTAGAGAATGAGCTGGAAGAACTGACGACCATCAACGCCAAACCAGGCGAATCTCGGCAGTTCTACCTGACCGCATCGATTGCCTCGTCCTGGATCGGGGAGAAAGCTGCCGCCCCCGCGATCTCGGTTAAACGGGACGCACTGTACGTTGATGCACAGCACGGGCTCGGTAATCGCTTGCGAGCAATTGCGTCTGGCGCCTCAATTGCCAAGCAAACGGGGCGTGATTTGGTTGTTGTCTGGGAGGCCGATCACCATTGTGATTGTAGCTTGTTGGATTTGTTCGACTACCGAGGAGAGCTGATTCCACAATCCTTCTTTGGGGAAGCCGAGTCTAAAGGCTGGACAACGCTTAACTATATGGAAATTGAGGAAGGCTCTACGAGGGGAGCACCTCTGATCCTGAAGGATGGAACGCCGGCCTATGTCCGTTCGGCCTACGTTCTGGACCATCCAGGCAGTGAGTGGAGGCAGGAAAACCATTTCCTACGCAGTTTGAAGCCGGTGAGAAATGTCCTGGATTTGGTCCATAGCATCCCGGAGCGCTGCGATGTCGGCCTACATATTCGGATGGAAGGGGCTGCTTCGACAGAGATCCAAAGTTATGATGCGCCTCAAAACTGGCCAGAACACGATCACAGTACGATGCAAGAATGGCGTGCCAAGAGCCACTTTTCTAACTTCATGAGGCGCGTCGACCAGATGATCGAAACTGGCGATGCGAACACATTCTTCCTCGCTGCTGATTTGCCGGAGACTTATACCGCGTTCATAGAGAAATATGGCGACCGAATTCGCCATCTCGAACGAACGTATTTTGATCGATCACGCGAGCAAATGCGGTATGCGCTAGCTGACGCAATCCTGCTTAGTCGGTGCGACGCAATGCTTGGCAGTAGCTGGAGCTCCTTCTCAGAAATCGCCCTCAGACTTTCGACCAGATTTGACCACATTCAGTTGTGTGGCAAGGATTTTTAGTCAGATGGCATTGGTCTCAATAATCTTGCAAATCAGACACCTAAGCACGCTCCTCGTCCTTTTTAAGATCGAAAAGACGCCTCGATCGTTCCAATGGAAAAGGCACTAATAGACAATGGATACGCCTCCCAGATATCTGCCTGTCAACCTGAAGGGCCTAACTGCTGGCATATTTCAGACAGAAGATAACCTGTTCCTCGATGATGTTGTGCTTCTTGGGGGGGAGCAATTTATGCTTGGGGCTGCAATTGAGCCAGACAGTACCCGCGAGCTTGATTACTTTCTGCTTGATATGCGTAGCGAACTGGGTCCCAATTATGCCGCAAAGCTTCGAAACTACCTGAAGATCTTTGGTGAGAGCTCCAACGGTCGACAGTTGTATGCGGCGATACCATACATCGAAATGAACTATCATTGGGATGTGCACAACGACACCATACCTTCCGCCCACGGCGATGCCTTCCCAGGCCCCCGTCACCTCTATGATGACTTAATGGCGGGTTTCGCTGTCCGTTCGATTAGCAACCTTCCGATGGAAGATAAGATACGATGTATGGTGCTGCGCCTAACGCCACTCAGTCGCACAGTGGTTTGTGTTACGGCCGCGAGCGGGCAAGGGAAGACGACATTTGTTCGCCAATTAAAACGGTATCCTGGCTCATTTCACGTGGCCTCGGACTACTTGCTCAGCAGTATCATCGGCATGAAGGACAATGACGAGCATTCACAACAGATAAAGACGATAAAGGCCTCCATTTCTGGACTTGATCACAACGGCATCTGGAGCAGTTTCTTTCGCATGATCGAGAAAGACGACCAATTGCTCTATGCCTTTCTCGACATCGTCCTGTTGCAACTCGAAACCGCCACCGACAAGCAGTTCGTCAGTTTCGATATCGATGCTCGCGAAGAAGCCACGCAGTTAAAAATCAAAAGGTTCTTCGAGGAAAACGGCCTTAAGGCCTGGATGTGCACAACATGAGCCAAGCGAACATCAATTATCAACAAAGCAGGCTAGAGCACACCAAGCGTAAGTATGACACGCTTGGTCTCCCTGACCTACGGGGCAAGCGCTATGCAGATCTTGGCTGCAACGCTGGCATGTTTTGCCGTTTTGCGGTGGACGATGGGGCATCGAAAGTCGTGGGTGTTGATATCGACGCCCGCCTTTTGGACATAGCTCGAGAGAACGTACCGGAAGCCGAGTTCTTCAATTCCCGCTTCGAAGACATCGCTCTCGACGACCACACTTTTGATGTGATTACCATCGCCAGTGCGATACACTATTCAGAACGCTTCCTGGTCGTCGCAAACATCATTCTCGATCTTTTAGCTGACGACGGTTTGCTTGTGATAGAAGGTGGTCTTTATGACCCCGAGGGCAAAACAGAGCTGAATACACCGGTTCCAAACTGGCGCGAGATTGGCGATCACTGCAGACACCTCTCCCGGCGCTTTGTCGCGGATGTATTGTTCCCGCATTGCGAGGTGTCGCTTGTTGGACCAAGTCTGAGACAGGGTGGCGACAATTTGGAGCGATACGCCGTTCACGTTCGCAAGAGACCGGGCGAGCAGCGCATAGCTTCGCCAGTCACTGCGCGATTGGATTTGCCCGAGTTCTTAAGAGCAATTACGACGTCCGACACTACTATTCAGGACAAGTATCAGATCAAGGCGTATTTTGATGTGATATCATGCCTTTCAGCGGACCCTACTGCGCCCGTTGCACCCGACAGACTTGAGGAACTTGCCAGGCTAGTTAATGCTGAAATTGCCTATTGTACGTCCGATTGGGCTGACAACGTAATAGTTTTTGATGCGCAAAATTCGGATTTAGGCCAATTGATCAGCGCCGAAATTCGAGACTGCAATTAGTGGTCTAATACCCAAGTGAAGGCTCTCGTGCAGTTATTGACAACAAGGAAGGCTCCAGCGTCGTCTGGCTCGACGCAGAACATGTACAATAACGCTTGCCAAAGGCCAATCGCCAATTAGGCGTGACGAAAGAGGTTGAACTTAGAGCGGCGAGCGCTGCTCGAAGTGTAACGATGATACAATCAGATGCGTGGCTTAGAATTAAGAAAGCAGATTCGAGAACTGGTGCGGTCAACAATCCCGGTTGACGAAATAAGGACAGTTTTCCCAGAAAGGTTCAGGGGCGGGGCAAAAGTCACGGGTGATGACGATAAAGATAGCCGTGCATTGCTTTATGAACTGGAAGGACTGTTAAACCACAATCTATCGGGTTCATGGTTGACATCTTACCATACCTTTACAAACGCCTACGGGATGCCGATCCGTCCGTTAGGTCAGAAGAGCAGTTAACCTTGTTGGATGTTGGAGGCCGAACTGGTGTTGGCTCTGATCTGCTTGCTAGCATATTCTACGGCATCTGGTCGAAGCGAAAAATTTCAGTCGATGTGCTCGATATCGATGACACATACGAAGACTATATCTATGCAAGCGCTAGGTTTGTTCGCCAATTCATATGTGCTTATATCTTCAATATGGAGAGCGATCAGTATGATTATATCGTTTGCTCACATGTAATTGAACACATTGATGAGCCATTTGCATTTTGCGAACAATTACGGCGAGTTTCAAAGCGCGGTGTAGTCATGTATTGCCCTTATGAGGAGCAAGATCCTATTGTTGGTCACAACACGATAACGCATGAAATGATCGAGGGATTTGGCGCTCAGGATATCACCGTTCTGGACAACACTTGGTTTTGGAAGCAGGAAAGTAGGCCTGAGTTGAAGACTGTTTTGTTTTGGCTTCCCGCGCTAACTTGAGCGAAGCCTTGCAGAGAACGGCTAGCGTATAGAATCTGCGAATTGTTTTGAGGGACGATGAGAATTAACGCACTAATCCCATGGCGCTCACTTTACTCAGCTCTTGAATTTGTAACAAACGATGTTCCTCGTCACATAATGACTTCAGACGTTATAAACTCCGCCGCGCGCTCCACTGCGGGCGGCGATAACAAAGTGCCCATCTCTTTGTAGACCTCGAAGCTTCTTACAATGAATTCGGCCAGATCAATATCACGATCCTCACCTTTGTTAGCGTGCCCTCTGAAGACATAACTAGAGTATTCTCCAACGCCATCGTAGATAGGCCAGCTGGCACCTTCCAACAATGTGTCAACTGGCGCAGGCACATCGTTTTGATCGCGTTGAAAACCGCTGATATCTAATGCCTGCTTTGTGATGTCATGAAGAACTTCCACGTACGGATGGTTGATCGTGTGCATGAAAATTTTGTCAACGAACTCCATGCAAGTGAATCCTAATCCTTCAAAATACCGCTGCATCTCTGCTGTGGCCGCTTCCCGTTGATCAATGTAACCAAGAGAAGCAAATGCGAATCGATTAAAGAGGGCTTCCGTCCGAGCGGGAGACAGGCCCGCATTGAACGCCGCAAGAACCAGAGCTGAATTGTACGGGCCCATGTGAGTCTGGATTAATTGGGAACCGTTATAGACATGGATGCAATCGGGGTGCAGCCCGGTGTAAACAACAACAGGATAGCGCAGCACTCGAACCTTCGCGGACAGAGCGGCGGCCGTAAGCGGACCTTTCGAGATTCGATCAACCGATTCAATGTAAACTATATCACAGGCAGTGAACTTGTCCGCAAGTTGCTGTTGGTCATCCTCGCTCATTGCGGCGACGGATCCCGCATTCAATGGATAGGCGGTCGCTCCGGGGACCCAGCCTTTCAAACTTTCCGCTACGCCATAGGCTTGGCAACTGCCGATGACCCCAAAGCTAGGCATCAATTATCTCCTCATCGCAAATCACATGGTAGAGCTCGTCCATCTCTTTTTGAGTTATCTTTTGTGGAGTAGGCGGCTGCGAACTCTGCGATGCACTATGTGCTTCAGGATTGGGTCCCTTGGCCTTATCCTGGTTCAAATAATGACGCTTGAACAGACCCATAACATGGTCAACGCCTTCGGGCCTGACCTCTCTGAGGTCTTCAGCGAAGTACTTATATTTGTTGTGATGGCCGGTAATAATCTCATAGGAGGGGAAGTAGGCCACATCATCGAAACTCGTCGAAATCTCCTCTGCGACCACTCTCAATGCGGACTTACTGTAACATGTTGACACCAAGACATGGCGTGGCTCGAAAGTCGCAATCAGCGGTACGGGCGAAACGGTAAGGATTACCTTGATCGTCGGATTTACGACACGAAGTTTGGTGATGAAGGAGCTCATATCAGCGCTCATCTGCGTGACCGAGCGATTGCTGAAGTAGTATTCCGATGATGTTGAAGTTCCAGCGACACCAGGAGCCAAAGGGACAACAGCATCATCTGCTTTGCTCATCCATGTTTCAGTTAAACCAAGTGTGAAAACGAAAATATCACTTTTTTCAAACATTTGTCGAACTGCTGACAAATGACGAGCACGGTCAGCTTCCAGATCTTCCTCAGTTTCAAATGCGCTAACCTGAGGTCGAAACGGGTCTACAAATGCTCCATCCTGTCGCCAAACCTGATCATTCGGTGAGAATAGGCCATAAGCTCGTTGAAAGAGTTGGAGCAATTGCAGCGTCGAATAGATATTCCCGAACCTCGCGGGAAAAACGCCGTAATTTTGTTCGCTAGGGCCCTCCTCTGTGACCAGATAGCGGTAGCCTTCGCGCATCAAAGTGCGGGCAATGTGCTGTGCGAAACAACTGCCAGCAGTGGCGATCCGGTCACTGGATTCGATGATGAAGGGGCTTTCAATAACCGGATCAACGGTTGATGGATCGGGATTAGCAACTGCTCTCCTCCAGAATGAAGAAGACGGCTTATGCGAGTAAGGTGTTGTCATTTGGGTGCCCACCTCCGGGGAAAAAGGGCGATCACATTACCACCCAGAAAAAGTCTCTTGATGTTCAATACAGTCTAGAGATGACTTTATCGAACACCAGACGTCAAAAGAGCGCCGATCCGTTTCAGCCAACCGACTGGTTCTTCAGGTTCGTCTTGCTCTTTAGACACTGCCAATTGCGAGAGGATTTCTGCAACCTCTGGCCAGTCTTTCTGATGATCGAGATCGCAAGCCGAGATCCCCATTGGTAGATGACGCAAAAACTCTCTTAGATAAGCCGTGTGACCCGAGATTGAAGCAATCGGAGAGCCTTCGTACTCCCCCGTTTCATCGATAAAGATTCTAACAACTCGTCCCCAGCGGTCCGTCTCAATATGCCCTTCGTTGGGTTCGCCGATTAACTGAAAGGCTCCGTCCGCCTCGCGCAATTCCAAACCAACTTTTTCACGAACGCGGATAAGTTTGGCATGGAAATCAGACAAATACTCGTGTTTGCCGATCTTGAACGAAGACACCTGGAGATTGATAAAACTCATTCCTTCCAAATCGCGTATTTCCGCCAACGACCACTTGCCATTCCCGCTCATGGACTGGCCATCTGCGTTGGCATGCGCCCGACGGTCGTGAGGTCCATTGTCTTGACTTTCTTTCCCATGTGAATTGCCAAGCAATTCCAGATCTTGCTCATTTTTTGCAATAAGAGCCTGGTCGTTCCTTTCGGTCAGCCGTCTTGGCATCAATTGCCTTGGCAGTCTAATTTCGGTGTGATGCCGATCCGGCTCGCTGAAATCACCGACCGCATCTACGCCAAGCGCTTCTGCCCATTGAGAAATATACTTCTTCAGAGAGAAATTCGTGTCGTAAAATTCTCGCGCCGCCGCACCTCTCGCATCGCGCATCTCACGGCTCGAAAGCAGCGCAACAATATCGTCAGCCATTTCCTCTGCCGTTTTGCATACGGGAAAGAGGGCTTTGGCGTCGGCGCCCAACTCGTAAAGCGCACCGTGCGTCACAGAGAACGACTTGCCCAACGCCATTGTTTCGATGACTTTGGTTGGAAAGCCCGTTCCGTCGGTCACCGACAAGGCAACGACTTGAGCTGCATCATACCACTGATTGATATCAGCAACATGTCCGAGAAAGTAAATGCCCCGAGACGCGTAACGCTGTTTGATCTCGGAAGAAAAGAGCCGCTCAATGCTTCCAACCACAAAGAGGTTGGCCAGCCGCTTGTGTCGAACTAACGGCATCACATCATCCATCAGGAACTGAAGTGAGTTGCGATTTGCCTGATGCGCGGTGCCAACAAACAAGATTTCGACATCCTCAAGTGTTTCTTCATTCAGCTCTTCGGTGGGATTCTCATCACGCTCCCTGAGCTGGACATTGGGCGGAAACACAACCTGATCAGCGCTGGACTCAGAGGATGTCAGCTGATTCTTGAGGGCAGTCGATATAAAGACCCGCCGATCAAACTTTGAGAGTGATTCAAATTCGGCCGCCAGTTCAGATTCGGCGTCATGCCTCATCGCTTTTTCGCTCCATTCAAGCCCGTGCGTCTCAGCATAGGCGGCGCGTCTTAGTATGTTCTGCTGGCACTGATTATCATGGACCTCACAGACAAATCGAATTTCTTGCGAACCATTGGCTATCCGCAGATCATCCATAATTGGCTCAAGCCATGGGTAGTTGAGGATACCTTTGTCGACCGGATTCACCTTAAGCATCATCGAAACCAGTGGGCCCGGTTCAACATATTCGCGGATTATGTCTGTGAAATTTGAGTAGTAATAATAGTCGACCTTGCCTGATTTGTGGAGGGAGAACCTGCTTCTGAATTCGTCACTCCTTTTGACTTGTAGGAATGCTAGAGCATGGTGCATACACTCCTTAGATAGGAAGTATTCTTTGATGAGCTCTCCCTTGTAATAATCACAACCGTCAACTGCGGTAACCCAAGGGATGCCCAACAAGATCGAACAGCAATTGAGACGTTGAAGCATCTTCAGCTGTGCATTCTGCACAAATGCATGACCGCCATTCATCGGCAGGACCAAGGCATTCACGGCCCGTGCCTGAGCCGAAGGCTTTGGTGTCGTAACCTTAGAGATATCGTGAACCTCGAAGAGCGTACTGAAGAACTTCTCTACAGTGAAATTCTCAAGGTAGGAGAGGTCTTGAGGCGCATCTTCAAGCAATGTCCTGGCGATTGCAGCCGCGAACTCTTCTGGTGTGCCGTCGACAGGAACATCAACTCCGCAGCTTCGAAACGTCCGCTCTATATCTGCTCCGGGAGTGCAGACTATTCGTGTGCGCGATGTTAGCGCATCGTAGGCAATTCCTGATCCGCGCGCAGCATAATGCTCGACATCATAAGGCATAACGACAACATCGGCATTCTCCATTTCGCTTGAGAACTCGTCAGGCGTGAGGTCCCCAAGCAAAGTTATTGTGACGCCTGGAAGCTGCAGCCCAGCCAGTCGGCGCTTTGCTGTATCGTTCTCAAACGTGTCATTCGCGGGATTGCTGTATGTTTGTATTCGAAATTCCACGTCACGCACCGCACCTTGCTGCCCAAAGGCCTCAATAATATCAGGCAGGTGCTGAAACCCCTTTTCGGCCCGCGCTTCGCCCAAATAGGAGATAATTTTGGTCCCTGTGGGTTCGCGCTCTGAATCGGGTGATAAAAGTGGGTCAAGAGGCCCCATGGCAATCGGGAACTCAAATCCAAGAGAACTATAGTGCTCCTGCAAACCCACAGTCTCGACGTGGAAGAAAATGTGAGACCCGATCAGTCCCTCATCTTTCAAGCGCTGCAACACGGAAAGATTAGGCACGCCGCGCAGCTGCTCTCCCTGAATGATCTCGGGCTGACAATAAATGAGACAAAAGAACTGAGGCCTTTGCTCAGGCGAAAGCGTCAGCAGATACTGAAGCACGCCCATAAGCATGGGCATCGATGCTGTGTGACAAAACAGCTTTGTATCTGCGTTGATTTTCTCCTCTTCATGCAACTGCAGCAAAGAAAAGAGGTACTGCTCCCATGGGCTAAATCCCCCGTCATAGATTGGGTGAAACTTGACCAAATTTCTGGAAAGCTCATCATCTCTCTCAGCAAACGCAAAGCTAGGCCATGCACGCACCACCCGGTCACAAACGTCGTCTAGTGTCCGGTCACTGTGTGGGAACGCTCTGTTTATAACAGAACTAACAGCGTATCCTGACGCCCTAGCTGCTGAGGCAGCTCTCATCGATGCCATCAGATTATGCGATTTCGCATCTCGGCAATCGGGATCTAGAATTATTATCTTCGGCTTCATCGCCAGTCCTCTTTTTGCGCCCAGCCCAACGGGAAGAATAAGCTTGCCTTAATCGTTGACCCGCTCGCCACTGCTCCTACTAATAAGCCATGCTGTCCGGCTCCATGGCGCCAAATTGGAAGCCCGGCCAGTCCAAAATAGCTCCTGTGGCATTCTGTGCGACACTGTACGCTGAACTAATTTCGTAGTATTTATGATTGATCTATCAATATCAAATGCCAATTTCTTAAATTAGGACAAGATTTCCATTTTAAATCCTGATTGATGGTAATATTAAATTAAGAGATAGATCATACGCTTTATAAAGATGCGATCTTTAATAAATAATTTTTGAGTGAGAAGCAAAATGATTTCTATGATAGACTCTTAATAAACGATAAATATTTTCATTATTGAAAAATTACTTAGACAAGATTAGATCACGCGGGAAGTATATGAACAGCTTTCGCAACAGGCATATAAACACTCGGTATTGCGCGTAAAGGGCCATCAGAATGATGCGGAACTGAATGAAGCGGTGTAGCCTCGGGACGTACCTGCATGGGAGTTTTGGGGCTGCCTTGAGAGGGCTTGACGCTAATGATCATTAACACCATAGCGTCGCCCGCTCATTGCCGCACTTGACGACGCCTGGATAGGGGACTCCAATGGACTTCAGCGCAGATTTCTTTGCTAGGAATTTTCACGAACTTCAGGAACATATCGCCTCTATGTCCTCTGGTTATCCTTTAAACTACCAAAGGATCGACCAAAAAACTGAGCCCGTGGTTGATGCATTGCCTCACTTCAACGGCTCAAAGGTTCTGGAGATTGGCAGCAACTTCGGAATGTACTCACTTCTTATGAGCCCAATTGCTCGCCAGGTTACCGCTCTAGAACTTGATCGCGAGAATATTGAGATTAGCCTGAAATTCCGTCGGTTTTTTGAAAACAAAGGCTGCCAGTTTGGAAATGTGGATTTCCACCAAGAAACGGCGAAGTCCGTTGTCGACTACGACTATGATGCGCTTCTTTTGACCCTTGTGCTGTACCATTTGGACGACGACGAGATTTCCATCTTGTTGAACGACGCGAAGCAAAAGGCGTCGAAGATCATCATTCAGTGCAGGCCCGCCCGGATAATCAAAGTGAAAGACGGGTCACTTAAGAGTCACATCAGCAAGACTTCTCGCTACAATGGATTGTGTGACATCGCATCAAATATCAGGTTCCTCCAAGATATCGGGATGACTAAAATCAAGGTTGTAGTCAGCGAGAAAATGCTCGGTAACGAAGTCTTTCCAGTTTTGATTGCGGAGCGTTGAATTGAAACTATCTGACATCGACTTTTCGAGTCTGCGTAATATGACCAGCGATGATCGATGGGGTGCAGGCACGCCTCGAGACCGTCATGTTTTTTGCGATCATGCCTACTGGTATAAGACTTGGGGTAATGAATACCTTTCAAAATCTGGATGCGTTTACGGAAATCGGCACAAGACGCTTGGCGGCGCCAAAGAACCGCATGGCTTCGAGGTTGGCCTTTTTTGCGAGGACATCGCATCCGCCTTCGTAAGCTACATTTATGATGAAGACGAAAATGTGCGAGGCTATGTTACCAGGGCAGGGACTATGTCTGAGGTCATTCCAACTGAATTTGTAGATGCCGTCTTCAATGCTTGCGTGAAGAGCGGTTGGGTCTTTTCTGACCTTGGTTGGAAAAATGTTATCACCGTGGATGGGCGCCCTTCACTGATCGATTTTGATAGCCATCTTGCGTCTTTAGAGCATTTGGATGTCGAATTCGAGGAGGCTTCAGGCGCTTTACGCCCCCACGTTGCTCCACGTTTCCGGACGCTGTTGCGCTCGTACATCGCCAATCGTTGAATTTTAAGCGGCAGGGCTCCGAACTGAATGGGTAAGTCAAATCCTCGACCGAAAAGGGAACGATTGCTTTACCCACGAATTTCAGCGTGGTTGTCCAAGAACCAGCGATAGGTTTTCTCAATACCGCGCCGAAGCTCGATCTTCGCATCCCAGCCCATCGCAGACAGCCTGCTCACATCCATGAGTTTTTGCATCGTGCCATCGGGCTTTGACGGATCGGTTGTGATCTCGCCGGTAAAGCCAGTGACCTTGGCCACCATCGTCGCAAGCTCCAAGATCGAGACATCACTACCACAACCGACATTGATATGGCTGAGCATCGCCTCTGTGTTGGCATCGTAGTCTTCGCGCGGCAAGTCGAGCACGAACAGGGATGCATCCGCCATATCATCGACATGCAAAAATTCGCGCCGCGGAGTGCCAGTGCCCCAAATGATCACCTCACTAAGCTCAGCCTCTTTCGCTTCGTGAAACCGCCGAATGAGGGCGGGCAGGACATGGCTGTTATCGGGGTGAAAATTGTCGCCTGGCCCGTAAAGGTTGGTCGGCATCACCGAGCGATAGTCGGCCCCGTGTTGGCGGTTGTAACTTTCACACAACTTGATCCCTGCAATCTTGGCAATCGCATAGGGTTCATTGGTAGGTTCAAGCGCACCGGTCAAAAGCGCATCTTCGCGCATCGGCTGAGGAACTGCTCTAGGATAGATGCACGAAGACCCAAGAAAGAGCAGGCGTCGTACCCCTGCCTCGAAACCCTGATGGATTACATTGGCCTGCATCATCAGATTGTCGTAAATGAAATCAGCAGGATACGTGTTGTTAGCGTAAATCCCACCTACTCGTGCAGCCGCTAAGATGATCGTATCAGGGTGCTCGCTTTGCATGAAATCTGCAACCGCGCTCTGATTGAGGAGGTCTACCTGGGTGCGGTCTCGGGTCAAAAGCTCAATTTCTTCACCCGCTGCCTTACGTGCCTCGAGCTTTCGCAGGATCGCGCCTCCCACCATACCCTTGTGGCCGGCTACGAATATCTTGTTCATGACCGCGCCCTAGCTATCAATACTCACCGGTAGCTCAAGCCCGTGAGACTTGAGCAAAGCGTGGCGCTTGGCCTCCTGAAGGTCAGACGCCACCATTTCAGCACACATTTCCTGCGCTGTAATTTCAGGCTCCCATCCAAGTCTTTCACGTGCCTTTGATGGGTCGCCCAGAAGTGTTTCGACTTCGGCGGGACGGAAGTAACGCGGGTCGATCCGCACGATCACATCGCCAACACTAAGAGCCGGGGCATTGTCGCCCTCTATTGCTGCAACGGTCGCCACCTCGTCCACACCCTCACCGCAGAATTCAAGCGTGATTCCAAGTTCTTTGGCTGACCAAAGGATGAACTCGCGCACCGAATACTGTTTGCCAGTCGCGATCACGAAATCGTCGGGCTCATCTTGTTGAAGCATCATCCACTGCATGCGGACATAGTCATGAGCGTGCCCCCAGTCGCGCAACGCTTCAATGTTGCCCATGTACAGACATTTCTCCAACCCTTGCGCAATATTCGTAAGGCCTCGTGTGATCTTGCGAGTGACGAACGTTTCCCCACGCCGTGGGCTTTCGTGATTGAACAGAATTCCATTGCAGGCATACATTCCGTAGGACTGGCGATAGTTAACTGTAATCCAATAAGAATAGAGCTTTGCCACAGCATACGGTGAACGAGGATAAAATGGCGTCGTCTCCCTCTGCGGGGTCTCCTGAACCAAGCCATAAAGCTCGGATGTGGATGCCTGATAGAAACGCGTCTTTTTCTCAAGACCAAGGAACCGAATAGCCTCCAGCATCCGAAGGGTACCAAGCGCATCAACGTCGGCCGTATACTCCGGCACTTCAAAGCTCACTGCAACATGGGATTGCGCTGCCAGATTATAGACTTCGTCGGGCTCTATTTCCTTGATAATCCGAGTGAGATTGGAGCTGTCGGTCAAGTCACCGAAATGCAAGGATAGCCTTGGATTTGTCTCGTGCGGGTCCTGATAGATGTGATCGATACGCTGCGTATTGAATGAAGAGGCCCGGCGCTTGATCCCGTGCACTTCGTACCCCTTTCCCAAAAGGAACTGAGCAAGGTAAGAACCATCTTGGCCAGTAATGCCTGTAATGAGTGCACGTTTTGTCATTTATTAGAGTAAACCTTAAAAGAGCTCGTAGCTTTTTGCTACACACACACAAAAATCGAACTGAGGCCACGCCTTAACTCGCTTGCAAAGGCGAAGCGTCTTGTGGTCGAAGCAATTCGATTGGAGAGAGATTTTGTCACAACCCCAGCTTCTGAACATAGCTGGGTCGCAGGGGAGGTCCAACCTTTTTTAAGTTTGCGCGACGCAGAGCGAGCCTCTAACTTACAAAAAGCACCGGGCAACTGGTCCGACTGTTCCGTCAGGATGGCTTCGCTCCCGACATTTTGCAGGCGAGGCCGCATAAATCGCAAGCCAAGAGCAAAAATGGCACACCATTGTTTGTGCCGCATTCAATGGCAATTGGAGAGTGATCTGGATGCGTTTACAGTGATGCCATAAATTGTTCTTTCAGAAGTGATAGTCTCGACTATCTATCCTCTAGCCGTCCAGCAACATTACCTCGGAGTACCTATAGTATAACGTGCTTGTATGCCACATGTTACAATGGAGGTCGACGTGTTTCCTACTTTGCTAAGCTGTCTCGGAGTAATTGTAGGGATCACACAATCAGTTTTGGAAGGATATGGGGTCCTGGAGAGTTCGAAGGCTCACTTTGTCGATGGGATTTCACAAGGGAGCTCTCGAAACGCTCCCTTTGATCTTTCTGAAAGAAGCGATGGGTTTGCAAAGGGAGAGCCCATAGGATTGGCAGCGCCAATCCGTGATGGCTTGGATATCTCCCTTGCGAGTGATTGACCGGCGATACGGTCTTTGGTGCGGAATATGGCTTGCGACATCTGATCTTCAAATCAGATGCTCGGATGCCTGATTGACGCACCAACGCCGGAGGGGATGTAACGGGGAACGCGCAGCGAGTTCCCCTTGCCAAGGTCGCTTTGTAATACAAAGCACACCTTGCGTTCGTCCTTAAACTATCCGTGTAAGACAAAATTGCCTTTGTAATACAAAGACACGCCACAAGCTCAGAGGGCAAAATAGCACCGCCCTAGCGACAGGCTCAATTGCCAGAGAGCTTATCCAAAAGCGTATCCATAAATACCCATTTATCAGCTGCGGGCGAAGAACAGCAGATCGTTGATATCGTGCCCGTCCGCTTTGCGTAGGGCAGCGACATAGCCTTTGCGGGTTTCACCGGGCTGGGCCATGTTGGCCCTGCCCCAGGTGAACCGCTCGCCGCCCAGCTGACGCACCAGGATGTCTGCCGCCAGCCTTGCGTGGCGACCATTGCCATTGG
>JBCDKX010000032.1:0-21522 GCA_038746055.1 Pseudomonadota bacterium
CAGCGGGCCATGTTGAGACTGGCGGCATTGGGCGACGGGTTCACCCAAATTCGGTTCGCGGGCCACCCATATCCATTACCAACCGCTGTGCTACCAACATCGGGCTGCCAGCCTGTCATCGACACCACTTTGTACGCCACATCGAGCCCAAAGTGCTCGATAAACCAGTGCCCCATCTCGCCCATGGTAAGGCCATGGCGCATCGGCATAGGGGCAGCGCCAACAAAGCTCTCATGCCCGGGCACTAGCATGGTGCCCTCGACTGGGCGGCCAGCGGGATTAGGGCGGTCCAGCACCCATACCTCTTTCCCAAGCTTCTCCGCCCCCTCGAGCAGATACAAGAGTGTTGTCACAAAGGTGTAGATCCGGCAGCCAAGATCCTGAAGGTCATAGAGAAATACGTCGGCTGCCGACATCATCTGACCCGTCGGCCTGCGCACCTCGCCATAGAGCGAGAATACCGGGATGCCATAGTCAGGATCCACCTCATCGGCGGTCTCAACCATATTGTCCTGCTTATCACCCTTTAGCCCATGCTGCGGTCCAAAAGTGGCAGTCACATTCACACCTGCGGTGATCAGTGCATCGAGCGAATGGCTGAGGTCTTGTGTTACGCTCGCAGGATGCGCGATCAGAGCAACGCGTCTGCCCTTGAGCTCTTCAAGCAGCTCCGGCTCACTAAGCAGCCGGTCAACCCCAAATTTCACTTGTGAAGTCATTCTGTGGGCGTGCAGCTTCACGGTACTAAACGCAAGCCTTGTAATCGTGTATGCCAAGCCCAACCTCGGAGAAGTTATGGATTACACTGCGCTAACCTTTGCCCTGCTCTACGGGATTGGCTTAAACATTGCTGGTGGCCTGCTGACCGATGTCGGTAAATGGTACCGCAATCTGGAGAAACCTTGGTTTCAACCGCCGGGCTGGGCCTTTGCCCCTGCCTGGACACTTATCCTCGGACTTGCTGGCTGGGCGCTTTATATTGGCTGGGTTGCAACGGTGGGCACGCCGCAATTTATCACTATTGCCGCCGCATTTGGTATCAATGCGGTGCTGCACTTCTTGTGGTCACCGCTGTTCTTTACCTTTCGCCGCCCGGATTGGTCCTTCATCGAGAACTTCTTGCTGATCGCGTCATGTATCTCATTGATTGTGATCTTAGCACCGGTTTCCAATTTTGCCGCATGGCTGATTGCACCTTATCTTGCGTGGACCTGTTTCGCCCAGGCGATTAACTTTGGCATCATCAGGCTCAATGGCCCGTTTGGGAAAGCGGCTACCGAAGCCTAGCCGTGCTGCTCGCGGTCCAGCACCCATTGGCGGCAGGCCTCGGAGTGGAACTCTGGCTTGCCCGGAGGAAAGGCCAATGCCCAGAACTGAAGCTCTCCATCTTCGTGTTCGACAATAGCATTAAGCGCCACTTGTGCTGGGGCAGATAGGTCGCAGGCGATGTTCGCCTTTAGCTCAAGCTCTCCGGTTTGATCGGTCGAACCGTAAGCCACACTCAAAGAGATTGCGTCGACCGGCGCATCGCGCATGGCTTCGCGGAATGAATCAAAGTCGTAGGCAGCCCAGCGGCCCGACGGGGAAAGATTAAACTCGCGATAGTAACTGCCACCAATCGGCTGCCAGAAAATCTCAAAACAGGTGGTCTTCCATAAGTTATCAGTTCGCACAGAAGGAGCAGGCTCTGGCAGGTTAATGCGGTCAACCGCGCCATCGAGCCGGAAGCGCGCTTCACACCCAACCTCAGTAGCAGTAACTTCGGCAGTTACAGAGCGAATCGGGCCAAGATCGCACGAGTGGTGGAGCATCAAAGCTTTCATGGCATCTGCTATCGCTAACGGAGACATGACGCGCAACCCACTAGCCCCTCCCCGCCCACACTGTTAAGCGCGCCCTCATGACTTACGAATCCGATCTGCTGCGCCTGCTCGAAGAGCGCGATCACTTGCACCAAATCACCGACGCGGACGCCTTGGATACGCTGGCAAGCAAGCAGGTCATCACCGGCTATGTGGGGTTTGATCCGACAGCTTCGTCGCTTCATATCGGCAACCTTGCCTCTATCATGCTGCTGCGGCGCTTACAGCAGGCTGGCCACCGCCCAATTGTGATTATGGGCGGCGGCACAGCCAAAGTGGGCGATCCTTCAGGCAAGGATGAAACCCGTCAACTGCTGACCGAAGAACGCCTCGGCGCAAACATCGCCGGGATCAAAGGTAGCTTTGAGCGCATTCTGAAATTCGATGACAGCCCGACCGGCGCGCTTCTCATCAACAATGATGATTGGCTGAGCAAGCTTGGCTACATTGAGCTTCTTAGAGATGTTGGTCCGCACTTTACCATCAACCGGATGCTAACGTTTGATTCGGTCAAACTGCGGCTTGATCGGGAACAACCGCTGAGTTTTCTGGAATTCAATTACATGATCATGCAGGCCTATGACTTTCTTGTGCTCGCGCGCGATTATGATTGCTGTCTTCAGATGGGAGGCTCGGACCAATGGGGCAACATTGTCAATGGGATTGAGCTCAATCGCCGTATCGACGGTCGCGAAGTATATGGCGTTACAGCGCCTCTTATAACCCGCGCAGATGGTGCCAAAATGGGCAAGTCGGTAGACGGCGCGATCTGGCTCAATGAGGATGCGCTCCCCGGATATGATTTCTGGCAATATTGGCGGAACACCGACGACCGTGATGTGGGTAAGTTCCTACGGCTCTTTACCGATCTTCCGTTAGAAGAGATCGCACGGCTTGAGGTGCTACAGGGGGCTGAAATCAACCATGCCAAAACTGTACTTGCCAATGAGGTAACAGCACTCGTACGCGGGTTTGACGCGGCCAAAGCAGCAGAAGCGACTGCGCTTGAGACCTTTGCGGGCGGCGGTGCCGGCGACGACCTACCCAATTTCTCCGCAGGTCCGGGCGGAGCGCGGCTTTTGGAAGTGCTCACTGGCATTGGGTTCACGGCATCAAATGGTGAGGCTAAGCGCAAGATAGTAGAGGGCGCGGTAAAGATCGACGGAGATGTCATTATCGACGTGGGCTTCGTGGTTCACCCCAATGACGGTCAGCCACTCAAGCTCAGCCTAGGCAAGAAGAAACACGGGCTCATCACCGCCTAGACTTGCGCAATAGCAAGGCTTTTGGCGGGTGACTGCACTTAGGCCAATTGGTTAACTTCGTAACTGTCCCATGCGCTTTACCAAATATCAGCCTTTCTTCTCCAACTTGTTCATTGTCCGGAAGCGTTCGGACGATATGTTTATGGAGGGCTTGGCTTGTGGCAGCCGGAGCAAATCTGAGTGTAACTGACATGCGGCGTGCAGCACGCCACCCGGTTGATTTCCCGGTTCTGGTCGAACATTTCTCGAAGGGCGATCTCAACCTGCATGTCTGCAATATCTCCGCTCATGGATTTATGGTCGATGATGCAGACGGCCTTGGCCGCGGTGAGCGGGTCATTATCCGCTTGCCTGTTGTCGGGAGGATTGAGGCCTACGTAATCTGGACACGCGAAAACCGTGCTGGTTTCCAGTTTGAACGCATTATTCGTCTCGACGATTTTGTTGACATGATCGATACACTGCAGCCCAATCCACGCCTACGCCGCGACCGTTAACACTCGACTGCTTACTTTTGTAACAACCCCTCGCTTGGCAGAGCGCGGCGCGCCTGTCATGGCGACCACGTGACCAAGCCTACCGCCACTCACCCGCTGCAGATTCATAACTATCGCGCTTACTTGACATCGCGGCTGTCGGTGACGCTTGCCCAGTACGCGATGCTATTGATCATCGGATGGCAGACCTATAATCTGGCGCGTGATGCTGGAATGAGCGTGGCGGAAGCATCCGGTCAGTTAGCGCTTATCGGTTTGTTGCAGTTTCTCCCGCTCTTTGTGCTGACGCCATTCACCGGACTTGCAGCAGACAGATATAACCGGCGCGGCCTTGGTTTGCTGACGATTTTTCTCCAACTGCTGTGCGCAGGATTTCTCGGCTGGTTCACTTACACCGATTCCATTTCACTGGGAGTACTCTTTTCGGTTTCAGTGCTGCTTGGGATAGCGCGCGGATTTTCTGGGCCTGCTTTTTCGGCACTGGCCCCTAATCTTGTGCCGGCGGCGCTGCTGCCCACGGCTATCGCAGTGTCGACCGTGGCCTGGCAAATGGGCTCCATTCTTGGAGCCGCACTGGGCGGCTACCTCTATTCGCTCACGCCTGCTCTACCCTATGTCGTATCAGGTGGTCTTTTTGCCCTGGGCTTTGTGGCACTTGGACTTGTCGGCAAAGTACCACAACCAGCGATGCGCGAAGATCAGCGTCCCATTGGCGCGATTGTCGATGGCCTGCGATATGTCGGACGTAATAAAATGGTGCTCGGGGCAATCACACTCGATTTGTTTGCGGTGTTTCTTGCTGGCGCGAACGCCCTCCTCCCAGTGTTCGCCCGCGATATCCTAAAGGTCGGTGCAGATGGGCTTGCACAGCTGGCGATGGCGCCTGGAATAGGCGCCGCTCTGACTGCCGCCTATTTCTCTTTTCGACCTCTCACGACAAATGTTGGTCCGAAAATGCTCTGGGCGGTGTTCGTGTTTGGCCTCGCCACAATCGCCTTTGCCTTCTCGCGCAGCATGGTGCTTAGTCTTGTGCTACTTTTCATCATCGGATCCGCCGACATGTTCAGCGTTTATGTACGCCAGTCGTTGATTCAGCTGCACACCCCAGATGATAAGCGCGGTCGGGTATCTTCAGTCAGCATGATGACAATCAGTGCCTCAAATGAAGGAGGCGATGCCTTCTCAGGTGCGCTGGCGTTTGTGATTGGTCCTGTCGCTGCACTGGTTGCAGGCGGAGTTGGCGCAATTGCAACCGTTGCACTGTGGAGCCGAATATTCCCGGTACTGCGAACAACAAAGACCTTCGATCCGCCCGATGATTTGCTAGAAGATACCCAAAGCAAAGAGACTCAAGGGAGCCTGACATGAAAGCTGCGAACATTCTCGAGACGATTGGCACTACGCCGCACATCCGTTTGTCCAAGCTGTTTCCTGATCATGAGGTCTGGCTTAAGTCGGAACGGGCCAATCCCGGTGGCTCGATCAAGGACCGCATTGCACTTGCTATGGTGGACGATGCTGAGGAAAAGGGATTGCTAAAACCCGGTGGCACAATTGTCGAGCCTACTAGCGGCAACACGGGCGTTGGCCTGGCGATGGTAGCCGCCGTCAAGGGCTATGCATTAGTCCTTGTGATGCCTGAATCGATGTCGATCGAGCGGCGACGTTTGATGCTTGCTTATGGCGCAACCTTCGATCTCACGCCCAAAGAAAAGGGTATGAAGGGTGCAATCGCCCGCGCGACCGAGATCGTGGAGACAACGGAAGGCGCGTGGATGCCGAGCCAATTCGACAATGGCGCAAATCCAGCTGTCCATGCCCGCACCACTGCTCAGGAAATTCTGGCTGACTTTATCGACACTCCCATTGACGTGATGATCACTGGTGTGGGCACAGGCGGGCACCTCACCGGTTGCGCAGAGGAACTCAAAAAGCACTGGAAGGACTTCAGAGCCTATGGAGTAGAGCCAACCGCCTCCCCAGTAATTAACGGTGGAGAGCCCGGTCCGCACCCAATCCAGGGAATCGGCGCAGGGTTTATCCCAGGCAACCTCCACACCGATGCTATTGATGGTGCAATCACCGTGGATGCAGAAACTGCGAAGGAAATGGCGCGGAAAGCGGCGCGCGAGGAAGGCATGCTGATCGGCATCTCTTCTGGCGCGACGCTCGCTGCCATTGCACAGAAATTGCCCGAATTGCCCGCAGGCTCTCGTATTATGGGTTTCAATTATGACACGGGGGAGCGCTACCTCTCCGTGCCTGACTTCTTACCTGTAGAATAGGGTCCGATGGGGGGATCCAGATATGCAAGAACACGAAAATGGGCCGGAGACGCGGCCGTGGATTATCCGTGTTGGTACAAAGCTACGCCACCGCATAGACCGTATCAGCACCGCCAATTCGAAGATTCCAGTTGAACCATTACTCAACGTGGAGCACTTCAATTGGACGGACCGGATCGCCGAACATTGGGCTGATATTGCAGCCGAGGCTGAGGCTATCGTCAAGCATCGCGATGCGATCCCGCCATTGCGAGAGCTGTCGCCCGACCACAGAAACA
Source organism: Pseudomonadota bacterium (assembly GCA_038746055.1). Taxonomy (GTDB): domain Bacteria; phylum Pseudomonadota; class Alphaproteobacteria; order Sphingomonadales; family Sphingomonadaceae; genus Erythrobacter. The sequence continues at coordinate 6,188 of JBCDKX010000032.1, forward strand.
CGGGTCGCGATGGGAAATGGCGATCCTTCTTCCTGTTCGGCTATGGTTACAGAGTACCAGAGAATTGCGCACGTGCTCCAAAAACCGCAGCCTTGATGGAGACGGTCCCGGACTTAAACTCCGCTTTCTTCTCTATACTTGATCCCGGAGCGACTATCCCGCGCCACAGGGGTGTTACCCGAGGCCTTATCACCTGTCATCTGGGTGTGAAGATCCCTCAGGACGCGCCTAACTGCTGGATCGAAGTCGAAGATCAAAAGACCCATTGGGATAATGGCAAATGGCTGGTCTTTGACGATTGTTTTGAGCACGAAGTCGCCAATGAGACCGACGAAATGCGCATCGTCCTGCTAGTGCAGGTCAAACGTCCAATGCGATTCTTCGGAAAGCTGGTGCATGACACGTGGTTATGGGCGATCCGTAAGTCGCCTTTTGTCCAAGACGCACGGAAGAATTTCGATAAGTGGGAAGAGGCGTTTGCCACCGCTGAGGCGAATGAGCCTGCTTAGTGTTAAGCGATTGACTCATAGTGGCAAAAGTCCATCTTCACAAGACTGAGAATCCCAGCGATCAAGACTATACGGCGATGCTTGCGGTCTTGAGAACTTACACCAGAGCAAGCGTTCCGACACTCGATAATCATGACTTCGCACTGTTGTTAAGGGACGAATCCAAGATGCTCGTTGGTGGCCTGATAGCACAATCGCGCTGGGGAGGGTTCCATATCGATATTCTTGCGCTCTCCGAAAGCCTGCGCGGTCAAGGCTGGGGCAAATCATTGCTTGAGAAGGCAGAGAGCGAGGCACGCTCCCGCAAATGCCATCATATGCGGCTTGATACATATGCGTTTCAGGCACGCGCCTTCTACGAAGCGCATGGCTTTAGAGTTTACGGACAGATCGAAGGTCCGGAACCTTACTACCCGCACTATTTCATGATGAAACGGATCGACTGAGAGGGTTTCATCTCCCTACTCGCTGATCGTCACAGTCTCTCCAATCCTTGCCGCTTCGATCTCCTCATCGCTAAAAGGCAGGCGATGCCATTTCTTCTCCGAATAAAGCCGGGTCTGATCAGCGTAGAAGGGCGAGGCAGGATTGGTGCTTTGCGAGTAGCTAAGGATTGCATCGGCAACCGGACCATCATCATCAAAGCCAACGATCTGGATATAGCTTGAGCCGTGTCGCGGCGTCAGGCCACCTTCGACCCTGGTTGACTCCTGCATATTCAGGATGCCTGCCGATCCTGGGCCGCCATGGATCGCGATTTTCTCATTGCCTTTAACGCGAGTCACAACGCTGCCCCATGGCGCATCAAGCGCAAGCCCAGCGTTCGTCACGTCATCAACCGCGCTTTGAAGCGCTGCAATGAGCTTCGCACCTGCTTCACCTTCGGTGTTCAGCACCGAGGGTGTCGTAATCGGAGCTTCGGGATCAAACGGAACTTCCCACAAATTCTCTATCCGACGCGCTTTGCTCCAGAATTCGAGGAAGAGATGGGTGCCCCGACTATCATTATCGACCCGACGATCCCACGCAGCCAAAACTGCACAGGCTTTGGCGAGCGAGTTGCTGCCAACACAGTGAGCCAAAAGCGCATCAAGCGCCAGGTCGGCTGCGAGGATCTTATTCCCAAAAACGAGTTCTTGCGCGCGTTGATGGTCAATCGGTCCTGCCGCAAGCAACGCTTCGGTTTCGGTGAAGTTGGACCGGGTGCGCAGGGAAAGCTGCTGCTTGTAGTCTCCCAGAATTGGCGAAAGTTGGCGATAAGGCTCATCCGCGTGGCTCAGCCAGTAGCTGTCATTCGAATTGGTGACGTAATCTGTGCGGGTGCGGGACGCCTGGTCAACAGCCGGGAGCAGGCCCGGAATGGGGCCCTCAGTCCGAATATTGCTCCAATCGCATTCTGAGCGGCTGCCATCAAGGAGCGTCACTTGGCTCGCCACAAATGCAGAAAAGGGTGTCGCGCAGCTTTGAGTCATTTCCGCGCTAACATTTGGGACGGCAGTGATATCGGCATGCAGCGCATTGCCATCCCGGTCAGCAGCAATCGTGTTGACCCATGGAATACCAAGTGTTTCGCTAATGGCAGCTTCAATCTCGCCGACATTGGTTGCGCGGCCAATTCCAAGCCAAGCATCCATCCCGCGTTGATTGCCAGTATTGGCGTCGCGTAATGCAAAAGCCATGTTTTGAGTCCATTGAGCGCCCGCCGCTGGCAACGTCAGAACTGGCCCAAAGCGAGTAGAGTAAAGTGTTGTTTCATAAGGTTCCACACCATCAGGCATGGGAACACTGACGACTGTCTCATCCATCGGAACAACGTCGCCATCGATAACATAGCTTGTCACGTCACCCGGAGCGAGCTGCAGCATGTAAAGCGTAAAGTGCCGCGCTGCGGTGACTGTATGGGTCCAGGCCACATCCTTGTTAAAACCAAGCGTCGGCAGGGGTGTTCCGGCGATACCGACGCCCATGACATCATAGCCATCGGGCCCGCGGACATGCATTTGCCAGAAACGTGCGGGCCCCTCCCATGGAAAGTGTGGATTGCCGATCAGCAGGCCTTTACCATCTGCAGTCGCATCTCTTCCAAAGGCCCAGCCATTGCTGCCGTAATTGGGATCTGGCGGAGCAGGGAAAGTGAGAGTCCGTGGGTCTACTGAAGCCTGCCCTCCGCTAGGTGGCTCGGCTTTTGCGATCGCACCCGCCAAAGCAAGCGAACTTGCGAGCAGCATAGTCTTTTCAGTGAGACGTAGCATATCGTCCGTAGTGATCGGCCGCACCCACGCGGCATCGCGGCACTCTTTAGGCAAAGTTGAGACAGGATTATCGTAAAGATAGCGATTGTAACCCGCCACATAGCCCGCGATCAGCGCCTTGTTCACTGGACTGGAGCTATCAGCTCCGGCGCGAAGCGCCGGCATGTTCATTTGCGAGCGAAAGAAGACGTCAGAGGTTAAGTTGTCAGCTCCCCTCAGACCAAGCTCATTAAGGCCATCCGGCCCAAAAAAGAGCGAACGCTCCCCGCGCACGCTGACAAATTCCTCCGCAAGCATGCAGATATTGTCCTGCGCATAGGCGTAGGCAACACCATATCCAACACCTTCCCAAGTCTCTGCTTCGATATGCGCAATATTGTGGGTGGTGCGCGTAATGTCAGCTTTAAATGGACTGTGATCGTCGGCAGTAGCCGCACCAGTCAAGGCAGTCGACGCCAGCAAAGCTCCCAAGCCGTGGGCCAATACACGCATAGATTTTCTCCCTTATCCAGTTACCTCCAAGGCTATTGGGGAGAACAGATTCTGACAAGCTCATCCGCGCCGAAAGTGTATCTCGGATCGACGAAAAACCCCTTGCAAGCGCTTTGCTTACAAGGGGCTTGGCAATCCCAGGTATTGAGCCCGTTAGGCTGCTGTTGAGAAGGCCTCTTCAGGAAGGGCCATCATGTTTGCGCTACCCGCTTCCAGTTTGCGACGAAGCGCGCCTGCATCAGGGAGGAAACGCTCTGCATAGTATGCCGCTGAGGTCATCTTCGCCTCGTAAAATGCCATGTCTTCTGGGGCCCCAGCTAGAACAGCAGATGCAGTCTTAGCTTGTTTGAGCCAGAAAAAGCCCAGTGTCACGATACCCATGATGTGCATATAATGGTGTGCGCCAGCACCCAGATGATTGGGGTTTGCCATAGCATTGTTCATGAACCACATAGTGGCCGCCTTTTGCTCACCAAGTGCTTTTTCTAGTTTTGCAGCAAGATCAGCCAGCGCCTCATTCGATTTGGCGTCAGCGATTTCATCGTCGATCATTTTAAAGAAGGCCTGGACAGCGCGCCCGCCTTTACTTGCGAGCTTCCGCCCACAAAGGTCCATCGCCTGCACACCGTTCGTGCCTTCGTAGATCATTGCAATCCGGCTATCGCGCACGAACTGCTCCATGCCCCATTCCTTGACGTAGCCATGGCCGCCATAGACCTGTTGCATGTTGTTGGCGATGTCATAGCCTTTATCGGTGCCATAACCTTTGATCACCGGGGTCATAAGGCCAATGAGGTCATCGGCAAGCTGACGCTCCTCTTCGGTTTGCGCTTTATGAGTGAGGTCCACTTGCAAAGCGCCCCACAGGCACAACGCGCGCATGCCCTCGTTGAATACCTTGGCATCCATCAACATCCGACGCACATCAGGGTGGACAAAGATCGGATCAGCTTTTGCTTCGGGCTCCGCTGGACCGGTCAGGCCGCGGCCCTGACGACGATCAAGCGCATAAGTGACGCCATTTTGATAGGAAACCTCTGCTTGTGCGAGACCTTGTAGGCCGACACCAAGGCGCGCGGCGTTCATCATAACAAACATCGCGGCAAGACCCTTGTTCTCTTCACCCAGCATATAGCCGGTCGCTTCGTCATAGTTGAGAACACAAGTGGAGTTGGCGTGGATTCCCATCTTCTTCTCGATCGACCCACAGGTGACGCCATTACGCTCACCTGGTTCACCATTTTCGTCGAGCACGAACTTGGGAACGATGAAGAGGGAAATGCCCTTCGAGCTATCGGGTGCGCCAGGCGTCTTAGCCAGCACAAGGTGAATGATATTGCTGGTTAGATCATGCTCGCCCGCGGATATAAAGATCTTGGTCCCAGTAATCTTGTAAGTACCATCAGTCTGGGGAACTGCCTTAGTGCGGATCAAACCGAGATCGGTCCCACAGTGCGGCTCAGTCAGGTTCATCGTGCCAGACCATTCGCCGCTAATCATCTTCGGTAGGTACGCCTCTTTCTGCTCCTGCGTACCAGCGGCTTCGAGAGCAGCCGACGCTCCATTCGTAAGCCCTGGATACATGCCAAAAGCTTGATTTGCAGCAGCCGTGAACTCTTCGACCACCATTGCAAGTGTATGTGGCAAGCCCTGCCCGCCGAATTCCTCCGGCTTCGCTAAAGTGCCCCAACCGCCTTCGACATAAGCGTTGTAGGCTTCTTTAAAGCCCTTTGGCGTCGTCACCGATCCGTCCTCATGACGCTTACAACCTTCTTCGTCACCAGACTGATTGATCGGCGCGAGCACTTCTGAACAGAATTTGCCTGCCTCATTCACAATCGTATCGATCATATCCTGCGAGGCGTTCTCGAAACCTGGCAAATTGCCATAGCTTGCGAGATCCAGCATTTCGTTGATGACAAATCGAGTGTCACGAGTCGGAGCGGTGTAGGTTGGCATCAGCTGATCCCTTTTCTGAGCATGGTTTGTTTTGATCTGAACTAAAATACTGCAGGCTAGCCCAAATCAAGCTTCTCAATTTCAACAACAAAGTCACTAAGTTCTTTGATCGAAGAATCTATGTCAGCCCGCTGCGCCTTAAGTTTGGCAATATGCGAGCGGCATTTCTCAATCGTGACACGGCGCTGTTCGACACGGCCATCATCAAGATCATAAAGATCGATCATTTCACGGATTTCAGTGAGACTAAAGCCCACGTTCTTTGCCCGCATGATCCATGCGAGACGAGCCCGGTCACGCTTTGAGTAAACGCGAGTAAGGCCTACGCGTGCAGGACTTATCAGCCCTTCATCTTCATAAAATCGAAGCGCGCGGGCCGTGCAGCCAAATTCTGATGTCAGATCAGATATAGAAAACTGTTCACGCGCCAAATCATCAGGTCGATCAAGGTGAGCACCATTGCGACGCAGATCATCCGCTCCTCCAACGGGTAGCGGTTCCCGCGTGTTAGCGAGCGATTCGGTTTGAGTATCCATAAACAGCCACGTACCTTACCCTTACGTGAGCGTCAAGTATTGACCTTTACGAGAGCGGAAGCATCGTCGCCATCTGGAATTAGTTTTCTGTAAAAACATGAAGGACGTCCAGTATGGCAGGTAGGTCCGGCAGGCTCTGCATAGACTACAAGCGCATCCTGATCACAATCGACGAGGATGTCTTGCACTGTCAGGAAATGTCCTGAGGTCTCACCCTTAGTCCAGAGGGTCTCCCTCGAACGCGACCAGAAGGTCACCTTACTGGTCTCGCGGGTCAGGGCTAACGCTTCTGCGTTCATGAACGCCACGACCAAAACTTCCTTGGAATTGGAGTCGAGGACCACCGCAGTGAGCAGCCCATTAGCGTCGAACTTCGGAGCAAACCGAGTACCCTCCTCACGGATCTCTGCGCTTAGCGGTTTGTCAGCAGACAAGAATGCTCTCCCAAGATGTAACAAACTGAGACATAAAGCGCCCAAGGGTTCATTTCATACGACAGAATGTTGCAAGATAACCACATGTCGTCGCCAAAATACGTAGCATTCCGTGAATCGACTTTAAGATATCCGACTGCAGTGGAACAACCTTTTTCACGGGCGTCGCAAGAATGCCCATCCACCTAACAAGCGGTGTTGTCAAACGCCGGGTTCAGGGGGTTGTCGTCCAGAGCCAACAGCGGGGTGTTGGATTGGTCGATTGAACGAATGAGGGACAAGGTCCTTAAGGCGAAGTTAGGGGATCGCCTTTTGAGCTCTCTAAGAGCGGATCTCAACCGTTTCGTCACGTGGCGCCCGGGGCCTAACGGCCTCGGGCGTTTCGCTTTTTAGCGATGCACCGCTTCCACTTTTAAAGTCGGCTAAAAGCTTATTGGGTAGCCGAGCTGTCTGCCCAACGATCGGCCCTTGCAAAGCAAACGATCTGCACTGATTGGGCTTGCGCGTTCAGCAACGCATTTGCGCAGGCGTCGCTCGTCGCCCCGCTGGTGAGGACATCATCCACCAAAATTACCTGTCGTCCCGCAAGCCCCTCTTTGGCCCGGGGGCGAATATCGATGGCACCAGCTAAGATCCCTCTGCGCTGATCAGCGCTCATGTTTCCTAGGCTTGGCGTTCTTTTTTTCCGAATCAGAGCATCGAGCTTGAGCTCACCGCATCCAGCTTTGGCGATCTCGCGCGCTAACATCGCCGATTGATTAAACCCGCGCTGCCAAATTCGCGTCCGGTGGAGCGGTACAGGTACGATAAGCGGGATCTCACCTGCCTCATTGCAGATGCGCGAAGCCATCATCCGCCCGAGCAAAGGAGCAAGTGCCAGCTTCCCTCCATGTTTGAATTTGAGTATGAGGTCTCGCGACATATCGTTGTAGTAGGTCGCGGCCATGATCTCGGAGTGGCCGGTTTCAGTAGCAGTTGCAGGCTTGTCCTTTGAACTGGCAAACTCCAACTCGTTCCAGCAATCAATGCACAATGCACCGTGATCTGCAATTGCGGCGCTGCAGGACAGACACCGGGGCGGGTAGATCAGATCAACAAGCGGTCTAATCCCGTCCTTAAGGTCTTTCGCAAAATGTGCTGGCGAAACCATATAAGTAAATTTGCACCTCGCGGGCTTATTGAGCAACCCTCAAGGTAAGCCAGCACCTGCTTTAGAGCGCTACTTGAGAGCGGCCTGAGCCGCTGCAAGCCGCGCAATCGGGACCCGGTAAGGTGAGGCACTGACGTAATCGAGTCCCACGCTTTCGCAGAAGGCGATTGATGTCGGATCCCCGCCATGCTCGCCACAAATGCCAAGCTTGATGTCGGGCCGGGTCGCCCTGCCCCGCTCGGCGGCAAGCTCGACCAATTGCCCTACCCCTTCAATATCCAAGCTCACAAAAGGATCGCGCGGGAAGATGCCTTGCTCGACATAGGGCGCGAGGAACTTGGCCGAATCATCGCGGCTTACCCCAAGGGTGGTTTGGGTGAGATCATTTGTGCCAAAGCTGAAGAACGCACCGTCTTCCGCGATGTCCCCTGCCATTAGTGCGGCGCGCGGCAGCTCAATCATCGTGCCTACGAGATAGTCAACGCTTGTGCCTTTTGCGGTGAACACCTCTTCGGCTACCCGGTCAACCAACACCTTGAGCACTGCGAGTTCTTTCCGAGTCGCCACCAACGGGATCATAATCTCGGGCAGCGGCGCTTCGCCAGAGGCCGCTTGCACATCGCAGGCTGCTTCAAAAATAGCGCGAGCCTGCATCTCGTAAATCTCGGGGAATGTAATCCCCAAGCGGCAGCCCCGGTGACCCAGCATGGGGTTGAACTCATGCAGCTCATTCGCGCGGCGCTTGAGGTGGTCGACGCCCAGCCCGGTTGCATCGGCAAGCTCTTCAAACTCGGCATCTTGCGTCGGCAGGAACTCATGCAGCGGCGGATCGAGCAGACGGATGGTGCAAGGAAGCCCCGCCATGACTTCAAAGATCGCGGTAAAGTCAGCGCGTTGCTCGGGAAGTAGCACGTCCAATGCACTGCTACGGCCCGCTTCCTCTTCGGCCAGGATCATCTGGCGCACAGCCTTGATCCGGCTTGCGTCGAAGAACATGTGCTCCGTGCGGCAAAGGCCAATGCCTTCCGCGCCAAAGCTACGCGCCATTTTGCAGTCCGCAGGGGTCTCTGCATTGGTGCGCACTTTCATCCGGCGCAGCGCGTCTGCCCACTCCATCAAAGTGCCAAAGTCGCCCGCAAGCTCAGGCTTAACAGTCGGTACAATGCCGAGCATAATCTGACCGTTAGCACCATCGAGCGTGATCTCGTCGCCCTCTTTGAGCTCTTCATAACCAATACGCAAAGTGCGCGAGGCAAGGTCGATAGAAACCGCGCTTGCACCTGACACACATGGCCGACCCATTCCGCGAGCCACCACCGCTGCGTGAGACGTCATGCCGCCTCGTGCGGTGAGGATACCTTGTGCCGCATGCATGCCGTGGATGTCCTCAGGCGAGGTTTCGACGCGTACGAGTATAACCTTCTCGCCGCGCTCGACCCATTGCTCAGCGGTGTCGGCATCGAGCACAATCTTACCTGCAGCGGCACCGGGAGATGCTGGGAGACCGGAACCCAGAACATTGCGCGCCGCCTCGGGATCAAGGGTTGGGTGAAGCAGTTGGTCGAGCGCCATGGGATCAACCCGGCGCACTGCTTCCTCGCGGTCGATTAGCCCCTCGCCCTCCATCTCCACCGCCATGCGCAGCGCCGCCTTTGCGGTGCGCTTGCCTGAACGGGTTTGCAGCATCCACAGCTTGCCGCGCTCGACGGTAAACTCGATGTCCTGCATGTCCTGGTAGTGGCCCTCAAGGAGGTCAAACACGCGCGCCAATTCGGTGTAGGCCTCCGGCATGGCCTCTTCCATTGAGAGAGGCTTTGCGCCTGCGGTCTCGCGCGCGGCTTTGGTGAGATATTGCGGGGTACGAATGCCCGCCACCACGTCCTCGCCCTGTGCGTTGATGAGGTATTCGCCGTAATAGGCGCGCTCTCCGGTCGCAGGGTCGCGGGTGAAGGCAACGCCGGTCGCGGAGGTGTCGCCCATATTGCCAAACACCATCGCTTGGATGTTGACTGCCGTGCCCCAGTCACCCGGGATGTCGTTGAGGCGGCGATATACTTTTGCGCGATCACTATCCCAGCTGTCGAAGACGGCGCGGATCGCGCCCCAAAGCTGCTGATTCACATCTTGTGGAAACGGCTTACCCCATTCTGTTTCAACGATGTCTTTGAACTCACTGATAAGTGCTTTCCAGTCTTCAGCAGAAAGCTCGGTATCCGCGTAGAAACCGTTGTCTTCTTTGGTGATTTCGAGCGCTTCCTCAAACAGGCCGTGGTCAAGGCCGAGCACCACATCGGAATACATCTGTATAAAGCGGCGATAACTGTCCCAAGCGAACCGCTCGTCGCCAGAGGTTGCAGCAAGGCCCTCAACCGTCGCATCGTTAAGGCCGAGATTGAGGACCGTATCCATCATCCCAGGCATCGAAACCCGAGCACCTGAGCGCACTGATACCAACATTGGATCGGACGCGTCCCCAAAGCTCTTGCCTACCGATCTTTCAATAAGACCAACCGCGTCTGCTACGTGGCCTCGCAAAGCATCAGAAAAGTCTGAGCCATCCTGCAAATAGCGCACACATTCTTCGGTAGTGATGGTGAAGCCCGGAGGCACCGGCAAACCAATACTCGCCATTTCAGCGAGGTTTGCACCCTTGCCCCCGGTGATCGTCTTATCGCCTTGGCGCGGATCATCGGGAGCGGCATCACCGCCAAAGGGGTAGACTGTTTGGACCATTAACCTTCAATCCTTGAGAAATCGGCAACTTGGTGCACCGCATCACGCAGGCGCGCTAGAAGATCGAGCCTGGCACCGCGTTTGTTCGCATTTTCGTCATTTACCGTGACGCTCTCAAAGAAAGTATCGATGGGAGCACGGAGGCTTGCGAGTACTTCCATGGCAGCTTCAAAGTCTTCCGCTTCGAGAGCTGAGGCAGCTTTGGGTTCAGCATCATTCAAAGCAGCGATGAGCGCGGCTTCTGCGGGCTCGGGAGCGGGGTTGATAGCACCTTTCTCCCATTCCTCTTTCTTGAGGATGTTCGCCGCGCGCTTGTAGCCAGCGACTAGATTGGCTCCGTTGTCGGTCTCGATGAAGCTTTGGAGCACACGCACACGGTCAAGGAGCCGAATCAAATCATCCTCTCCTCCAAGCATAAACACAGCATCAATGAGATCGTGTCTGATGCCCGCCTCTCGCTGCTGGACTTTAAGGCGTTCGGTCAGAAACTCCATTACTTCTATGGCTGTTCTGTCCAGTCGGTGTGATGCCGTGTCTGCCATGCTTTGTCCGGCATTGATCGCCAAACTGGCTCGGATCGGTTTAGAGAGCTGCAATCGCAGATTTGACGCAGAGATTAGCCGGATGATACCCAAGGCTGCGCGGCGCAAGGCGAACGGGTCTTTTGATCCCGTTGGTTTCTCTTCGATGGCAAAGAATTGTGCAATCGAGTCGATTTTATCAGCTAAGCTAACCGCCACCGTAATCGGGGCGGTTGGTACATCATCGCCCTGCCCAATTGGCTTATAGTGATTACGAACAGCGTCGGAGAGTTCTTTCGGCAATCCTTCTTTCTCGGCGTAATAGCCGCCCATCAAGCCTTGTAACTCCGGGAATTCACCTACCATCTCTGTAACAAGGTCGGCCTTGCACAGCTGCGCGGCTTGTTCAGCTAGGTCCGCGTCGCCTCTGACAATGCCCTCATCGCACAGCCAACGCGCCAATTTCGCCACCCGCTCGACCTTATCGGCGACCGTGCCGAGCTTTTCGTGGAACGTGATCCGCTCAAGGCCCTTAGCATGTTCAGCCAAAGAGGTTTTCTGATCGAGCTCCCAGAAGAAACGTGCATCAGCGAGGCGCGCCGCAAGCACTTTGCGGTTACCGTTTATCACCACTGCCGGGTCGGTGGCGTCGATATTGGCTGTACAGATAAAGGCGTTGGCGAGCTTGCCCTCCACATCTTCGCAAACGAAATACTTTTGATTCACCCGCGCAGTAAGCTGGATGACTTCCGGCGGCACTTCAAGGAAGCTTTCATCAAAGCGCCCGAGCAGCGGCACGGGCCACTCCGTGAGGCCAGCATTTTCGACTACGAGACCTTCGTCTTCGATGACCGTTAGCCCATGCGCCCTAGCAGCCTTCTTGGCAGCTTCGCGGATAATCCCAGCGCGAACCTCTTGATCAACAATCACATGGGCGTCGCGAAGTTTACCCGCATAACTATCCGCACCATCGATAGTGACTGGACCCTCTGAATGGAAACGGTGTCCCATGGTCTCGCGGCCGCTCGACAAGCCATCCATAACCACTGGAACAACTTCGCCATCAAGTAGAGTGAGAAGTCCTGACAATGGCCTAACCCAGCGGGTGCTTTCGCTGCTGATCGAGGCCTCGCCCCAGCGCATGGACTTGGGCCAGCTGAAGTCGCGGATGATTGTTGGGATGGCAGCGGCCAGTAGGGCAGAAAGCTTCTCCCCCGGTTTCTCGATCACAGCGAAATAGGTCGCACGGCCCTTGACCTCGCGCTCTTCGAGTTGGTCGCGGGTAACACCGTTCTTGCGGCAGAAGCCTTCCACCGCCTGATCAGGAGCGCCGACAGGAGGCCCCTTCGCCTCATCGCGCACAGCTTCAGTCTCAGTCGGAAGGCCGCGCGCAATCAAAGCCAAACGGCGCGGGGTTGACCACACCGAGATGTCGCCCGTCGTCACGCCAGCGGCGGAAAGCTCGCGTGCAAACAGTTTCTGCAGCTCAGCGCGCGCGCCCTTTTGCATGCGCGCAGGAATCTCTTCGGTGAGAAGTTCGAGGAGGAAATCAGCCATTATACGAGGCTCCATTCCGGGTACTTCTCGGCCCATTCAGGCGCCATCTTCTCAGCGTACTTCTCGCAGGACGAGCGCGCGAGGTCCCTCACCCGCGCCATGTAGGAAGCGCGTTCCTGCACGCTGATCACGCCGCGCGCTTGGAGAAGGTTGAAGAGGTGGCTTGCCTCGACCGCCTGCTCGTAAGCAGCGATGGGCACGTCAGCCGCGAGCGCGTTCTGGCACTCAGCCTCAGCTTTGGCGAAGAGGTCGAACAGCGCGTCGGTATCGGCTACTTCGAAGTTCCATTTGGACATCTGACGCTCGTTCTCAAGGAACACTTCGCCGTAAGTCACGCCTTGCGTGTTGAACGCAAGATCGTAAACATCATCAACGCCTTGTATATACATGGCGAGGCGTTCAAGCCCATAAGTGAGCTCGCCTGCGACAGGCTTGCAGTCAAAACCACCCATTTGCTGGAAATAGGTGAATTGGGTGACTTCCATGCCGTCGCACCAGACCTCCCAGCCCAGCCCCCATGCGCCAAGCGTTGGGCTTTCCCAATCGTCCTCGACAAACCGAATATCATGGGCGAGCGGGTCGATACCGATCGCGCGCAAGCTTTGCAGATAGAGGTCTTGAATATTGCTCGGGCTAGGTTTGAGGATCACTTGATACTGATAGTAATGCTGCAGCCGATTGGGGTTCTCACCATAACGCCCATCGGTCGGACGGCGGCAGGGTTGCACAAAGGCGGCATTCCAAGGCTCCGGGCCGAGCGCACGTAAAGTGGTCGCTGTGTGAAACGTCCCTGCTCCCATACGCATATCATAGGGCTGCAGTATGACGCATCCCTTAGCCGCCCAGAAATCATGCAGCGTTAGGATCATGTCCTGAAAGCTATTCGCGGGATCGCGTGCGGGAATCGTGGTTGGAGAAAGCGCGTGTGACATGGCGCTGAGGCCAATGGCGGATGCCCACACCAGCGTCAATGGTGCAGCGCAACATGAATCAGCTCGCGCGCATGTGAATTCACAGTGACCACACTTGGTCTAGTAGATGAGACATATAGTCAGGTCAGCTTGACATATCTCGCAGAGCGAGACAGAATAACCGAATGCTGATTTCCTCGAGGATTCACGTTTGATATGTCACACCATTCCGGCCGGGTCGCAATCAGCCGGTGATATATCAAATACGGCTCACAAGAGAAACGTGGTGCGCGATGGATCACGACGTCTCTTGTGAGCCAATTTGCCCGTAAGATTAAGACGGTGGCGTGTGAGTACGGGGGTTTCATGATATTAAGGGTCACTCGAACAGAACGTCGTGCAAAGAGATTTATTTTGAGCGCTTTTCTTGGCGGATCATCCTTTGCCGCTCTTCTGATCCTTCAGTTGGTGTTCCCCGCACCAGATATTCCAGCTCCCGTTCATATTCTTGGCTTGATAAGCGTCGCAGTTACGATTGCCTGTTTGATCCTGATGATTTTGTACCGGAACACGGATGAATATATCCGCAGTTTGTGGCAAGCCGGTGTGAGCGCCAGCTTTATCGTTGCGATCTTGGTGACTTTTTTTGGCGCGGGAATTGAGGTCGGCTTCCGACGATATGTTCTAGATGAGCCGCAGGGTTCATCAGACCCCACGTTCGCTATGAATTACGGTACCTTGCTATTGGTGGCGATATTCTTCGCTGTCATAGCAACTCAACACCTTCGACAGGCTGGTGACGATGTGGACAGTTGAAGTACATGTTCATCGCGGCATTCTTTGGCGGGAGCTTGTTTTTTTCGGCGGAGAAAACGCAAAGGCGGCTACTGAAAACTTCTGCAGAAAGCTGACAGCACTCTGAAAAACCGCCTCAAAGTCTTGCGCGCTGAACGCAACTGGTCGCAAGCTGAGCTGGCCGCGCGTCTTGATGTATCACGTCAGGCAATCAATGCGATTGAAACCGGCAAGCACGACCCTTCCCTCCCGCTTGCATTTCGAATCTCTCGTTTGGTTGGCATTCCAATTGAAGAAATTTTCGACGACACAACTCAGTCTTGAATCGTATTGGCAAGAACAGATCGGAGCGTGATTGCGTAAGGCTCTGCGAATCCCTAACTCTATCGTCAGAGCTGTTCTGCGAATATGAAAAAGGAAAAGGAAAACTTCCATGAAACTCAAATCTCTGCTTATTCCCGCCACTGCAAACCTAGCTCTGCTGGCAACCAGCCCTGCCCTCGCGGATGGCCATGGTGAAGAGGCAACTGAAACAGAGATAGCTTTGCCCAGCGGTCCAGACGGTCCAGCCCTGTGGAAGGTGTCGGACGAAGACACCACGATCTATATGTTTGGAACAGTTCACGTGCTGCCGCGGGAATTGGAATGGTATGATGCGGAGATTGATGCTGCGCTTAGCGCTTCGGATACGGTCGTGACCGAAATTCTTATGGACCCGGCAAGCGAAGCAGCCATGGGACAGCTTGCTCAATCGCGCGGCGTCTTTACCAACGGTACCACACTGCGCTCACTGCTAGATGAGGAGCAGACCGCATCGTATGAAGCTGCGCTGGCCGGTCTTGGAGCGCCGCCGCAAGCGTTTGATCCCCTGAAACCATGGCTTGCTGGGCTGACTCTCTCCGTTCTCCCATTGATGCAGCAAGGCTATGACCCCAATGCCGGTGTTGACAAGGTGATCATTTCGAAAGCTGGCGATCGCGCGCAAGAGGCGTTGGAAACGGCGGAATTTCAGATCGGTATTTTCGATGGTCTTCCGCAAGAAGCTCAGGTTGCCTTCATGATGGAAGCGGTTGAGGGGATGCCCAAGGTTAAAGAAACAATTGACTCGATGGTAGCGGAGTGGGTCGCAGGCGACCCAGATGGCTTAGCTGATATCATGAACGCTGAATTGAGCGATCCCGCCCTAGCTGACGCTCTGCTGTATGATCGGAACGCAAATTGGGCCGAGTGGATCGAGCAGCGTCTCGCCAGTACGCCCGGCACTGTCTTTATCGCAGTAGGTGCAGGTCACTTGGCAGGCGAAAAGAGTGTGCAGGACTATCTTGCGGAACGTGAGATCGAGAGTATGCGCGTCCAGTAATGACAATCGCAACAACCAGCGCTGCTGATGGAGTCCGCGCAAGTGGGCGGGTGGCGCTGGCAATTGTGTTCCTTGCCCTCCAGTTGACACTGAGCGCTTGCAACGGTGGGATGGAGAGCAATGAGG
>JBCDKX010000033.1:0-21434 GCA_038746055.1 Pseudomonadota bacterium
AACGAGGATCGTCCCCAGGACCAACCCAAACAGCGCGCCCGCCGCCAGCGTCATGATGGCTGCGCCCGGCAAAGAAGCCGCTGTTACACCAACATACAGAGCGAAAAACACAGCAAGCACCAAGAACTGGTTCTCAGCATAAAAACCTTGCACCTCATCAACCACGCCCTTGATCCCATCAAGTGTCAGATATTGACCCAAATCAAAGATGAAATAACCAGCAATCAACGCCAATAGTGCTGCAAGAATAAGTACCTTTTTCACGAAAACCCCTTTGCGCGAGCCGATTGCCCTCTCTTGCCCTGCATTCGCCAGGCAAACGGGCGTGGTTACACGGATCTAGACAAAGCGCGGTATTGGGAAATCCAGCGGTTGTCGATGCTGTGTTTGAGCTTTGCGACCCAGCGACCTTGCGCAGAAATTGGGCCATAGCTCAGGATTGCGCTACGATTTCCAGTCGACAGCAGATAAAGGCTCGCTTTGCGCGGGCGATAAACCGCGCGCGGCCTTTTTCCGGAAAGCTCGCTGCGCAGATTTTGTGCGAGCAGTGGGCCCGCCATCACCGCATGCACACCGGAATGGGCGACATGGCGATCCTGCCTTGCCGCAACGTCTCCCACCGCAAAGACATTGCTGTGCGAAAGGGAACGCTGGTGCCGATCCACCGCGATAAAGCCCTGCGGATTAGTCGCAAGCCCGCCTGTCGCAGGCCAATCCGGCGCACCGCTGCCGAGCGCTGCGACAATCAAGTCCACAGGTTCCAAGGCGCCTGATGCAGTGCCCAGAGAACCCGCTTCCAGCAGCGCATCTTCCTCCCATACCGTAATGCCCTGACGGTTAAGCTCCGCTGCAACTCTGTCCCGAACTCTGGTCGAGAGATCAGGCAGCAACCCATCGCATCCCGTCACCAGCGTAACTCTCGGTTTAAGTCTGGCACCTTGTCGATTGTGCAAAGCAAAGGCGATCTCCACCCCGCCTGCGCCTCCCCCGACTACCGCGATACGCTCAGCCAGTGCCCGCTCATTCAGGCGCTCAACAAACCGGTCTATCGGACGGATATCCAGCAACCGCGGGTCTTTTCCGAGCACTTTCTGCGCGCGCCCAACGCCGCCTGTATCAAAGGATACTACATCATATTCGATCACTTGTCCGCCGCCAGTCTTGACCCAGTGAGCCTCTGGATCAATCCCGATACATGGCCCAAGCAGCAATTGAGCGCCAGCGCGCTTGGCGAGAGCGGCGACATCAACAAGGCCCGCATCGCGCTCATACTGGCCCGCGATCCACCCAGGTACCATCCCTGAATAGCGCAGGTAGCGATGAGGGGTTAGCAGGCTTGCCCGGGCACAGGGCAGCCCGTTTGTGATCCAGTCAGCAAGCACAGCAACATGTGCATGGCCACCGCCCACGAGCATCACATGTTTCGCCAGCTCAGCCATAGATCAACGCCACTTGCCATATGCTATCTAGCCTATACCGCCAGACCGATAAAAGATCGCTCAATCGCACCGTAACTGAGGCCGGAACATTAGCACCAGCTCATGCGTTTGGTCCGTACATTAGTGCACATTTTCGCTCGCGCTGGAAAGGGACGCCAGCATTTGCAGGTTGATTGATCAAAAGGACAATCATGGCTCTTCAAGCCCCCAGTAAAGGCTCGCAAATCTCGCTGGTCCAGTTTTTCCGGACTTTTATGGAAATCTTGCGCCCTGAGCGTAGTTTCTATGGGCTCGCGCTAGTTTACGGGATTGGTGTGAGCCTGCTTTCGCTCGCCACCCCGATTTCTGTCCAGTTTCTGGTCAACACAGTCGCCAATACAGCTTTGGCTGCTCCTTTGGTGGTTCTCTCCTTGACCCTGTTTGGATTGCTTATTCTGTTTGGCAGTCTCTACGCTTTGCGGATCCATCTGATGGAGCTGTTTCAACGACACTTTTACGCCCGGATGGTGTCAGAAATCTCGCTGCTATCGGTCTATGCGCAAGATCCCTTTTTCACTGATCGCAAATCATCCGCGCTGTTCAATCGTTATTTTGATGTGATCATCGTGCAAAAGGCGATCCCGGTCCTGTTTATCGGTGGTTTTTCGGTGGTCTTGCAAGTGGCAGTGGGGTTTGTCTTGGTGTCGCTCTACCATCCGCTGTTTCTGGTTTTCACACTGGTCATGTCAGCGCTGATTTGGGTGATCTGGCTGGTTTGGGGCGCGCGTGCGATCCGCACTGGCATCGATCTATCTCATGCGAAACACGAAACCGCCAATTGGCTTGAGACCATCGGTGGCTCGAACGGCTTTTTCAAATCGCAACGGCGGATTGACCATGCGATTGCCCGTACCGACCAATTCACCCACGATTACTTGAACGCGCACAAGCGCCATTTCCGCCAACACTTTTCCCAAGCGCTGGCCTTCCTGCTACTTTACGCCTTGGCCAGCGCTGCTTTGCTTGGCCTCGGCGGATGGCTTGTTATTCAGGGGCAGTTGACACTGGGTCAGCTGGTAGCCGCTGAACTGGTGCTGTCGGTCGCTTTTTTTGGTGTGGCGCAGCTCGGCACCTATCTTACCTATTTTTATGATCTGTGCGCGGCAATTGAAGAGATTTCCCTGTTTTACGATGTGGAACAGGAACCACCAGGCAGCGCTGCGGAGATGAGTGGTGACGACCATGCCTTGGTGCTTAAAGGTGCAAGTGGGACAGCGCGCGGCGAGGATATCGAATTCAATCTCGAAATTCCAAGCGGTTCGATGGTTATGGCGAAGGCAAGCAACCATGGGATCCAGCGCCTATTTACCAATCTTCTGAAACTGCACAGCCGCGCCACTAGCGGCTTTATCACTATCGGCGGCATCGATGTCGGCGATATCGAGGCCTATAACCTGCGCAAAGACGTCCATGTCCTTGAGCGGCCGAGCTTTGTTGGCATGACCATCCGCGAATACTTGGCGCTGTCTTGTCGAGATACGGCCAGCAAACGCATGATGGGCGCGCTCGAAACGGTGGGCCTGATCGACACCGTTTCAAATCTCAAAAATGGATTGGATACCCAGATTGCCTATACTGGCTGGCCGCTTTCCGCGGTGGAATTGCAGCAATTGAAGCTCGCCAATGCGCTCTTGGAGCGTCCAAGAATACTCGTTCTGAGCCAACTCTATGACCTTGTTGAAGAGGACAATCTGGCCCGTACAATCCGTGATCTGCGTGGTCAGCGCTATTCGACAGTGATCTATTTCTCCGGTCGCCGTGCGGATCTCGGCTTTGATCAATTCCTCTATTTGGAGGCGCGAAGACAGAGGAGTTTTGGCGACTTTGGCGAGTTTCTGATCGCGCAAGGCGATGATCTGAACCTTACCACCAAAAGGCCGCGTCTTTACCCTGCTCCCAGCGCAACCGCAGTGAGAGAAGCCTAATGCTCGCTCATGTCGAACGGGATCGTGACAAATTCACCGCACTCAAAACAGTGCGCACCCCCCGGGTCTTTCGTGCAGTTCTGGTGACCTTGCTGATCGGGATTGTAATCACGGCACTTTTCCTAATCAATGTCCCTTGGGTTCAAACCACAGCGGGCCGAGGTGTCGTTACCACGCTCAACCCCAATGAGCGCCAGCAAGAAATCAACGCTCTAGTTGCCGGGCGGATTGATGAGTGGTTCGTGGTAGATGGCAGCCGGGTTGAGCGCGGAGATCCGATCGCCCGCATCGCTGATATCGACCGCAATCTGGTAGATCGACTGCGAGCAGAGCGGGCGCAAGTCGAGGTCCAGCTGCAGACTGCCCAGAACGCTTTGGCCACAGCGCAAATCGATCTTCGCCGGATGCAGGAGTTGTTCGAAGCGGGGCTTTCAGCACGGCGCGATTATGAACAAGCGCAGATTCGCGTTGAAGAGATGCGTGGCCGGGTGGCTGAGGCGCAAGGTGCTTTGGCGCGGTCAGAAACCAATCTTGCACGGCAATCAGAACAACTTGTCACCGCACCGCGTGATGGCTTTATCCAGAGCATCAATGCGGGCGATGCCGCCACATATGTAAGCGCCGGACAAGTGCTCGCAACTTTCGTGCCCGAAGCGCATACGCGCGTCGTCGAAGTCTTCGTCGATGGACGCGATGTCGCACTTATCCAGTCAGGTGAGAGCGCGCGGATCGAATTTGAAGGGTGGCCTGCAGTCCAATTCAGCGGCTGGCCTTCGGTCGCGATCGGCACGTTTCCTGGAATCGTGACAACCGTTGATCCAGTTGCTCAGCCCGACGGCCGCTTCCGAGTTCTAGTCGCCGAAGATCCAAATGCTGAGCAAGCTTGGCCAGCAGAGCCCTATGGGCGCTTCGGCACGGTGGTGCGCGCATGGATTCTCTTGGAAACCGTTCCCGTCGGCTACGAAATCTGGCGACAGCTCAACAATTTCCCGCCAGAAGTCCCATCTTCCCGGAACACCGCAACGACCTTGAGCACACGCGGGCTAGGAGCCTGATAATGCGTCGCTTGTTGGGCACGGCTGCGCACTTGGCGGCGGCGCTCTGCTTCTGCACGCCTTTGGCGGCACAAAATGTCGCGGCCCTGGAGGAGCCCCTTGAAGAGGCATTGACCACGGGCCCGCTTATACCTGAAAGCGTGCTGCGATCCTCTGCGCTAACCTTCCCCAGCATTCTGGAGAGTTTTGCACGGGCGGCCGCCGCCCGCTCGGATCAATTGGCGGCTGATGGAGCCTTTGACCTAATACTCGAAGGCGAAGCTTATGACCGCGTGACCGGCACGTTTTCAGGCGGATATGCTGAGGTCGGCGCGCGCCAACCGATCTCTGCTTTTGGTGCGCAAGTGTTTGGCACTTACCGTCTGTCCGACGGCACTTTCCCAATTTACGAAAATATCTTCAACACCAATCAAGCGGGCGAATTCAAGATCGGCGGGCTTCTCTCGCTGCTTCGAAATCGTCAGATCGATCAACGGCGTTTCAATGTCGAAGACACCAGGCTTGCAAGCAGTCAGGCGCAGCTTGATGTCTTATTAGTCCAGCTCAAAGTTCAGCACGAAGCGCTGATGGCATATTGGCGCTGGGTCGCAGCTGGTCAGGAAATCGGGGTCTATGAAGAGCTTCTAGAGATTGCTGAAGCACGTGCAATTGGCCTTGCTCGGCAGGTTCAAGAAGGTGCAACGCCACGCATTGCGCTTACCGAAAACGAACAAAACGTCATTCGTCGCAGAACCTTACTGGCCGAAGCGCAGCGCAATTTTCAAACGGCTGCAACCTCCTTGAGCTATTATCTGCGTTCAGTTGACGGGGAACTGATTGTGCCGACACGCGCCCAGTTACCCAGCCAAGAAATGCTCGCGCGCTTGCCCGATATGCAGGCCCTACTAAACGCCCAGCGCAGTGATGTGCTTGCCAACAGGCCCGAACTACAGAATTTCAAGATCGCGTTGGAGCGGGCACAGAACAAAGTGGCCTTGCGCGAAAACGACCTCCAACCTCAGCTGGATTTCACTGCCGAACTCTCACGCGATTTTGGAGCGGTTGGCGACGGTGGGCCGACTTTTGATTCCACCGATACAGTGGTGGGCGTGACTTTCAGCGTACCATTACAAAGGCGCACTGCTCGCGGCCGGCTGCGGCGGGCAGAGGCGGAGTTACGCGAGATTGAACTGCGCGAACGCCGGATTACCGATCGGATATCGGTCGAGCTTGATAACATTCTCACCAATCTAAACGCGGCGCTACGCTTGGCGAGTCTGGCTGAGAATGAGGTCGAACAGGCCGATGCTATGGTCACTGCAGAAAGGCGGCGATTTCGCTTGGGTGCGGGGGACTTCTTCCTTGTCAATGTGCGGGAAGAGACCGCAGCCGATGCGCAAATCCGTCAGATTAGAGCCAATCTCAACGGTAGGCTTGCAGAGGCAAGCTATAATGCAGCGACAATGGATTTGGGGGCTCTTGGTTTGGAATAAGTAGCCTTAAAAATCCTCGGGGCGGTCTACATCCTTGAGCCAGCCGGGCGGGCATGGGATCGCAAGACCCTGCTCGATCAACACCCGCGCGCCTTGGTCACCGGTTGATTGCTGGAGCGCCTTGAACTGGCCTGAACTGAACAAGGCGGGCGGCATACGCACATCGCCTTTTGCTGAAACCACGATGGGTTCGGACACGTCCCATACGTCAATCAAGGCCTCGAAATGCTCCTGCGGTACAAGCGGCATATCGCCCAGCGCGATAAGCAGCCCGTCCAGCGAGGCCTGCTCAGCTACCTTGGCAGCAAGCGCTACCGACGTGCCCATTCCCTTGTGCGCATTTGGATTGATGAGAGGTGTAAAACCACAAGAGCGCCAGGTTCGCTCGCACGGGTGGTCCGGTGCGGAGGTTATCACCCAACCTTGCACATATCCCACGCCCGCAAGGGCAAGAGCCGCATGTTCGCCCAACCTTTCACCGCGAAAATCCACCGCCAGCTTATCTGCTTCGCCAAAGCGGCGAGAGGCCCCCGCCGCCAAAAGCGCCACTCCTAAACGTCGGCCCATGAGGTCTCCTCATAGGTACGGATCACTTCACCAAGCGTTGATAGCGCCAGAGTGTGGGGATCGCGCGAGGAATGGAACAGGCCGACGGGCGCGCGGATACCATCGAGTTGTTCTGGCGTCACACCGCGCGCGCTGAGCGCCTCGCAGCGAAAGGCATGCGCGCGCTTCCCGCCCATCGCGCCGAGGTAGAAGTGCGGCATGGAGAGTGCTTTTTCCATCAAATCGATTTCCCAATCGTGATCATGGAAGAGGAACACGCTGGCGGTCCACAGGTCGCTCTGTAAGAGCTCAATTTGATTGATCCGCGACAAGCTCTGCGCTTTGATACCGCGCTCACCCAATTGCTCGATCAGGCGTTGATCGGGCGTCAATATCCGGGTGCTGCAACCAAACGCTACCGCCATGGATGCCAGCGCCTCCACGCTCGCGCCATGACCAATAATCTGAATGTTCGGAGCGGGATAATGGCCGAAAGTCGCAGCGCAAGTGGCAGGCTCGAAAGTTGCCTTTTGCCACCCCCCAAAGTGTGCAACTCCCTCTTGACCAGCGGCGATGGAGAAAGGCTCGCGCGCCGCAATTGAGGCAAGGCAAGCAGCGATAAAGCCGGGGTCTTCAATAGCATGAAACGACACATCCAGCCCGCCGCCACATGGTAACTTGATATCAAGATAGGGCGAGCCCGTGCCGAAACGCACCACTCTCGGTGATCCTTGTTCCAACACTTCCAATGCCTCGGCCACCACCGCATTTTCAATACAGCCGCCAGACAGAGATCCAGCGAAATCACCATCTTCGGATACGCCCATGATAGTCCCAGGGTTGCGCATCGAAGAACCTTCCACGGCACAAACCGTGACAAGCACTATGCGCTGGCCCACAGCCTGCGCGTTGCCCAAGAAATGACAAGTCTTAGAGAGGTCCAATGGCGGTTCTATTCGCTCACAAGTACCGGGCTTTCAGCCAAGTCTGCTTGTGCCGGTTCCTGTTCGCTTGCTTCGGACGCACCGCGTTCCCGCACGATGATCTGCTCTGCTACTTCCGGGGGCTCCTCAGAGCTACATGCAGCGGCTGCGCCTAGCAGTATCAAAGGAACGGTCGATTTGTTTCGCTTCACCGCTTTTTACCCGAATTGCTTGGCTATTGGCAAAGTTCGCAAGCGCTTGCCCGTGGCGGCGAAAATCGCATTGGCAAAAGCAGGTGCTGCGGGTGGCAGGCCCGGCTCCCCAGCCCCACCAATTGGCACATCGCCGCTATTGATCAGCGCGACCTCAATGTTCGGCGTCTCATCTATGCGCAACATCTGATAGTCCCAGAAATTGCTCTCGACTATCGCACCATCTTGCAAGTTGAGTTCGCCGTACATGGCAGCGGTGAGGCCGAACACGACGCCGCCTTCAATTTGGTTTTTGAAGCCGTCCGGGTTCATTACATAGCCCGCATCGCAGACCGCCCAGACGTTTTGCAGCTGTCGCTTACCTGACGACATATCGACTTCGACCACCTCGGCGACGATCGTACCAAAACTCTCAACGATGGCGACGCCCTTGGCGCGCCCGTTTGACATAGGAACATCCCAGTCGCTGATCTCTCTAACCTTCTCCAATACTGCCAAATGGCGTGGTGATCCTTCGAGCATCTCAAGCCGATACTCTAATGGGTCGCGGCCCGCTGCATGGGCTGCTTCATCAATAAAGCTCTCGATAAAAAAGCCCTGCTGCGAATGGTCGACCGAGCGCCATGCCTGGAAAGGCAAATGCAGATTTGCGGCAGCGACGCGCACACTGGTATTGGCGATATTGTACATGGCGGGTACGCAAGCTTCGGCCGGATCGTGGCGCTGAGTGAAGGCATGATCGAAGGCTACCAGCTTGCCATCCTCGTCCAGTCCCGCCCGCATACGGGCCGTGTCCGCACAGCGATAGAGCGCCTTTTGGGTATCCTCTTCGCGGCTCCAGATCATCTTGACCGGATAGCCGGTTGCCGCCGCAACCCGCGCCGCCATGGCCATTTCTTCCGCACCCAGACGCCGGCCAAATCCCCCGCCAAGATACGGATGGTGCACGGTCACATCCTCTGCAGCCATACCCAGCGTTGAGGCAACCCCGCTGCGCGCCATAAGAGGCACTTGCGTACTTGCCCAGATGTCACATTTCCCATCCGCCACATGGGCTGTGCAATTGATCGGCTCCATCGGGGCATGGGCAAGATAGGGGACACGATACTCAGCTTTGAGCGTCTTGGCAGCCTTGCCCAGCGCTTCCTGCGCGTTGCCTTTGGCAGCGGCCTCATCACCGCCCGTCTCGCCCGCTTCATCCAAAGCCGCCGCAAAGACCTCGTATTGGTCTTCCATTGTCTTAACCGGGCTTTCGGAAGGACTCCACTCAATCGCAATTGTGTTGATTGCCTGCTGCGCCTGCCAATAGCTGTCCGCCACCACAGCGACGAAATTGCCCATATTGAGGATCTGCAGCACGCCCTTCATGGTCTTGGCCTGGGTGGCATCCATACTCACCACTTCTGTCCCCGGCACCGGCGGACGAACCACAGCGGCATAGGAGAGGTCGAGCCCCTCCGGCACGGAATCGATGCCGAACTCCGCTGTTCCGTTAATCTTGGCCGGGATATCAGTACGCGCCTTGCTCTTCCCCATCAGGCGATACTGATCACGGGTTTTGAGTGTTGGTGTGTGGTCCATTGGCTGCTCGGCAGCCGCACTTGCAAACTCCGCGTAGCTTGCAGAATTGCCTGATGGCTTGTGGAACAGCATGCTGTCTTTGGTGGTAACTTCACCAGCAGGCACGCCCCACTCATCCGCTGCCGCGCCGACCAGCATGTTACGCGCGGCAGCTCCGGCGATGCGCATCGAGTGCTGACCCGTCGTGCGGATCGAGGAAGAACCTCCGGTGATCATTGCATCAGCAAACCGCGAAATCTGTGTGAAGAGACCGTTCCATGTGGGCTCAATCCAATCAGCCGCGTTCATGGTGAAAGGTGCAACGAACATGCGAGCCGTGTCCGTGACGACATAAGAGCCATCGGCGGGCGCTTGCATAACGCGGACCTTCTCCCAGTCGGCATCAAGCTCATCTGCCAGCATTTGGCCCAGCACGGAATGCGCGCCCTGCCCCATCTCGCAATGCGGAACGATGGCGGTGACAATATTGTCGAGGTCAATCTTGACCCAGCTGTTGACCAGCTGCTCGCCCTCTCCGGCTGCAACCTTGGGCGCCAGCTTGCCAATCGGGTTGCCGGGACGCACGCCTATACCAATCAGCAGGCCGCCACCAGCGAGTACCCCAGCACCGATAAAGCCGCGGCGGCTCCATTTGGCGAGCCTTGAACGCTCTTTCTTCTCAGGAGACATATCGTTCATCGATCAGGCCTCCTCTTCCCGACGTGGTTCGGCTTGCCCACTCGCCACTTTGATTGCCCGCCTGATCCGGGTGTAAGTGCCACAGCGGCAGATATTGCCGCGCATCGCTTCATCGATGTCCGCATCACTCGGTGCAGGATTTTCACGCAGAAGCGCGGTTGCGCTCATGATCTGGCCCGATTGGCAATATCCGCATTGGGGCACCTGCTCGCTAATCCAGGCCTGCTGGATCGCTGTTAGAGAACCGTCCTCCTTACCGATCCCTTCAATCGTGGTGACTGCGCGTCCCTCGGCCAAGCTGATCGGCGTAGAGCAGGAACGGACCGGTTCGCCGTCGAGATGCATCGTACACGCCCCGCAGGCTGCGACGCCACAACCGAACTTGGTACCCACGAGCCCAACCTTCTCTCGCACCGCCCACAAAAGCGGCATGTCCGGCTCAGCATCCACGCTGACCGGCTCCCCATTGAGGATAAAATTGGCCATTTCTCTTCTCTCGTCGTCTTTATTTTGGCACTTTTCTAAGTTGCTATCTGCAATCTATCTTGTGAAACCCCAATTTCAAAGCGAGAACGACTCGCAATGCTAGGGAGCAGAAATGGCGGAGATTTCCTTCGATGACTTTCTCAAGGTGGACATTCGCACCGGCGAAGTTGTGCGCGCGGAACCTTTCCCCGAGGCCCGCAAGCCCGCCATCAAATTATGGGTCGATTTTGGCGATGAAATCGGCGTCAGGAAAAGCTCCGCACAAATCACAATCCACTACAAGCCTGACGAACTTGTCGGCCGAACGGTGATGGCGGTGGTGAACTTCCCCCCACGTCAGATCGGCCCGTTTATGAGCGAAATTTTGGTGCTGGGTTTCGAGGATTCTGATGGCGCAATTGTGCTGGCTGCTCCTGATAAGCAGGTGCCGAAGGGTTCACCGCTCATGTGAGGCGCAGTCCAGAAAAGGATTTTCCTACATGGCGAAAGTGCGGCACTATGACTGCGGCTCTTTCAAATCTGAATCGCGTGATGAAACTCTGCCAACAAAGTGTCACCTTTGGAAATTTTTAAATATCTGAAATTGTGAGATTTATAAGGGGACTTGTAGGAAAAGGGTGACACACGTGTCACCTCGCATGTTGTGCAACACGGACTAGAGAAGGTCGCCCAGCGCCTTTTTCAATGGATCAAGCCATGGCTCAAATGGCTTCCAGGCGTCCTGCCCCTTGCGATTGATTGGCTGGCGCACTTGTTCTGATGAAGCCGTTCGCACAGCTCGATCAGTCTTGTGGAAGGCAAGGCATTGCTCCTCAAACGGGACTTCGAGGAAATCGAGCATCCGCCGGGTCTGCCCCTCCAGGTCGTCGAGCACGTCCTCATGCTTGACCCGCAGAACTTTACCGGGAAGCACGCGGTCCCAATGCTCCATCAAATCGACATAGTCGGCGTAATATTGGCCCACTTCATGCAGCCCATAAGTGAACTCTTGTCCCTCGGCGAATAGCTGCTTGAACCCAGAGAAGCAGCAATCCAATGGCGCGCGGCGGGCATCAATGATCTTGGCATTGGGTAAGATCAGATGAATCAGCCCGATATGCCGAAAGTTGTTGGGCATTTTATCGATAAAGAACGGCGCGTCTTGGCGGTGGATGCGGGTGTTTGCGATGAAGTCTGCGCCGAACTTTTCCAGTTGCTCCGCCGCCAGATCATGCAGCACTTGCGGGTAAAGCGAATGCCCTGCTTTGCGTCCGCGCAAACGGTGAGCCAGCGCCAAGATATTGGGCAGCTCCAGCGTCCCATCAATTTGGCTGTGACTTGCCAGGATCTGCTCGAGTAAGGTCGAACCGGCACGCGGCAGACCAAGGATGAAGATCGGATCGGGAGCAGAATGACCGGCTCCCATGTGCTTGGTAAACAGCTCTGCAGTGCACCATTCCCGCTGTTTAGCCAGCTCAGCTGACATCGCTTCAGCCTTGTAGCGGGTCTGTGTACGCTTGAGACCGTTGCCCGCATCGTAATGCGTGAATGCAGCCCCAAAATCGCGCTCATCCTCCATGGCTTTAGCAAGCGCGAAGTGGAGATGAACACGGTCCATGAAGGCCAGGTCGCTGCGTTCAACCTGCTGGCGCATTGCCGCAATTTCGGCGGCTTCAAAGCGGTAGGTTTTGAGATTCGCCAGCGCATAATAGGCATCACCATGGCCGGGCTTTGCGGCAATCGCAGCGCGGTAGCTCTCTTCAGCCTCGCCGCGGTCGCCCTTGGTCTTGAGCGCATGGCCGCGGCTGGTGAGGCTGGCGGGGTCATTTGGGAGCTTGGCGAGCACCTTGTCGAAGAGGTCAAGCCCGCCATCATAATCGCCCATCTGAATGCGTTCGATCGCAAGCCGCGATTGGAAGACCGGGCTGTCGGGATCGCGCTTGATGAGAAGCTCCGCTTGCTCCAGCGCCTCGGCGGATTTCTGCCGCCGGCGCAGGGCATCAATATAATCGAGCCGCAATTGTACATCGTCGGGGGAGAACTCGACGGCGCTTTCAAGCAGAAACTCCGCATCATCCAGCACGCCCAGCTCAATCCCAATTTTGGCAAGTAGCCGCATCCCTTCAATATGCGCCGCATCTCGGGTCGGATGGGTACGCAAGTAATAACGACAGATTTCTTCAGCCCGGGCAATCCGGCCTTCTGCCAGGTGATTGGTGACTGCCACCAACTCTCGCGGAAGCCTCGCTAATCGCTCTTGTTGTGCCTTGGCAGCATTTGCTTGTTCCATGCGACCCGCAGCTGCTTCGAGCCGAAATTGCTCGCGCCAACTTGCTTCAAGCGCGGGATTGAACCGCGTAGCCCGGGTAAAGGCTGAGAGCGCTGCTCCACTGTTTCCGCGCGCCAGCGCAAGATGCCCTTGCTCCTGCCAGGCACGGCCATATTCAGGCATCACAGAATGGAGCGCTCTTAAATGCTCCGAAGCCTCCTCGAACCGCTTCAGGTAGCGGCATGCCACTGCCGCAATATAGAGCGCCTCACCATCGGCTACATTATCTTTAAGCAACCGTTGCGCAGCCTCAAGCCCCGTGTCAAATTGACCAGCTTGAAGCGCCTTCTGTGCCGATTGAAGTTGCTGTTCGCGGCTCATCAGCGCTCCTTAGACAGCAAAGCGGCGGGAGTGAACAGCTGCCACTCCCGCCGCTTTTGTAGTGTAGGTCTCGATCAATAGTCGAACGAAACCCGCATCCCAACCGTCAGTGGACGGTTGGTGATGATGCGCTCTCGGTCGTTGCCAAAGATACCGGAGATTTCCGCACGCTCATCCGACAGGTTTTCACCGAAGACCTCAAAACTCCACTGATCCGCTTTTACTCCCACCGACAGATCGAAGGTCGTATAGCTGTCCAGCCGGATGCTGTTGATCGCGATGATATCCGTGAGCTTCGATGCCGAATAGGTCATCTGCGGTTGAATGAAGGCCTCCAGCGCATCCGACAAATCCCACTCATAACGGGCACGCACATTGCCCTGGAAGCTTGGTGCATAAGCAAGATCGCTGCCAAGAATCACATCGTTTGTGGGGATTAAGATCTCCGTTACTTCAGTGTCGAGGATCGAGAACGCACCCGCAAAGGTCAGGCCCGGCGTCGCATAAGGTGCGATCACAAAATCGGACTCAATACCGTAAATCTCGGCATCCGCAGCGTTCGACGAGAAAAACAGATTTGTGATCGATGGATCGAAAATCTGCGTCTGCAGGTTGGAGATATCCACGAAGAAGGCTGAACCGTTCCATCGGAACTGACCATCCGCTAGGTCGAGTTTCCAACCGATTTCGTAGTTTTCCACCTCATCGGTTTCGAGCTCAAACGGGACCACAAATCCACCAGCACCCACTGCACCGCCGGGGCGGTTGAGAAAACCGGGACGAAAGCCTTCCGAATATGTCGCATAGAACAGCATATCGGGCGTAGGCGTCAGAGTGACGGTGCCCTTGAAAATCACACCGCTGGTTTCTGCCACATCGGGTGCGCGGATTGCGTTGAAAACCTGGGTCGCCTGCGCAGTTGAAAGGCCTGCCGCTTCAATATCGGCAATGCTGTCGTTCAGATCAAATGTCTGACGCAGAGCCGCATTGCATGACCCAATGAAGGTGAACTGACCGTCCCCGTCATACAAATCGCTAATATTGGTGCCGAACGCATTCGCATCTTGTGCCGCGCCAGAGTTACAGAAAGAGCCGTTTGCACTACCTTCAAAGTCCACTTCAACATCGTAGTACCGCGCACCGAGCGTCACGGCGAGCAAGTCTGGAACGATGTCGAAACTGGCTTCACCAAAAATGCCGAATTGCTCATCAGTCCGGCGAATGTCGTTTCGGAAGATAGTTTCAGCCGGGAACGGTCCAGGATCAGAGAAGAAGCCAGTCGTCTGTGGGAAGTTAGTTGCAAATGGGCCAAACGGTTGTGCGATAACATTTCCCGGATAGGCAAAGTCCACACGCTCCTCAAGGCTGAGATCGGAATAGAACGCACCGCCCTGGAACCTTACACGCCAATCATCAGGCGTACTGAAACGCAGCTCCTGCGTGAAAACTTCGGTGTTAGAGAACGAGTTGATGAAAAGATTGGGAGCCTGGCACGTACCGCTTGGTGCAGCGGCACCAGGATAGGTGACCGAACCATCACAGATATAATAGGGCAGATATTGCCCGGCAAACAGATAGTCAGTGTAGTCCGCACGCTGCTCGCTTTCGCGGTCGGTGTAAGCCCCTGTGTAGATCACATCGAGCCAACCAATGCGGCCTTCGACGGTCCAGCTGGTGTTGGAGAAGTCGTCTTCGAGACGGTCCTCCTCAAAGCGTTCGATTTCAAGATCGCCGAGCCCATCAAGCGTCGGATCAGCGAAGAAGACGCCGTCGGATTCAAGGCTCTGGCGCTGGTGAGAGACATTGATCGTCCAATCAGGCGTCACTTCCCAAAGCGCGCTAACCCGGAAACCGGCATAGGTGGTGTCGTTGAAGTTATCCTGAGCAAGCCCTGCATTGTCAGCCTGAAGGAAGGTCACGCCTGAAAGATCAGAGGTCGACTGGAATCCGGCACGTACCGCCGAGACAGGGACACCATTGGCGCGCACAGTCCCTTCTGGCCGGAAGCGTGCACTCTCAGTGAGGTCGCGCGTACCCTGAACATTGTCGATGTAGCCGCCCTGATCATCGAGATAAGCGACGCCGCGAAGACCGAACGTGTCACTCACTGGCACGTTGATCATGAACTCACCCTGATAACTCGCTTCACCGCCTTTGGTGAAGCTGACGCCAGCTGAGGACTTGGCAGCGAAACCCGAGAGGTCAGGCTTGTTAGTAATAAGACGCACGACGCCCGCCTGCGAACTTGCGCCAAACAGTGTACCCTGCGGCCCTGAAAGCACCTCGATCCGCGCCAAGTCAGCAGCGTAGACGTCAAGGTTACGGCCCGGCTGCGAGAGCGGTTGGTCATTCAGATAAAGCGCAACGTTCGGAGCCAGTCCCGCCACACCAGCAACGGTTATATTTGGCGTGGTTGATGCTAAACCACGGATATAGATCGTGCTTTGGCCCGGGCCATTACCGCCTGCTGTCACCGACGGAATTTGGTCAAGATAGTCTTCAAACGTATCAATGTTGAGCTCATCCAATTGCTCTTCACCGATGGCCGAGACTGAGATCGGCACATCTTGCAGATCCTCGCTGCGACGCTGTGCGGTGACTACGATGGTGCCAACACCACCTTGACGCTCTTCAGCGGCAGGCTGCTCTGTTTCTTGCGCTGCGGCAGGTGATACTATGGCGACCGCCAGCGCGCTCAGCGAGGCGCCGGTTACAATGTTCCTCATTATTTATTCCTCTTAACCTGCGGATGGGGAAAGGCGCGAAGCGACGCACCACGTCATCCAGGAAAGCGCGCTCAACATAGTTCACAAAAAACGCAAATTACGGGGCGGGCGGAAAGGCAGGTAACAAGAGTACAAGGGGCTGGCCACAGCCGAGCCCGGCATTTCCGAAAGCTCTACTTGAGTGTTGCATTGAAACAACAATGTAAAGATATACACTCAAATCTCTGCACTCGCAGAAGACTACTCATGTACTATCGAGAATTTTTCTGTAAGTTTTTTAAGTAAAATCAAATATACTTACTATATTTAAAGTATTACATGATATTATTGAGTAATTACTTTTACTATTGAAGTGTTGATGGAAGTTATCAGGAGACTGTGACTTCTCCACTCCAGTTCTCACACGCCTCAGCCGTGGTCGGCACGCCGTGCTTCTTGCGGATCAGATCGAACACAACCGCCTTGATAATCGCAGCACACATCGCCGCGAGAACAAGAGAAAACGGCAAAGCGCCAATTATCATGGTAATTCGGATCGCCTCAATCCCGCCAAGTATAAGCATGGAGCCTACCACAAACGCCAATGCCATGCCCCAAAAGAGGATATGGTAACGCCGCGAGCCTTCGTTATCTCC
The DNA here is from genome assembly GCA_038746055.1 of Pseudomonadota bacterium. Classification (GTDB taxonomy): domain Bacteria; phylum Pseudomonadota; class Alphaproteobacteria; order Sphingomonadales; family Sphingomonadaceae; genus Erythrobacter. The sequence goes on from JBCDKX010000033.1 coordinate 16,347, forward strand.
CGCGCCGTTGATCGTGTTGACAATAAGGATAGCGCTATCGGCAGAGGTGATCAGATAGGTCATCAGCAACACGACTACAAGGGCTGAGATCACAGCCGCCGTGCCGGGCTCAAGCAACAAGGCAAGCGTTGCGAAGAGTTGGTCGGCCATAGGGGCATCCGCAATTGTGCCACCTGCGGCCCCGCTTAGCTCCAGATCAATCGCTGTTCCCCCCACAAGTGCCATCCAAACAAAGCACATCAGCGATGGCACGAGTGCCACACCCAGCACATACTCTCGGATGGTTCGTCCGCGGGAAATACGAGCGATGAACATACCCACAAATGGCGCAAAGGCGATCCACCAGGCCCAGTACATGACGCTCCAGCCAAGCTGCCAATCAACAAGAGCTGCAGCAGTCTCGCTGCCATCATCCTGGAACAGAGTAAGCGATTGCGCCGGCAGGTTTACGACATAATCCCAAATTCCCACGCTTAGTAGCTGAAGACCATAAAGGCCTGAGCCGACAAGTGCGAACAGCGTCAAAAGTCCAAAGGATAGAGCCATATTGATGTTGGAAAGCCATTTGATCCCGCGGCCAACGCCGGACAGTGCGCTCAGAGTTGACGCGCCGACCAAGATCAGCAGTGCCATAATAATTGCACCTGTCGAGGCAGTGAGCCCACTGCCATGAGCGCTCTGGACCATCAACCAATCTCCAAACCCGATGCGATAAAGGCCTGCCACAAATTGCTGCACCCCAAAGGCCAGCGTGTAAGAGACACCCAGAATAGTCGCTACGACTGCGACCACATCGACCGCATGACCAGGCATGCCAGATAGGCGCTCACCAAACAGCGGGGCGAGGCTTGACCGGATGGTAAGCGGAAGCCCCCTTCTATGCGCCACATAGCCGATCCCCAATCCTACCAGCGCATAAGTGCACCAGGCACCAAAGCCCCAATGCAGAAAAGTATAGATATAGGCAGGACGCACGGCTTCTGCGGACCGCGCCTCAATCGTGCCGCGAATAATATCCGGATTATTGGTGAAATGCGCGAGCGGTTCTCCGGTTGAGAAAGTCAGCATCCCGATGCCGATCCCTGCACCAAACAGCATGGAGAACCACGAAGCCCGTGAGAACTCAGGCTCTTCACCCGGTGAACCCAGTCGCAGACTGCCGATTCGTGGCACCAAGACGAGCACCGCGCTGCTGATCACCAGAAAAGCGACGAGATAGACGTACCATCCGCTGAAGGCGCTGATGATGGTCGAATTCGCGATCTCCAAAGTTGCAAGCGCATTGACGGGAAAAAAGATCGCCCAGAGGATCACAAGCGAAACGATGATCTTGGCAGGGATCGTGACTTCACGGCTGAAACCATCGTAAAATCCGCGATCATGCGTCTCAATCGGCAGCTCCACCAAAGGTGGTGCTATGGGATTATCGCTGGTTACGGATGTGTCAGCGTTTGCTTGGTCAGCTCTGGGGCTGGTCATGAAAAATGCGTTCCGCGTTTAGGCCCGTCACAGTGGCCCGGTTAGTGCCGGACCGTTCTTCAGAGCCCAGCCGCGTGCCTCTCGGTGGGCTCGCTTGCTTGATGGTAGTGCCTACAAGGGTTGGCCCAGCGAATGCAACCCCACCACCCAACAACGGCACCAATGTAAGCTAAGTGACGAGTGGCCGAAGCAGGCAAATGTGTAACCTTTCACTTGCGCCACCCGAAATTTGGGCTGATATTAACATCCGCGAAAAACAAGGGCCAAACGGTCGTATTATTCGCAAAGGGGGGATGAAGAATGCCGGTTTCAGATCATGTAAATCTATCGCAATTCATGGAAGGCGTGAAAAAGCGCAATCCTGGGCAATCCGAATTTGTCCAAGCCGTCCATGAGGTGGCTCAAGATATTTTTGAGTTCATGGCCGATAAGGTCGAATATCATGAAGCGCAGATTTTGCGGCGCATTGCAGAGCCTGATCGGATTGTGTCGTTCCGCGTATGCTGGGAAGATGACAACCACAATATCCGCGTTCAGCGCGGCTGGCGGGTTCAAAACAACAATGCGATCGGTCCCTATAAGGGCGGTATTCGCTTCCACCCTTCGGTGACTGAGAGCGTGCTTAAATTCCTGGCATTCGAGCAGACGTTCAAAAATTCGCTTACTGGGCTTCCAATGGGCGGGGGCAAAGGCGGCGCTAATTTCAACCCTAAGGGTAAGTCTGACGCCGAAGTGATGCGTTTCTGCCAGAGCTTTATGTCGGAGCTCTATCGTCACATCGGGCCCAACACTGACGTGCCAGCAGGCGACATCGGCGTGGGTGGACGCGAGATTGGCTATATGTTTGGTCAATACAAGCGGCTTACTAATCGCTGGGAAGGTGTGTTAACCGGTAAGGGTCAGGAGTATGGCGGCTCACAAATGCGGCCCGAAGCAACGGGCTACGGCGCGGTCTACTTCCTGCAGAACATGCTCAAGCACAAGGATCTTGATGTTGCTGGGCACTCGGCTGTCATCTCAGGCTCAGGCAACGTGGCAACCCACGCGGCGGAGAAGATCGTGCAGCTGGGGGGCAAGGTACTGACATTGTCAGACTCGGGCGGGTTTATTCATGACCCCGACGGCATCAATCAAGAGAAGATCAATTGGGTTAAACACTTGAAGACGGTCAAACGCGGTCGGATCAAAGAATATGCCGATGAGTTCTCCGGAGCGAGCTTCCATGAAGGTCGTCCCTGGGGCGTTGCGGCAGATTTGGCGTTACCATGCGCGACACAGAACGAGCTCAATGAGGACGAGGCTAAAACACTCGTTTCGAACGGTGTTAAAGGCGTTTCTGAGGGAGCCAATATGCCGACCACGCTTGAAGGCGTGAAAGTCTTCCACGATGCCCAGATCATGTATGGCCCAGGTAAAGCCGCCAATGCTGGCGGCGTCGCCGTCTCAGGTTTGGAAATGAGCCAGAACTCTGAGCGCATCAGCTGGAACCAGGAACGGCTAGGCGACATGCTGACCGACCTTATGGCGGGCATTCACGAAAAGTGCACTGAATATGGCGACCAAGGTGATGGCTATGTCGACTATGTTAAGGGCGCAAACATCGCGGGCTTCAAGAAAGTAGCCGATGCGATGCTGGCGTTTGGGGTGGTCTGAACAAGAAGTTCAATTTAATCCAAAAAGAGGGGGCGCCTTTCACGGGAAGTGCCCTCTCTTGCTGACTTACTGAACGCCGAGTTGAGCCGCCTGTCTGCGCAACTCATCCACGTCCCCCGGATTGGCTGCGACCGCCTTCGCCAGCGCATCGCGCGCCTTGCCTGTTTCACCCAAAGTCATACGACTGCGCATCAGCATCACCCAGCCATCAAGATCGCTCGGATCATCTTTGAGCCGCGCCTCGAGCCCGGCGACCATGCCCGCAATCATCGCCTCCTGATCGCCAGGTGACATTTGCTGCGCCTCTGCGACCTGTGCAGCGGTAGGCCCGCGCACGGTCGCCGATGCCGCAACACCAGCAGCTTCACCAGATCCGGGAATCGCAATCTCCGGTGTCCGATCCTCAATTGCGTTCGCAAGACGATCCTGAATATCGATCTCATTAATCGCAGCCACTTGCTCGATGGTGCGCACCACATCAGTCTCCCATGGCGCACCTACTGGTGTATCAGCAAGCAAGTCCAGCCAACCTGCTATCGCACCTTCATGATCACCATCTAAATCCTTCTTCACACTCATAAAATAGCGCGCGCGCGGATCGCTAGCATCGCGTTCCAACGCCTTGACAAAGGCATCAAGTGCACTCGGAGGAAGCGGGTCGGCGTCGGGAACCGCCGCGTCGACAGCCATGACCCTTGCCTCACCCAGGGCAGACCAAAGCGAGGCCGACGTGTCATCGATCGCCACCGCTTTCTCATAGGCGCCTACTGCGTCGGAAAACTCACCGCGCTCAAAATGTGCAAAGCCAAGCTCGCTCCACGGCTGCGCGTCATCGCTGGAAGCCTCAGCGGCCTCACGCAGCTCAGCAATGGTTGGCAATCCGTCGCTTGCAACCTCGACGGGTGCTTGGCTCTCACCGCTCGAATAGATATTGTAACCGATCGAGGTCGCCGCGAGCAAAGCTGCACCCAAAAGCAAATACCAACCCACATTGGATTGAGACCGCTCTTCCGAATTGTCCCCCATACACCCTCATTCGCATTGATTTCGTCAGTTTCTGTGCATTTTACACTAGCATCTGAAGGCAAAACCGGCAATTGTATGGGCATTGGGATATGCCGTCTCCGTGATGGCAACAACGCGTAATCTATCCAAAAGGGGGGGGATAGATTGTCTGACTTGTATAAAGTCGCCATTATTGGGTCCGGCCCTGCCGGGATGAGTGCTGCGGGACAGGCCGCAATGCGCGGTCTTACTCACGTCCTGCTCGAAAAGACCGATCACCTTTCTGATACGATCTTCAAATACCAAAAGGGTAAGCACGTGATGGCGACCCCTTCAGATCTTGCGCTACGCGGCGGAGGATATGCGGAGGGTGTCCATGAAGGGATGGAGTTCGAAGAGGGTACTCGCGAGCGCATCCTTGGCATTTGGAACAAGCATTGCCGGATTGATGATGATCGTATTCCACCTCCTGAATACGAGGTTCAGGACTTTGAGATAAACACGCGGCTCAACGCGGAAGTCATCTCGGTCGAGGGCGAAAAGGGCGATTTCACCATTGCCATGAAAGATGGTGAGACAATCCGCGCTGAGACGATTATTCTGGCAATTGGAACTCAAGGAAATCCCAATAAGCTGCGCTGTCCAGGGGCTGATCACCCCATGATCACACCGCAGCTCGATGATCCAGAAGACCATATCGATAAGAACATCATTGTCGTGGGAACCGGCGATGCAGGGATCGAAAACGCGCTTGGCCTCGCGACTGACCCCGCATTAGGCAACACTGTCACCATTCTCAATCGCGGCACCGATTTTGCGAAGGCAAAGATCAAGAACGCCACCGATCTGACCAATGCGGGTGAAGAGGGTCAACTAAGGATTGCCTATCGCACATCCCCTGCTGAAGTGCGCGATGGTGAGATGGTGGTGGAGACCGAAACCGGGTCGGAG
>JBCDKX010000034.1:0-21385 GCA_038746055.1 Pseudomonadota bacterium
CGTCGGCCGTCTCATCGCAGACATGCTGACCACCCATGACCAGCATTATGTGATACTTGATTCCAATCCTGACCTCATCGCTGATGCCAAGCGTGCGGGCTATCGCGCTACGTTTGGCGATGCGGCGCGCGGGGATGCTCTGACGAGGCTCGGAATCGAAACCGCCCCTTCCGTCGTGCTCACGATGGACGAACCAGTTCTGGCACAGCGGCTTGTGGCGAAACTCCGCCGCGAACATCCCGAACTCCTGATCGTGGCGCGTGCGCGCGATACCGATCATGCGGCACAGCTCTACCGCGCCGGAGCAAGTCATGCCGTGCCGGAAACCCTCGAAAGTTCCTTGCAATTGTCTGAAGCGGTGCTGGTCGATATCGGCGTTGCCATGGGTCCCGTGATCGCATCCATCCATGAAAAGCGCGACAAATATCGCGAGAAGCTGGAAGTGGATGGCGGGCTTAAATCGCCGCCAAAACTGCGACCTTCAACCATGGACAGCTAGGCGTTTTCGCTTACCAGCGCCTGTTTAACTGCGTCAATTGCATCTGCCGCTTTCGAACCATCGGGTCCACCACCTTGGGCCATATCGGGCCGGCCGCCACCGCCCTTTCCACCCAAAGCCGCTACGCCAGCGCGCACCAAATCTACGGCGCTAAAACGATCTGTTAGATCGTCGGTAACTGCTGCGGCGATGCTCGCTTTACCTTCATTTACCGCAACAATCGCGGCAATACCGGTGCCGAGCCGTTGCTTGGTTTCATCCAGTAAGGGGCGCAGCTCTTTAGGGTTGAGACCCTCCAGCACCTGACCATTAAAAGCAACACCCCCCACATCCTCATCCGCAGGCGATGCACCCGCACCACCCGCAACCCCACCACCAAGAACGAGCGTCTTCTTGGCTTCCGCCAGCTCTTTCTCAAGCCGTTTTCGCTCTTCCATCAAGGCAGTGATGCGTTCAGGAACCTCCTCGGGCGTTGTACGGATCACGCTTGCTGCAGATTTGAGCGCCTCTTCACGCGAGACCAGCCAGCTGCGCGCCGCATCACCAGTCAGCGCCTCGATCCGGCGAACACCTGACGAAACTGCGCTTTCAGAATTGATGCGGAACACGGCAATGTCGCCGGTCGCATTTACATGGATACCGCCGCACAGCTCGACCGAATATTGTATGCCCTGCGGGTCTCTTTTGCCCATGCCGACAACCCGCACTTCGTCGCCATACTTCTCACCAAACAGCGCCATAGCGCCCTGCTCAATCGCATCCTCCGGCGTCATAAGGCGTGTGGCAACAAGACCATTGGCTCTAATCTCGGCGTTTACCTCACCCTCAATCACGCCGATATCTTCATCGCTGAGCGGCTTTGGATGGGAGAAGTCGAAGCGCAGTCGGTCTGGTGCGACCAGCGAACCCTTTTGTGTTACATGCGTACCAAGCCGATTGCGCAATGCGGCATGCACCAGATGGGTCGCGGAGTGATTGGCGCAAATCTGCAGGCGACGTTCTCGGTCGACATCAAGATGGACGGTGTCTCCGACTCCCAGATGCCCCTCTGCGATAGTCGTGTGATGCGCGTGCAGTCGACCAAGCGGTTTGCTTGTATCGGTGACTTTAGCAGCTAATCCGGTACTCGTTGAGATCGTGCCAGTGTCACCGACCTGTCCGCCGCTTTCACCATAAAACGGGGTTTGATTGGTCAGGATTACGACCTTCTCACCTGGAGCCGCGTGACGGACTTCGACGCCATCTTTCACGATCGCTACAACTGTGCCTTCTCCCGAAGTCGCAGTATAACCGGTAAACTCCGTCGCTCCTTCGCGATCAGCAATATCGAACCAGATTTCATCTGACGCGGCCTCACCCGATCCCTTCCATGCTGCGCGTGCAGCCTCTTTCTGGCGTGCCATTGCCGCGTCAAATCCACCCCGATCAACTGCAATACCTCGGGCGCGCAAGGCATCTTCCGTCAGGTCATAGGGGAAACCGTAGGTATCATAGAGCTTAAAGGCGGTCTCGCCGTCGAGCTCACCACCTTGGCTCATATTACCTGTGGCATCATCGAGCAATTTAAGACCCTTATCGAGCGTCTTGCGGAATTGAGTCTCCTCGCGCAGCAAAACTTCTTCGATCAGCGCTTGCCCACGAGAAAGTTCAGGATAGGCCTGACCCATCTCAGTGACGAGAGCAGGTACAAGCCGGTGCATCAATGGCTCGTTTGCCCCGAGTAAATGCACATGCCGCATAGCCCGGCGCATGATCCGACGCAGAACATAGCCGCGTCCTTCATTGGAAGGTAGCACACCATCCGCCATCAAGAATGCGGTAGAACGCAAGTGATCGGCTATCACCCGGTGCGATGCAGTGTTGTCTCCGCTCACGGGCACATTTGTTAGGTTTTCCGAGGCTGCGATCAAAGCCTTAAAGGTGTCGGTATCATAGTTGTCATGCACGCCCTGCATGACGGCAGCAATGCGCTCGAGACCCATGCCGGTGTCAATTGAAGGACTAGGAAGATCGCGCCTTGTGCCGTCCGCCTGTTGGTCAAACTGCATGAAGACCAGGTTCCAGATCTCGATAAAGCGGTCACCATCCTCATCAGCGCTTCCTGGAGGACCGCCTTGGATGTGCGCGCCATGATCATAGAATATCTCAGAACACGGACCGCACGGCCCCGTCTCGCCCATCGACCAGAAGTTATCATTGGTGGCGATGCGAATGATGCGGTCCTCCGGAAGACCGGAAATCTTGCGCCACAGGTCGAATGCCTCGTCATCGGTATGATAAACTGTGACTATTAACTTGTGTGGAGCAAGACCCCACTCGTGGGTCAGAAGGTTCCAGGCATTGAGGATCGCCCGTTCTTTGAAGTAATCCCCGAACGAGAAATTCCCCAGCATCTCAAAGAAAGTGTGGTGACGCGCGGTGTAGCCGACATTGTCGAGATCATTGTGCTTTCCACCTGCGCGCACACATTTTTGCGAGGAGGTTGCGCAAGGACCCGGAGGGGTCTCAAGCCCCGTGAAGACGTTCTTGAATGGCACCATGCCGGCATTGACGAACATCAAGGTGGGATCATTGTAAGGGACAAGCGGGGAGCTCGGCACAGCAACATGACCCTCACCCGAAAAGAAATCGAGGAATGAGCGCCGGATATCGTTAGTCGAAGTCATACCTATTGCCGAGCTAGTTAAGTGGTTGTGCGCAGGTAAGCTATGCAGTGCGCAGCGACAAGTGAAAGCTCAGCCGCAGTTATGATCACACCTGCCATGTTGCAGCATGGCACACCCCCTTCGGCAATTGGATATCGACCGCACAGGACCATCGCGAAAAACCGGCGCAAACCCGTCCTCCCTCTAACGAGTAAAAACGATTTGCGCCGGTGTTCCATGTCTCCGGGCGGCGAGATGTCTTTCGCGCTTGACCTACCCCAGCCAAATCAAGGGCCATAGGGGTGCCCGCTTGAGGATGTGATTGCCTATTCCGCGTCCGGACCGGTCATCATTTCCTCGGCGACCTCATCGGTTTTACCACGAATAGCGGATTCCAATTGATCGCAAACTTCAGGGTTTTCTTTGAGGTAAACCTTGGCGTTCTCGCGCCCTTGACCAATGCGCACACTGTCATAAGAATACCAGCTGCCCGACTTTTCAACGATACCAGCTTTTACACCAAGATCGAGTATCTCACCGATCTTGGAGATGCCCTCTCCATACATGATATCAAATTCAACCTGCTTGAAGGGCGGTGCCACCTTGTTCTTAACCACTTTGACGCGGGTCGAGTTACCGATCACCTCATCGCGGTCCTTAATCTGGCCGGTGCGACGAATGTCGAGACGGACCGAGGCATAGAACTTCAGTGCATTGCCACCGGTGGTCGTCTCAGGATTACCATACATCACACCAATTTTCATGCGCAGCTGGTTGATAAAAATCACCATGCATTTCGAACGATTGATCGAACCGGTCAGTTTACGCAGAGATTGTGACATCAGGCGTGCCTGAAGGCCTACATGGCTGTCCCCCATCTCACCTTCGATTTCCGCACGCGGCACAAGTGCAGCAACCGAGTCAACCACCAGCACATCAATCGCATTGGAGCGCACAAGAGTGTCAGTAATCTCGAGTGCCTGTTCACCCGTATCAGGCTGCGAAACAATCAGCTCATCAATATCAACGCCCAACTTCTTAGCATAGACCGGGTCAAGCGCATGTTCAGCATCTACAAAAGCCGCCGTGCCGCCCGCCTTTTGAGCCTCAGCAATGCAATGTAAAGCCAGCGTTGTCTTACCTGAACTCTCTGGACCATAGACCTCGATTACGCGGCCTTTGGGAAGGCCGCCAATACCAAGCGCAATATCAAGCCCCAGTGAACCAGTAGAAATCGATTCGATCTGCATGGCCTCTTTCGAGCCGAGCTTCATCGCCGAGCCCTTACCAAAGGCGCGATCAATCTGTTGGAGAGCCGCATCCAGCGCTTTTTGACGGTCCACGTCTTTTTCCTTGTCTACCAGCTTAAGTTGCGTAGCCATTGCATGCACTCCTTTGCTTGCATAGGCCGGATTAAGCACTTTTAACCGACCTTTTGGGAAAGCCCTTTGCCGCCCCCTGTTGGAGTGCTTGTATCCCATTTGTTCCAATAGAACAAGAGGGGAACATAAAATTTTTTAATGCTGCCTTACTTGGTTTCGTCAGCCCGCGCCTCGCGCATCACAGTAGCGACTTTATCAGTAATCGCCGACACGCTGAATGGTTTGGGCAGGAAGTGCATGTTGGGAATGTCGATGTCCTTGCGCAGCGCCTCTTCGGCATATCCTGACATAAACAGCACCGGAATATCCGGATGCGCCTGTCGGATGGCGCGGACCATAGCTGGCCCGTCCATTCCCGGCATCACCACGTCACTTACCACGATGTCAAAATCGCTGTTCGCCCCCATCGCCTCAAGCCCGTCTTCGCCGTCGGCGCAGGCAGTGATTTGATAGCCTGCGCGGGCGAGCGCCCTTTCGGCAACCGCACGCACCATATCCTCATCTTCAACCAGCAGCACCTTACCACCTGCCGACCAATCAGAAAAAGCCTCTGTCTGTGTGGCTTTGCGGCGCTGAGGCGCTTCGCCAGCGTGAACGGGGAGATAGATCGTGAAACGTGCACCCATTGGTCTGCCAGAGGAATTCATGACATTGTCAGCGAAGATAAAGCCGCCCGATTGCTTCACGATCCCGTAAACCGTCGACAGACCAAGCCCCGTCCCCTTGCCCTGCTCCTTGGTTGTGAAGAAGGGTTCGAACAATTTAGGCAGAACCTGCGCCGGAATGCCGCCACCATTATCCTGCACGATGAGCACAGTGTAATCGTCAGCTGGAAGGATTTCCGAACCCAGCTTAACCACTTCATGCGATCTAACGCTGCGAGTGAGAAGTGAAATGCGACCCTGGCCCACTTCCCTGCTAGTGCGACCATGTGCACCATGCATGTTGATCGCATCACGCGCATTTACGGCAAGGTTCATTATGACCTGCTCAAGCTGTTGCGGGTCGGCACGCACCGGTCCCAGATTGCGATCGTGCTGCACATGGTAGTCGATCTTTTCGCCAAGCAGCCGTTTGATCAAAGGTCCGACTTCGCTAACCACATCCGGCAGTTGCAGGATTTCAGGACGCAAAGTCTGTTGCCGTGAAAACGCCAGAAGCTGGCGCGTGAGTGCGGCAGCGCGATTGGAGTTAGCGCGAATCTGCTGAATATCGTCATAATCGCTATCGCCGGGTGTATGGCGCAGCAGCATAAGGTCACACGTGCCAATTATGGCCGTCAATACATTGTTGAAGTCGTGCGCGACACCTCCAGCAAGCTGACCCACCGCTTGCATTTTGGTAGCCTGCGCAACTTGTCGTTTAAGCTGCGTTTCCTCCGAGCTGTCCGCAAGGCTCAGCAACACTGCTGCCTCCCCAAGGCCACGAACTCCAGCGAGTCCCAAAGAAACCGGCTCATCTGGTTGAGAGTGGAGGCGCACCGCCATATCGCCCTGGCTGGCGGGACCCCGGCCGTAGCGGCGTACAGCATCGGAGAGCGGCGCTTTGTCTTCACGCACTACAAGATCAGTCGGAAAGGGTGGTAGCTCACCGCCGCCTTCATTTTCTGCTCGGCCAACCGAGCGCATGAATGCATCATTGCCAAACAGAAAGCGGCCATCGCGGTCTGTCATGGCAAGGCCAAGGGGCAGCTGTGCCAGCAATGCTTCGAGCTGAGCGACCCCTGCGTGCGCCGAGCCATCCCAAGTGCTGCCAATACCAACGCCGCTATCAACCAGTAACATCAAGGTTGCGCCATCTTCCGGCGAAGGGGGCGCGCCAGCGAGCCCAGGCTCGGATAGCGGGACATCAATCAGTGTCTGCGGAGTGCCGCTGCGCCCCTCGCGCTCGAAGAAAATGCGGTCACGTTCATCCGCGCGAAGATAGGAAACGAATGGTTGCCCGGCCAAGGTTGCGGTTGCATCACCCACAGCTCTTTCGGCGAAACCGCTTCCAACACTGCGAATAGTCCCATCACCACCGGTGATCGCAGCCTCGATACCGGCGCGGCTCAACACAGCCCCTAGCGGGCCTGATAAATCCACTTGGAGCGCTTCGCCTGCAGAGGGCTCTATCTTACGTTTAAAGCACCAGATCAAATGGTCCTCACCGCGCCCAGCCCGCTGCGCGCGTATTGCCCATTGGCGCAAATTCGAATCGTTAAGCTCTTCAATCACCGCATCGCCATCGCGCCAAGCGCTGCGAGCAGCGCGGTTAAGCGCTTCGAGACCGGGTCTTTCAAAATCAAGCATTGGCGGCGCATTCTGTGTGCCGAACGCTGCAACAAAAGCCTGATTGGCGCAGACCATACGATTGGCGCGATCGGTTATCGCAACCGCCTCGTCTACGCTTGCGCCCTGCTTCTCAATGGCGGCCACTGTAACCGACCAATCGGGCGCTGCTATCTCAGTAAGAACGGGCGCTTTGCTGAACCGCTCAGCTGCAAATGCACAAAGCGAAAGAACGATCAACCCGCTGGCATAAACCCCTGTCATCACCACGTTCGAGGTGGCTGCAAACAGCAGTCCCACGCTCGCCACAAGTGCAACGGCAAGACCAACGACAACCCATCGCCCCGGCTCATCTTTCAGCACATCCGCTGACCCGACTACGCCTTCACCACTTTCAGCCAAGTTTCTTATCACGCTCTTCCCGACTATAATTTTTCACCGCTTTTACGCCGTAGAAAGCCAGCCGCGGAAGCCAAACTCACACGCGCTATCAATTTAGAAGATTACTGTGAGATGCAGGGAGGGTCGAGGGGCTAGCCCGCTTGTTCGACACGTTTTGCCCGTTTGCGTGCAACTTTTCGCGCCACGATCATGCGCCAGATAGCGCTGGAGGCGAGATAGCCCAAGGCAGAGGTCACCACGGCCAACACAAAAAAGCCAAGAACCGTTACGCCTGCGACCTGAAAAGCATCGACAATATAAACCCACCAGGTGCTCTGCGCCTGAGCCATAACAACCTCGGCTGCCGCTTCATCGATGCGCAAGACAAAATTACCGACACGGTTGGCCACCACTGCCCAAAAGGCGATCGTGAATGGATTGGTCACAAAGGTGACCGCAGCAGCGAGCGGAACGTTGGCTCGCGCAGGCCAAGCCAGAAATGCAGCAAGAAAGATCTGACCTACTGGGATAATAAAAGCCGCAAACAAACCCAGAGCCACACCGCGCGGAACCGAGCGGCGAGTAAAGCGCCACAATTCCGGGTTCAAAAAACGATGCGCAATCGGGGCGAGATATTTGTTTTCGGCCATCGCTTCGCGGCTCGGCATCTTACGACCAAGGCGATGTGTCATCCAAACCCAGGGGTTAGGAAGAAATCCGGGCGCCGATTGAGGCTTTGTACCCATTACACAGCCAGCCTTTCTGGCGCGCCCAAGAGCACGTCTAACGCTGACTTACAAGGGTAAGTGTCCTCCATCATGGTAGACATATGGGTAGCATGGGGTGTCTGACCAATGGGTGAATTGCGATAAATCGACTTCTACGTCGTTCACACGGGATAACCGCTCATATCTGCACTACGAGCGCTCGCGCATAAGCCGGGCTTTATCGCGCTTCCAATCGCGTTCCTTGATGCTGGCGCGCTTGTCATGCGCTTGCTTTCCCTTCGCCAACGCCAGCTCCACCTTGGCCCGGCCATGGCGATTGAAATAGACTGAGAGCGGAACCAGCGTCATGCCCTTGCGCTCCACTGCGCCGAACAGCTTGTTGATCTCGCGTGAATTGAGCAGCAGCTTGCGCGGGCGACGTGGTTCATGATTGAGACGGTTGCCGTGCGAGTACTCAGGGACATTGGCATTGATCAACCACACTTCGCCATCACGCACTTCGGCATAGCTTTCAGCAATTGTTGCCTGTCCGGCGCGCAGTGCCTTAACCTCAGTCCCCTGCAGCGCAATTCCAGCCTCGAATTTATCTTCGATATGATAATCAAACCGCGCGCGCCGGTTTTCGGCGACGGTTTTGAGTTTGTCGAAGGTTTCAGGTTTTGGGCGAGCCATAGCTGAGACAAATAGGCAAAACCAATCGTTTCGCAATGGCATCGACTTAACTGAACAATAAGTAGCTAGAGCTATTAGGGGAGGCATGAAGATTGAAACAATCGCGATCGGATTGCTTGCGGTCGGCGCCACGACCGGCGCTGCTATCACGGTGTTTCCTAGCGATTTCACTGGCGTATTTGGTGCGCAACAAGCCGATTTTATCGATCCTCAGCCAGTTAATTTGGATGCCGCACTTATTCGCAAGACGCTGTCCAACACTACAGTGCATTCAATTTTTCACGCATATGCAGAAGCACATGGACGAGAAATGGATGGGTTTGGCTATGGCGGATTTGCACAAAACGAGGTGAATCGACTCTCCTCCTCAACTGAGGTGATTGACGATACAACCGTTCAAGTAAGCATCTCTTTTGATGGCGAAAAAGTCATCAATATCATTGCCCATATCGAACCCGTATCGAGCACGAGGAGCACTCTCGATATAGAGGCGCGCTTCAACTACGATTGGCTAAGTGATACCGGCAAGGTGATACCGGGTGATCTTGCGCGAATAGAATCGATTGTCGAAGTTCTGGCGACAGAATACGCCTTATCAACCTTACAGCGCCGGCCGTTCGCAAGCTCTGATGACGACATTGCCCAAATCTATGGGCAAAAGGTGATCGACGCGATTGAGAAACGACTAGGCAAAGGACGAGGCCGTCACGCGCAGAAGCGTCTTGAAGCCGCTTTTGAGGCCAAACTTCACGGAGCTGTAGAGGACTTCATGAATCCGGCCTCACCCCATTGGGACCCCGAAAAAGTACAAAAATATGTTGAAGAAACAGAGCGCAAGATGACCGGTTCACGCAGTCGATCTCAGGTGGCTTGGGACGACTATGAAACCAATGATGGCTGGCAGAGCGATGATCCAGATGATCTGGGTTGGGGCAAGTAGACTGCATCGACCTAAACCAACCCTGCATGCTCCAGCGCAGCATCGACAGCCTTGCGCGACTGCGCTGATGCCTCGACGATTGGCAGGCGCACGCTCGGCGAAAACCACTCTTGCACCTGGCTCAGCGCATATTTTACAGGTGCTGGGCTCGCATCTGAGAACATTGCATAATGCAGTGGGAAGAGCTTGTCGTTTAACTCCCGCGCGCGCTTAAGCTCATTGTTGTTGATCGCCTCCTGGAACTCAGCGCACAGAGCAGGCGCAACATTGGCGGTGACTGAAATTGCCCCCCTGCCACCAGCGGCATTGTGCGGAAGCCATAACTCGTCATTGCCCGATAGCTGACAGAAGTCGCGGCCGATCCCCATTCTGTGGTCCGCTACTCGGCTAAGGTCACCAGAGGCATCTTTGATCGCGACAATCTGCTCAGGGTACTTTTTGACCAACTCCACGACGGTCTGATCTTCAATATCGGTGACCGTGCGTGATGGCACATTATAAAGCACAATCGGCAAATCGCAGGTTTCTGCCAGAAAGCTGAAATGCGCGATCAGCCCTGCCTGACTGGGGCGATTATAATAGGGTGCAACGCATAGCCCCGCTGCCGCTCCTGCTTTCTTGGCAAAGTTCATGTGCAAAGCGGCATTGCGTGTATCATTCGACCCGCACCCAGCAATCACCGGCACACGGCCAGCGGCTTGCTCAATGCATACCTCGATCACGCGATGATGTTCGGCATTGGAGAGAGTTGAGGCCTCTCCAGTCGTTCCGCATGGTACCAGCGCCGAACTGCCGTTTTCGATTTGCCAATCAACGAGTTTGCGAAAAGCGCTCTCGTCAAACGATCCGTCGCGAAAAGGAGTCGCTAGAGCGGGAATGGAACCGCTGAACATTGTAATAATCCTGTCTTGATCAATAGTCTCAAACTTGGTTGAAGGGGGCGTGCAACCATCCTCTCGTTCAGCGCCTACTAAGGAGCCCACCTGCACTATGTCCAGCATGGTCAGAAATTTGCTTTCTTCACCCATCGCTTTGGCAGCACTCGTAGCGTGTTCTGTTGGCGCATTATCCACCCCTTCCTCGGCACAAATCGGAAGCTCTGACCAGCGCAGCAATATGGTTGCCGGGCAACCTCAATTTGCTGGCGCAGCGATTACCCGCTGGGAGCAATTGCAGGGCCAGGGCACGTATGCCTTTGCGAGTTATGCAGGTTTTGCGCTCTCCTATCCGGACTTTCCGCGCATGGAGATCATCCGTGCCAAGGCGGAGAATCGTCTAAATGAAGAGGCACCATCTCAGACTGAGATCCTGGCGTTCTTTGATGCGCATCCCCCGCTGACCAATTCAGGCCGTGCGCGCTATGCACTGTCGCTTGCTGGTGCACGACGGACGAACGCATTTGATGTGGCGCGCGAAGCATGGCGTGGCGGGGAAATGTCCGGCCCTGCGGAAGCCTATTTGCTGAGCCTGTTTGGGTCGCGCTTTACCTCAGAGGATCATGGCTCGCGTGTGGATGCACTTTTGTGGCAGGGTGAAGCAGAGGCGGTCGAACGCAATTTAATCAATTTGGCACCAGCCCAGCGGGATATGGCGCTGGCAAGGCTCGCGCTTATCCGCGGTTCAACGCCCCAGGCGGCTGGGCTTGCCACCCCATCCAATGCACTTAGCAATGCAGGCTATGTCTACAACCTCGCGAGCTATTTCCTCAAACGTGGGGATCAAGCAAGCGCAATCAATCTGCTAGAAAACCGCCCTCAGTTTGCATCACCGGCTTTCAATCCAGAGGAACTTGTGGGTGTCATGCTTACAAGCGCCAAAGCGGCAAATGTTGCCGATACGGTTCGCATTGCCAGTAAGATCGATGACCTATTTGCGCCGGGAACGGACATTTCAAAGGGCTCATTCCGTTTGCGCGATCGCTACACCGATTTGATGTGGAAGGGCGGCACCAATGCACTCTGGCGCCAGCGCAACGGCGCGACCGCGGCGCCATTGTTTGAGCGCTATGGCAATGCGGCACGCACTCCGCTGACCAAGTCGAAGGGCTATTTTTGGGCAGGCCGCGCTGCGCGCCAGGCTGGCCTTCAGGCTGATGCAGCGCGTTATTTTGAGAAGGCAGCGCAGTTCCCACATTACTATTACGGGCAATTGGCATTGGGTGCACTTGGCCGTTCTATGCCGACATTTGCAGAGCTCCCTGGGGTCAATCTCGATGGGCAGGCTCGCGCCGAGTTTGAGGCCCGCCCGCTAGTCAAAGCTATTCGCTCGATAGCTTCCAATCGGGTGAAATGGCAGACAGAGCGTCGTTTCTTCCAAGCCATCGGCGCAAGTGCTGAGACGCCCGAAGATGTAGCGATGCTTCGCCAGCTTGCCGCTCAAACCGGCTTGCCCGAAATGGCAGTTGTGCTTGGCATGGAGGCTGGCGCGACCGGCCTCAAAGGCGTCGAGCGTGCAGGCTTCCCAATCGTACCCACGCCGCGTGTCAATGACTGGACCATGGTGCACGCCATTGCGCGCCAAGAAAGCGAGTTCGACCGAACAAGGCGTAGCCACGCCAACGCCATCGGCATGATGCAGCTATTGCGCAGCACAGCGCGCGAGGAAGCGGGCATTCTCGGCATTCAATATCTGAGCGCTAACCTAACCGAAGATCCGCTCTACAACATTACATTAGGCGATGCGCATTTCGCCCGCCGGATGGACCTCTATGGCGGCGCCTATCCATTGGCGATTGCATCCTACAACGCCGGTCCCGGACGCGTGAGGCAATGGCTGCGCCTGAATGGTGATCCGCGCAATGGTTCGATTGATTGGGTCGAATGGATCGAGAAAATCCCGGCCAATTTCGAAACGCGTTACTATGTCATGCGCGTGATCGGTAATGCGGTGACATATTCGCACATGTATCCGCAGCAGGCTGGCTTGCCGCGCACAGTCGACACCTTCTTACCCTAATGAGCACACCGCAAGGTCCACCGATCACCCCGCAGGGCATGGCGGCCCTAAAGGCGCGTTATGATCACTTGCTTGGTACAGAGCGACCAGAGATCGTGGAAATTGTCAGCTGGGCAGCAGGAAATGGCGACCGCAGCGAGAACGGCGATTACCTCTATGGCCGCAAGCGCATGCGAGAGATCGACCGCGAGCTTGGGTATCTATCTCGACGCATGAAGGCCTGCCGCGTGGTTGATCCTACCCAGCAGCCGAACAAGCACCGCATCTTCTTCGGCGCTAAGGTCGAGCTGGCGGATGAAGATGATGAGCGCCTCGCAATCCAGATTGTTGGCGATGATGAGCAAGACGCAGGCGAAGGCCGGATCGGTTGGTCTTCTCCCATCGCTCGGGCGCTCAAAGGCGCATCAATCGGGGATTGCCGCACAGTTAAGCTTCCTGGCGGGCACAAAGAGTGGGAAGTTATGGCAGTGACCTATGAATAAAGCCGCTCTGCCCGTGCTGGCCATGCTCGTAGTCGCCACGCCGCTATCCGCGCGGGAAAGCCTTGGCGTCTATGTCAATTGGGCCGCCTTTCGCGATGATGCTCCATCGCGCTGTTATGCGATCGCTAAGCCGATACGCAGCTCAGATGCAGGAACCTTTGCCAGCATTGCCACTTGGCCTGACAGGAACTTACGCGGACAACTGCATATTCGCCTCTCACGCCAAGTTCGAGACGACGCCGAGACCGAGCTTACCGTCGGCGAGCGCAAGTTCGAACTGATTACCAAGGGCCGCAACGCTTGGGCCAAGGACAATGCCATGGACACCAGCATCATTGCCGCGATGCGCTCTGCTACGCGTATGAGTGTTGCTGCACGGGCCAACAATGGAGTGCGGTTCACAGACCGCTACAATCTCGCTGGCGCAGCAACCGCAATGGACGCCAGTATTGTGGGCTGCGCGACTAAAGGCTGACAAATCAATCCGGCGCGATTATATGCGCCCTCAATCATGGCAGACACGACCCTCATGACGATCCCCGGAAAGGTCGATCCGGTACCTGTCGCGCGTGATATCACGCCGCGCGCGGACGGTCGTATCGATCTGATCGGTCTGCCCCGCCCTCGCATCCGCGACTTATTTGCCGAGGCAGGGTTGGATACGCGTCAAGCAAAGCTGCGCTCGAAACAAGTGTTCCACTGGCTCTATCACCGCGGCGTCACCGATTTCACCGAGATGACTGATATCTCAAAATCGATGCGCCCATGGCTTGCACAACGCTTTGTGATCGGTCGCCCCAAAGTGGTCGAAGCGCATCACAGCACCGATGGCACCCGCAAATGGCTGCTGCAAACCGATGATGGCCATGATTTCGAGATGGTGTTTATCCCGGATGCAGATCGTGGCACTTTGTGTGTGTCAAGCCAAGTTGGATGCACTCTCAATTGTACGTTCTGCCACACAGGTACGATGCGACTGGTGCGCAATCTCACGCCCGGCGAGATTGTTGGTCAGGTAATGCTTGCCCGCGATGCCTTAGGCGAATGGCCCAAAGGCGTGATGGATGGGCTTGAAGCGGAAGAGACGTCCGGCCACTACACCGCCGATGGCCGCTTGCTCACCAATATCGTGATGATGGGTATGGGCGAACCGCTGTATAACTTTGATCATGTTCGCGATGCGCTTAATCTGGTGATGGATGGAGATGGGCTTGCGCTATCAAAGCGCCGCATCACGCTTTCAACCAGCGGTGTTGTCCCCGCGATGGAACGGTGCGGTGAGGAAATTGGTGTCAATCTCGCGGTAAGCCTGCACGCAGTCAAAAAGGACGTGCGTGACGAAATCGTGCCCTTGAACAAGAAGTACGGGATCGAAGAACTGCTTCAGGCCTGCGCAGATTACCCGGGCGCGTCGAATGCGCGGCGCATCACCTTTGAATATGTGATGCTCAAGGATAAGAATGACAGCGACGACGATGCGCGTGAACTCGTACGCTTGCTGCAAAAGTTTGATTTGCCAGCCAAGGTCAATTTGATTCCGTTCAATCCGTGGCCTGGCGCCGAATATGAATGTTCGAGTCCTGAGCGCATCAAAGCGTTTTCAAACATCGTGTTTGAAGGTGGGATCAGCGCGCCGGTGCGGAAGACGCGGGGCGATGACATTGGTGCCGCGTGCGGACAGCTCAAAACCGCAGCGCAGAAGAAAAGCAAGGCGCAAGCAAAACGCGAGGCAGCTGCTGCCGTGCAAGGCTAAAGCATCTGATGGAAGGCGTGCTGCGTAACTTGGTGTAGTGGGACGAAATTGGAGAAACCGCGATGACCACCAAACGCCTACTTGCCCCGCTTGCTCTTGCCTTTACCTTCTCATTGGCGACGCCAACTATCGCACAAGAGACTGCTAGCACGGCAATCCAGGAAATTGCGGTGAGCGAAAACCTACCCGGCGCCTTCTTTATGGCACCGAAAGGAGAGGGTCCCTTCCCGGCGATAATTCTCCTCGGAGGAAGCGAGGGCGGCGACCGTGGTGCCCGGGGCAAAGCGCCGCTGTTCATTGCTGAAGGATATGCTGTGCTTGGCCTACCCTATTATTCGCCGGCATGGGGCGGCCAGCCACAGCAATTTCCGGGTCTACCGCGCGCCTTTGCCGAGATACCGATCGATGCTGCGGAAACCGCCAAAGATTGGCTGACCGCACGAAATGATATTCGCCCCGATGACATTGGCATCTACGGCGTCTCCAAGGGTGCAGAATTCGCCCTACTTGCCGGTTCCAAGATCGATGGGTTTGCAGCGATCGCTGCGATTGTACCAAGCGATGTTGTTTGGGAAGGATGGGGAACAGCTGATGGCACTAGGCCGAGCTCCTTCAGCTGGCGAGGTGAGGCGTTACCCTTTGTACCTTATGACGGAATGAATGAGGAGTTCGCCAACCCGTCCGGAGCTGATGGTCGCCCACGACTGCGCCTTCCGCATGATCGGGGACGCAATACCAATCCAGAACGGGTGATCGCGGCCCGAATAGCTGTTGAAACCATCGATGAACCCGTGCTGGTCGCAGGCGGTGATGCCGATAACGTGTGGAATTCCGGCGAAATGGCACAGATCATTTCCGAACGCAGAGCCGAAGCAGGCCTTCCCACGGTCAGCCTAATCTTCACTGATGCCGGCCACGCGCTTTCGGGGACTGGCAAGCCCAATGATCGTCGTAACGCCGCAGACACGGCAGCGCAGCAGGAGATTTGGCCCGCGACGCTCGCTTTCTTTGCCGAAAATCTAAAACAGAAATGATGACAAAGCCCAAGATCGATCAGGCCACCTTCGACTTTTACCAAGCCAAAGCACCGCATTACTCTTTCAGCACCGCCACCAGCTACTCCCGCCATTTGGATGGTTTTCTGGATCGACTTTCTAACAAAGCGCGCATCCTCGAACTGGGCTGCGGTGCGGGACGCGATGCAGCACGTATCCGTGAGCGAGGTTTTGATCTCGACGTGACCGACGGCATCCCCGCGATGGTTGCAAAAGCGAATGAAAGGCACGAGGTGAACGCCCGGCTGATGCAGTTTGACGAGCTTGATACGGTGGGAGAATATGACGCGGTGTGGGCTCATGCGTGTCTGTTGCATTGCCCGCGCGCAGAGCTACCCGGTGTAGTCAAGAGGGTACACCGGTCGCTTAAGCCTCTCGGTCTGCATTATGCGAGCTACAAGTTGGGTGACGGTGAGGGCCGTGATCTCTTGGGTCGATTGCATAACTTCCCTACTGCTGAATGGCTCTTCGAGGTCTATGACGCTGCGGAGTTTAAACCAGTTGAGCACCACGTCTTTGCTGGCCAAGGTTGCGATGGAACGCCGCGCGATTGGCTAGCCTTGACGGTCAGAAAGGTCTGAGCTCCCATATGAAACGCACTCTTGAAGCGATCTGTACCGGCACCGCTCGTCCCTTCAACGGCGCTGAGTTAAGCGCCTTCGTAAAGCGTCCGCGCAGTGGAACAGTGCAGATCTTGGAAGATGGCCTTGCTCCGGATGAACAGGCCGACCGGCGCAATCACGGCGGACTCGATATGGCGGTGCACCTCTATCCGCTCGCCCACCATTCATTTTGGCGTGAGAAATTGGGAGAGATCGACTTGCTCAATGAGCCTGGCGCGTTTGGTTCCAACCTCGCGGTGCAAGACCTAACCGAAAGCGAGGTCCATATCGGTGATCGCTTCCGCCTCGGAACCGTACTGCTCGAAGTAAGCCAGCCGCGAAAGCCCTGCTGGAAGATCGAACATCGCTTCGGCAAGCAATGCAACTCCAAAGGTATGGTTGCAGCGATCGTAAAATCCGCTCGATGCGGTTGGTATTTTCGCGTTCTGCAAGTTGGCGAGGCTGAGGCCGGCGATACACTAGAGCGGATCCAAATAGGCCATGAAAGATGGAGCGTTGCGCGCGCATCCTTTGCGCTACATGCTGGAAAAGGCAGCGCAGATGATTACGCTGACCTTGCTGCATTGAAGCAACTGTCCGCTAAGGAACGCGCCCGCGCCGCAGCGAGAGTGAAATAGGCCTGCAAGCCTGCAAAAAACACAGCTTATCTCAGCACATCTCTATAATGCTTCGTTTCATCTCTAGCTACGCAAACCCAACGAAGCGTTCATCTGAGGTTCTATCAATATGAACGACTTTCCAGTCACGCCCATGAGGGGGCTGGAAAGGAATCACTTATGAAGACAGTTGCATTGCTCGCCGCTACTGGGTCACTGGCAGCCATAACTGTGCCTGCGCACGCGGCCGAACTTGCACCGCTTTCCGAGGTGGGCACCACAATCTCGGCCGAAAAATCACACACTATGATCCTGACTGCGCATCTCTTAGATGACGACTGGGACGATGATGATCGCCGGTATCGTCGCGGGCGTGGCTATGATGATCGGATTTATGATCGCCGTGGTCGATATCGCGAGCCGCGCCGCATCCGCCATCGTGATCAAGTTTGGCGAGGTCGCGATGGCCGTTACTATTGCAAGCGGGACAACGGGACGACCGGGCTTGTCATCGGCGCAGGCGTTGGCGCGCTGCTCGGCCGGACGATCGACACCCGTGGCGACAGGACAGTGGGAACGCTGCTCGGCGGTGCGCTTGGTGCAGTCATTGGCCGAGAACTGGATCGCGGTGATGTGCGCTGCCGCTAGGCCTCGCACCGACGGGTCCGAATGTTGAAAGGAACGCTCGTTCAGGCGAGCGTTCCTTGAGCGCTGATTGTCCGGCACTTGCCACCGATCCAAACAGCGCCACTTTCATCCTGCTGGCAATTGACAAGCCCATTGCCGCCGACTTTTCTGCCCTGCCCTGCACGATAGGAACCTTGCACGAGACCTTGGTCAAACAGGTGGATTGCGACACCGGCGTTGAAACTCCCGGTGACAGGGTCCTCAATAAACCGCTCATGCGAATCAGCGAAAAAGGCACGCAGCTCCCAGTCGCGTTCAAATCCGGGCCTATGCGGACCTGCTAGCCCGATATCAGTGCCAAGCGGGGCTTTCGAAGCGGGATTGGCAGCAAGCACATCTTCTGCCGATCTGAGCCGAAGTAATTGCCATTTGGGTCCATTCACCACATGTACCGCCTCTTCCAAAGCGGCCTCATCAATACCGGCGTATTTGATGGCTGCTGCCCGCTCATTTGTGGTGAGAGGCTCGTGCTTCAGGAGCTCAGGTGCTTTGAAGGCAAGGCTGTCCTGATCCACCCGAATCTCGACCAGGCCAATCCCACATTCCTGAATCACTCTCCCGTCGTCAGCGGGACTCCCACCAGTTTCCAACCATGAATGACACGAGCCCAGAGTAGGATGACCTGCGAAGGGCAATTCCCCACCGGGATAGAATATCCGCACGCGGTAATCGGCTGCGGGATCGCCTGGGGGCAGAAGGAATGTCGTTTCAGAAAAGCCCAGCCAATTGGTGAACGCCTGCATCTGTTCCGTTGTCAGCTCATCGCCGCCATGCACCACGCCCAGGGGATTGCCAGAAAGTGGCCCTTCACAAAACACATCAATGAGATCACATGTCGGCAACTGATTGTCTCCTTTATCGCCATGTTCAATGTGAGTTTCGCAAACGCTAGGCAAGACTGGGAAATTCTGCTCCATGAGTGTGATGCAACAACCCGCCGTCTTGATCACTGGTAGCGCCACGCGCATTGGCGCTGAGATCGCGCGTGGATTTGCGAATTCTGGCTGGCATGTAGTTATCCATCATCTCACTTCACATGAAGCAGCGGAAGAGCTTGTGGCATCGCTTCCTTCCGCTGAGGCGGTTTCGTGCGATCTTGGTGATGATCAGGCCGGTGCACGACTGATCGAGAGCTTGGCCGAGCGCCTCCCCGGATTTCGTTGTCTCATCAACTCAGCGTCAGTATTCAACTATGACAGCGCAACAAGTCTTGATCCGCCAACGAACCGGCAGGCGATGCAAATCAACGCGATTACCCCGGCCATAATGACACAGGCTTTTCTCGCCTCCGCAAAGGGTGACGCGCCACTATGCGCAATCCAGGTGACCGATATGAAGCTGGAAAACCCCAATCCGGATTTCTTTAGCTACACAATGTCTAAACATGCACTGGCGTCGACAATTAAGATGTTTGCTATGGAAGCAAATGATAAATCCCGGATCTACGGGATTGCGCCCGGTGCTATCCTCGCTAGCCACGATCAGACTGAGGATGAGACCGAAACCTCGCATCGCCTCAATCTGCTAGGTCGCAAAACCGACGCGCAAGAGATTATGAAAGCAGCGCTGTTTCTTAGCTCCGGCGTGCTCAGGAGCGGCTCAACCCTGTTCATTGACAGCGGTCAGCATCTGCTTTCGCAGCCGCGCGATGTAATCTATCTGGCGCGAGAGAATGATCAATAAGCAGCTGATCTTAAGATCTTGCGCTCTCCGGATAAACTCGGTTCATGGCCTCCCAATCGGCCGTGATCATCTCTTCCAACACGTTCAGATCAATATCTGCGAGCTTATTGACGTAAAGGCATGATGCCCCGGTCTTGTGCTTGCCAAGCCGCTCCAAAAACTCCGCGCGCTGCTTGGTCGCAGTGTCATCGCAATTGCCACCCATCAAATAGAGCGAGTGTTTAGCTTTCCGGGGACTAAATCCGGCGCGGCACATATCACCCTCACGCCCGCTTTCATACTTGTAGTGATAGCTACCATAGCCAATGATTGAAGGGCCCCACATCTGTGGCTCCTCACCTGTCACTTTGCGAAACATCGCATCCAGCAGCTTTGCGTCCTCACGTTTGGACGCGGGTTCTACAGCCTCAATAAACTCCTCAACCGAAGCCCCAGTCGGTACAGTTTTCGCTTCCGCCATGCCTATCCCTCCCCATGCAAGTTCAAAGTGAAGATTGACAGGGTAACATATGCCAAGCCACACCGTCACCGAAGAAACGGCAGAAGGGGACTGCTAGACCCATGTGGCTACTCGACAAGTTTTTGGCAAAAGCAATCCAGCACGGCCAACTCATCGTTACCGACCACGACGGTGAAGAACACTCCTATGGTCCAGGCGGTGACTATGACCCATTGGAGGGCGGCCGCGCAGGCCCGGTCCGCATCAAACTAACCAACAAGAAAGCGGCAAACCACATTGTGCGCTATCCGCAAATGGGCGCTGGCGAGGCCTTCATGTGGGGATGGCTGGTGGTGGAAGAGCCCCACGACATTCGCGATATGATCCTGCTAGTCACAATGAATGCGAAGCATATGGGGGATGAGACCCTCAAAGCGAAGGGGCCCATTCGCAAAGGCCTGCAGAAAATTAAGGCAGCGATTGACGGCATAAACTTGCGCACATCAGCGCGCTCCAATGCTGAGCACACCTATAACCTTACGCGCGAGCTTTATGAGCGTTTCCTCGACGAAGACCGCCAGTACACCATGGCGTACTACCGCGAGGATGACCCGACTGCGACGAGCCTTGAACAGGCTCAGATGGACAAGAAAGCGCATCTTGCCTCCAAGCTTTATATGAAGCGGCCCGAGGACAATGGCGGAAAGCCCATGCGCGTGCTCGACATCGGTTGTGGCTGGGGCGGTTTCGCGCTTTATTTGAACAAGATGTACGATTGCGAAGTGCTGGGCGTGGCTCTGGCCCCGGACCAGATCGCCTTCTCGAACGAGCGCGCCAAGGAATTGGGCGTCGATGACAAGGTCAAGTTTGAGCTGTGCGATTACCGCGATGTTCAAGGCGAATTCGACCGCATCTCCAGCGTGGGTCTCCTCGAACATGTCGGCACGATCCACTACCCACAGTTCTTTGAGCACACCAACCGGCTTTTAAAGAAAGACGGCGTGATGATCTCTCACTGCTGCGGGCGAAGCGGACCGCCGGGCTATACCGACGCTTGGACCCGTAAATACATCTTTCCCGGCGGCTATATCCCCGCGCTCTCAGAGCTTGTCACCGAGAGCGAGAAAAACGGTTGGCAGGTGATGGATGTTGAAGCCATGCGCTACCATTACAGCCACACTCTGGAGGAGTGGTACAATCGTACCGTCATGCACCGCAAAGAGATCACCGAGATGTATGATGAGGTCTTTTATCGTATGTGGCTGTTTTACCTTGCTGGCGCGGAGCAATCGTTCCGCAATGGTACGATGGTCAATTGGCAACTCCAATATGTGAAGGACCGGACAGCCATACCCATGACGCGCGAATATATGGAACATGAAAGCGCAAGGCTGCGCGCCGAGGCTGATATTCCTGCATGGCGGTTTGATCCGGGCCTGAAGGAGGCGGCAGAGTAAATCGCTTATCGCAAACTGCTTGTCTTTGGACAGACTTTTCTTGCCCTCAGTTTGTCATGCATTCACAGTAACCTAGTCGCCATAGGGACCGAATGAGGAAGCATGAGCAAGAAACTGTTGAACTCTTTTTTACAAAAG
>JBCDKX010000035.1:0-21113 GCA_038746055.1 Pseudomonadota bacterium
GCTCCTGGCGGTGACCGGGTTCGCGTGTTGGGTGCTGGCTGCAATCTGTCTGTTGATGGAGAAACGGCGCGAGCGAGAGCGTTCGATCGACCGCTTGGAGCGGGTCGGATTTGTCCCTTGGACAGGGTTGTTCTTGGGGCTCGCGATCATCGGCGGCGGGTGCCTGGCGATTAGCTTACCGGTAGTGCTCGGGAACCTGTGAATCCCGCGCTTTCCGACAGCAATACTACTTTGGGAATGTGGTTGGATGGATTGCGAAAAGGCCTGCAGCGCAAATACCCCTCAAAACGGGTGGAAGTGCCGCCTTTACGACCCTTAGCTGGGTGTTAGAGGCAAGCCTCGAGATAGGCCTGATCAAAGCCGAACTGACGCGCTTTCTCAAGCGTATAGGGACGCAGACCTGAGGAACGGAATTCGCCCATGATCTTACCGTCTTCGCTCTCGTCCAAATACTCAAACTTGAACAGCTCCTGTGTGACGATCACATCGCCTTCCATCCCAATCACTTCGGTGATGTTGGTGGTGCGACGTGAACCATCGCGCAAACGCTTTACCTGAACGATGAGGTCAACCGATTCCGCAATCTGACGCGAGATCGCCTCTTTCGGGATCTTGATGTCGCCCATCAGGATCATGTTTTCCATACGGCCCAGACACTCGCGCGGAGAGTTGGCGTGGAGCGTACACATCGAACCATCGTGGCCCGTGTTCATGGCGGCGAGAAGATCGAAGCACTCGGCGCCACGGATCTCACCCAGGATGATCCGGTCTGGACGCATACGCAGGGCGTTCTTCACAAGGTCACCGATAGTGATCGCGCCTTGCCCTTCGAGGTTCGGTGGACGCGTTTCGAGCGGCAGCCAGTGTGGCTGTTGCAGACGAAGTTCGGCCGCATCCTCGATCGTCAGCACGCGCTCGCCCGGATCGATCATCTTGGAAAGAGCGTTGAGCATGGTCGTTTTACCAGAACCTGTCCCGCCTGAGATCACGATGTTCATTCGGCACGCGCCCGCGATCTTGAGGGCGGTACACATTTTCTCTGACATCGAACCAAACTCCTTGAGCATGTCCAAGGTGATCGGCTTTTCAGAGAATTTACGAATGGAAATGGCGGTGCCGCGCAAAGACAGCGGCGGAACAATGACGTTCACACGCGAGCCGTCTTTGAGACGGGCGTCAGCCAATGGTGTGGTCTGGTCAACCCGGCGACCAACCTGGTTCACGATCCGCTGTGCGATTTGGAACAGATGTTGTTCGTCGCGGAACCGGATGGGCGCGATAACCAGCTTGCCCTTTTTCTCGATATAGGTCTGCTCGGGGCCGTTGACCATGATATCGGAGACGTCCGGGTCGTTGAGGAGCTCTTCCAATGGACCAAAGCCCAAAAGCTCGTCGATCAGAACTTTCTCAAGCGCAAATTGCTCTCGGCGGTTCAGCGTGACCTTAAGCTCGGCCAGCACTTCCATAATGATCGGGCGGAACTCTTCCGACAGCTCTTCCTTAGTGAGCGTCGCAGCCGCCTCGGGGTCAACCCGTTCGAGGAGGCGCGGAAGGACTTGTTCCTTAATCTTATGAACGCTGGCCTCAAAGCCGCCTGCTTCAGCCTCGGCAGCGCTGGTTGCGTTCATGCGCTCAGTCAGGCGGTCCATCGCATCCGATGTCGCATTGCCTGATTTCGACTTCGGTGGCGGAGGTGCGGAGGATTTGGCAGGTTCGGAACTTCCGTCGCCGCCACCTGGGAGCGGTGGAAATTGCTCACCGCCGGCGGCTTCCTCTGATTTAGAGCTGCCGCTTTTCATCGGCCTTGCAACGCCAAAGGCAGGTTTTGCGCCGGGCCTCATGCCGCCTGCGCCACCTTTTTTGCCAAATGCGCTCATTAACTTAGCCCCCGGGCTTGATCTGGTATCATGTGAGCAGTCGCGAGTTATCACGAATGCCTCGTGTCGAATTGTGGTGAATAATTCGGAAACCTTATTATTCTCTAAAGTTCCGGCGCAATCTTGCGGTTATTCGCCAAATGAGTGCAGAGGGATGCCGATGACTAACACAGAATTGCCCCACGTAACCCTGACACTGACGCGCTATTCCGAGCCTGATGCGCTCGTGAAACTAGCTCTGGCTCATGCCCTGGCACAAGCGGACGTTACAGGGGAGGTTCTGTTTATAGAACAGCAGGGTAGTTCCTCGATTGATGCGAGTAACTTTCCGGATGCGAAGCTGGACTTGAGAGTTGTTCGGCGGCAATTGAGCGGGCTTTCCGCAGCACGCAATCTGGCGTTACGAGAGGCGGAGAACGCGCTCGTCATGTTTCTTGACTCTGATGCGCTTGCCGCCCCTGATTTTGCTAGGCGGTTAGCATCCGAGTTGAAGCAACCCGATGTTGCTGTGGCAGGCGCCCGAATTTTGCCGCAATGGCCGCAAAGGCAACCTGTCTTGGCCAAGGCGCGGGCGGTCTATGACCAATATTCTCTGCTCGATATGGGCGAGCAAACCCAAGACTATCACCGCGTTGTGGGTGCGGGCTTTGGTGTTGATATGGGAAAGTTACCGGCAGATTTCCTTTTCGATGAAAACCTTGGCCGCCGCGATGGGCGATTGTTTGGCGGTGAGGAAAGCGACTTCACCAATCGGGCAAAAGCGCTTGGTTTCCGTTCGACCTATGTCGGGCGTGCGCAGGTGACGCATGTGATCGAGCCTGAGCGGACCCAGCTCCGTTGGATCGTAAATCGGCTGATCTATGCAGGGCACGGTCGGGCAATGATGGGCGGAGTTCCCGCGCCTGCAGGAAAGCGTACGCTGGCAGATTGGTTGCTCGCCCCGCTCTATGTGCCGCCCTACCTAATTGGCTGGCTTTGGGGCAAGCTATCGCATTAACCGGTGCGTTGGGGCAACATATTCTTCAATCTGCCAAATCGTTTGCTGAGCGGCAGCAAATGATGCGGGGCTTTGGTCAAAAAGGAGAACGGTAGGCTCTTGGCGAAAGCCTCTGCCAGAATACCAGCTGCACGCTCTTTTAATGACGCGGAAGGTGCAGAGCCGCAATCGTGCCGTATCGCCGCGTCCAGCCCGCGAATGGCCGCTCCCAAGCGAGGCTTGGTGGCTGGCTCTTGACTGTAGAGTACATCCAATAGGCCGGCCAGATCATCTGCTATCTCAGTTGGGTAATGTGCCGCTGTAGCCTTTTTCGAGATTGCATGCGCGAAGTGCTGTTGGCGATCGAGCTTGGTGCTGGAGATATTTCCTGCATGCATCCGATAATCGACGAGGATAGCATTCAACGAGGCAATCTGACCCATCTTTGCTAACTCAGCGGCGAGCGCATAATCGCCTGCAATTGGGATATCTTCATCATAACGCACGGGCGTTCCGTCGGGTAGCCTCGCGCGGAAGCAAAAGCTGGGGTGAACCATGGGCATCCGCAATCGCGCAACAAATGCACAGGTCGCTAAATCCATCGCGTTGTGACGGATAAAGTTCTGCTTTCCATCGCCATCTATTGATCGATACCCGCCGCCCACGAGTATGCAATCGGGACTCTGTTCCATCACCGCTAGCTGCCGCTCCAACCGATCGGGCGCGCTGATATCATCAGCATCCATTCGGGCGATGAGCGGTGCGCGGGCCTGCGCCAATCCGGTATTTGCGCTCGGGTAAGGGCCGGAGTTCTCCGTGTTGCTGATGATGCGGACCCTATCGTCTTGTGCGGCGTATTTGGCTAGTATCTCTGCGGTGCTGTCGGTTGACAGATCATCGACCACCACCAGCTCGAAGTCGGACATTGTCTGCCGCAAAATGCTATCGACCGCTTCCTCCAAATAACGCTCACCATTAAAAACTGTCACTAACACTGAGATTTTTGGAGCGGGTTTGGGCATTTTGATCCGGAGAGATTTTGGACATTAACGTGAACGCAGCATGACAATGTCAATATGATCGAAAATTGTCTTATCACGCAATGGCGAAGGCACGATGCCGCGCCTTTTGTCCGCAATCGCGGACGGAGCCAGCGGGCAGAACGATTTTGAAGTTCTGCTGGACGACAATGCCAGCGATCACACAGCACACGATGTTATGGAGCAGGCAAACCATTATATTATTCAATAACTTGATATCGATGCAGTCGCGAACCGACTTGGGCGCGAGAAGCGCGTTGAGAATAAAGTGGCCGGAGCAGGCTTTGGTATAGACCGAGCAAAACTTCCAGAGAACTTTAAATTCGACCCCATTTAGGCCGCCGCGATGGGCGTCTTTTTGGCGGTGAGGAAACCGATTTTTGCCAGCGTGCCAACGCGCTCAAATTTGAAGTACACTGATGCGGAGCGGCAGCTGTCACCCATCTCATTCAAACGGAACGGATGCGCTGGAGCTGGATTAGGTTAAGGGTTTGAGCTGATAAGGTGCGGCTCGCCAGAATTGTATGAGGCCAATTTTCAGAACAGAATGAGACGCAGCTGCAAGCAGAAGACCTCGCACACCAAGCCCTATTGCGACTCCAATAGCAGCGCCGGCTAGGCCATAAATCGGGATCAAAATCGCAGCCAGAACAGCCTCGACTACCAGGCTCAAAGCAAGACAGATCAGCGTTCGATTCGAGCGGCCAGTCATTGCAAGCAGCTCGGCGCCAGGGCCGCAGGCAGCTTGGACAATTCGACCGATAACGAGGAACCAAACCAGCGGTGCGGCAGCCATAAACTCCGTGCCAAAGAGCCAAAGCAAAGCAGGAGCGCCCAATCCGACTGCCAGCCCGGCGAGGGACACGATAACTGTTGCGGCCAAAGTGTGTTTCCGAGCAAGAGACTGAATTTCGTCTGATCTACCTTCTGCATGAAGCCCGGAAATTCGCGGGTTGAATGCGATGCTTAGCGCATAGGTTGGTAGCATAAGAAGTATTGAAACGCGGGCGATTGGCTGGAACAGACCGACTGCTTCCGGGCTCGCCAGAAACCCAAGCATGAGCGTCGCAAGCTCTAACTGTAGGATAGTTGCCAAGTGGATGCCCAAAAAAGACAATGCTGCACGGTCCCAATTGCGTTTATCAGACGCGGCAACCTTCATTGATGCCGTTGCAAACTTCGGGCGCATGACACCTGGCAGAGCAATAGCCAAAGCGATGATCGCGGTGACCATGTAGAGCATGATGAACAGGGCGCTGCTTCCTTGAGCAAAGAACGCAGTGATCATCAGTGCCGCGACAAAAAGAGCGGGCCGGATCACTTCACCCGGGGCAACTCCCCAAAAGGGCCGGCCGAGACCGAGCGCGACACCGCGCAGAAGCTGGATCGCGGCAAGTACTGGGATCGAGGCGAGCAAGGGAAGTGCGAGGCTCCAGCTTAGCTCTCCAAGCAAGAAGACCCCACTCAAAAAAGCAGCGGGCAATACCAGCAGGCTGAGCGTTGCAATGCGCTTGCTCGCGTGGTGGATAAGTGTCGTCGGCCTTGCCCCTTTTGGGATCTCGGCAACCGCGAACGAGCCATAGCCTAGCAATACGACAGCTGTCGCAATCTGAGCAATTGCGAGCAAAAGAGTGACAATGCCATATTCTTCTGCACCCAATAGCCGCGCTGCAAGAACGGTTTGGATAAACATCAAAGCAAGTCCGCTCAGACGAAGCGCTAGGCCAATGATCGAGCCGCGGGCTACGGGGCCTTTGATCATGGTAATCCCGCGCGAAAGAACTGAACCTAACCGCATGAGAGATAGACCTCACCAGTCTGAGCTGCGACGCGGCTCCAAGAATAGTGGCTTTGTGCAAGCGCTTGTGATTGAGCCAGAAACTGAGCGCGCTGTTCGCTGTCCCAGACGAGCACCTCTTTTACTTTTGCTGCCCATTCTTGTGCATTCTCGGCCTCGATCAAGAAGCCTGTTTGCCCGTCAATCACTGCATCGCGCAGCCCGCCAGAGGACGCTGCAAGGACCACTGCGCCAGAACTTGCCGCCTCAGGCGCGATCAGGCCAAAGCCCTCATATTCGCCATTTTCTGTCTCAATGTTGGGGACAATCACGCAGCCCGCTTTGGAGAAATACTCCGCCAATTGCGCCTGTGGCATCTTGCCAAGAAATTCGACTTGGCCATGATCAAGCGCGCTTTCTTCGCTTTCATCCCAGCAGGTGCCGATGACGGTAAGACGCATGTCACTTGGTAGTAAGGGCAGGACTTCGCGCACAAACCAGCTAAGACCTTTGCGCGTTACCAACCTTCCGGCAAATAGGATTTGCTTAGGATCAAAGCCTTGCTCTGCAGCTGCCCGAAGGTCCGTCGCAAGTGGAATGATCGCATCACATTTCCAACCGATATCCAGAAGGCGCGCCTGCGTGGCTTTGGAATTTGCCACTGTTTTAGCGCTGCCCAAGAGCTTTGCGCCAAGGCTAAGGTAGAGCGAGTAGAGCCTCCCCTTAATCCCACCGCGAGCTCCAAAAGCGACATCGGTCCCATGCGCAGAAAGGATGACTCTCGATTTTGGGAAGAAGGCGAGCGCAAGGAACGCGAGCGGCCAAATTGCCATATCGCCAAGATGGACGATGTTTGGCGGATGCTTTTGCGTGAACAGCCGCCCGGCCACGGTGACGGGAAATAGCAAAAGCGAAAGTACGCTTGGCGGTGAACCATCGGACCGACCCGGTAAAGCGATCACGTCGATGGGATGCAGCCTCGCCAATTCTTCACTTAACCTCTCACAATAGGTTTCCATCCCACCAACAGCAGGTCCCCATTTGCGGGTGATGAAAAGGATGCGGCCCAAGGCGAGCTCTGCAGACTGGATGATGGTGTTAGGGGGCTCGATGTAGGTCATTGCTCAATAACCCGAATAGAGCGTGAGAAAGGTTATAGCGCTAGGACGAGGATCACTGGCGGTATCCCAGCGCAATGTAGCTGACTGTTCACCTTCATTAGCAAATTCATAGCGTTTGCGGTCCAGAGTAACTGTGCTGCCGGCGTGGTACCACTTGCCGTCAATCAAAATGGCAGCGTCTTCAATTCGGTAATCTCCTGGCACTGCAACCAGTTCCCCTCGTAGCGTTTCCCCTGCCTCTATGCGCTTACCAGCCACCATTACGATACCGGCATGCTGGATGTAGTTTGCGCGCAAAAACGCCTCATCTTCTGGCAATAGACGCTCGCCAAACGGAGTATCGCTAAAGGCGTTGCTGAGGGTCAAGCAATTAGCGAGCACCAACGGCACAGGCTGCGCCATAATCGCTTGGCTGTAGAGTGGCTCGCCCTTGCGTAGATAACTGTTGAGCGCCCAACCTGATGCAAACTGCGGAACGGCTCGAGGAAAGTCGCCGATCATGCCTGCTTCATCAATATAGGTCACAGGTGCGGGGAAGGCACTGCGCACCAATTCATGAACTTCAACCTGATTGGCTTGGACTTTAGAGGGCTCCATCAGAAACAGAGCTACTGCATTGAGGCTAAAAATGGTGGTAAGCGTCGCCACACCATAGCGGTCCGCTGCCCAATTGATCACCGGGGCCAAGGCAACCGCGACCGGTGGCAGGATGAAGGCGAAGAAATAGGGATAGGCGTTGAAATAGATCACCGGCCACAAGGCAGGAAGAGCTAGTAGCGCTAACACAGGTTTGCTGGCTGACTTTGCCTTCATCTGCCAAAACGCAAAGCCGATCAGCATGACTGTAAAAATGGATGCCATAGCGCTTTGGCGCATCCAGTGCATATGTTGTGGGACAAGCCCACCCCCAAACATGCGCTCCGCGGCCCCTGCAAGTTTGGCGCTCAACATGGCGAGGGTGTCTGGCGCAAGGAGGCTAAGTGCGGCAATGCTCGCGATAGCGAGCAGAACAAGCGGTAAAAAAAAGCGCTTAAGCTCGTCCCAACGCAGGACTGCCAAGGCGAGGAATGCAGGCAGATAGAGCACAGCCTTGATCGTCGCGACGAAGGCAAGAAGGGTTAGTCCTCCAATGAGGCCAAGTGTGATAACGCTGAGCTTGCGGTGAAACCCAATCGCAAGCGCGCTCATAAGGAGCGAGGCTGAGATCACATCGGCCCGAAGCGCCAGTCCTTGGGTGAAGGCATAGCCAGCGGTGACATAGGCGAGGCCACAAAGGAGCGCTGTTTTGAGATCGGTGAACTTAGTGGATGCGACGATGACCGCGCCGACCAAAAGCATCTCAAATGGCATTATAAGCGCACGGATTAGGCGAATATGATCAATCGTGTCGCCGGCAAGTGCAGGAACCCATCCGTAGAGAACCACAAAGGGGTTCTGCAATATGCCCACCCCATCCTCACCGCGCCAATAGGCGTGAATTAGACTGTAGTGAAAAAACTCATCCCAATTGATGCTCTTCGTAAAGGCAAGACCCAATTGCAGACACAGCACAGCCCCAAGCGCAATAATGATAATGCGAGTGGAGCTACTATCTGCGCGCTTTGCAGGCCCACCTAAGCTTTCAAGGGCGAGCCCAGTCACGAAGCCTTCCGCTCCTCAAGGACCTCGGGTTCATAATCGGCGGCGTTCGGAGGCGTAGCATGGTCCTGGTTGGCAAGCTTGTCCTCTATTCGGCGCAATTTGAGCATATTGGCTTCAAGCAGTTTGCGATTGGTGGCTATAAGGTCAGCGAGGATGCCGAGCACTGTAACTAGGACGCCGACTATCAAAAGCGCGCTGCCGATGACCAGAGACTGGATATGGCCTTGACCATCGCCGTTGAGGAAGAACCACAGAAAGCGGGCGATAGGGAAGATGCCTAGCAGGGTCGCGATCATGCCGAGGCCTACAAACACCCTTAAGGAATTGAAGGTCGTGTAAGCGCGCAGAATCGTGACGCCGGTCTGCTGAATAAAGCGGGGAATCGATTTGAACAGGCGTGAAGGGCGGGTCGCCGCGTGGGTGCGGATCGGCACGCTTGTGATCGCCAGCCGCTTCCGCCCGGCCTGGATCAGCATGTCCGTGGTATAGCTGAAATCTGTTGTGATATTAATGCGCTGGGCGGCATCACGGCTGATTGCACGAAAACCACTGACTGCGTCGGTGATTTCTGTCGCCGATAATGTGCGCACCACATAAGAACCAAGGCGCTGTAGCAGGCGTTTCCCCGCGCCGAAGTGTTCATTATTCCCAACTGAGCGGTCGCCAATGCAGATATCGGCCTCTCCCGCAACAACAGGGGCTATGATCTTGGCGATATCGGCGCCTTCATATTGACCATCGGCATCAGTGTTGACGATGATGTCAGCGCCCTCCGCAAGGCATTTGTCAATGCCGCTGCGAAAGGCTTCGGCCAGACCGCGGTTTCCCCGATGGCGGACAATGTGATGTACGCCCCAACGCCGCGCGACACCGCTGGTATCATCGGAGCTGCCATCATCGATGATGCAATATTCGATTTTGTCGACACCCGGTAGGTTGCGCGGAAGCTTTGCCAGCGTTCCGGCCAACACTTCGGCCTCGTTAAGGCAGGGTATCTGGATGATGAGCTTCATGGTCTTAAATTGGCCCCTTTAAGACGGCGCCCTGAGGAGCTTTGGCGCGCCGACCGTCAAAGTGGTGCTAACGGGGGGTGTTTAAGCAATCGTAAACCATGATCGCAGAACGCTAGATGGGATTGGTCACCAATTGCGCACACGAAGCTTGTGTTTGGCGACCAATTGCCCCACCGCTCCACGCGCTAATAATTGTCCTTGTACTGAAAGTTAGATTTCATGACGCCTGTTGAACGCAGCGGCGTAGCCATAGCGGTTGCAGGGTTCGCCGCGCTTTCTGTGGGCGACGCAGTGATCAAAACCATGGCAGGCGATTGGCCACCGGTAGCGGTCGCCGCTTTGCGCTTTAGTATTGGTGCTCTCGGGCTTTCCATCCTGCTTTTGCATAGCGAGGGAGCAAAAGCCTTCCAGCCACAAAGCTGGGGCTTGCAACTTGCGCGTGGCGCCTGTCTTGCCTTTGCAAGCGTGTGTTTCTTTTCAGCCGTTTACATTATGCCATTGGCCGAAGCGATGGCTATCTCCTTTCTTGCGCCCATGCTCACCCAGATGTTTGCGGGAATAATCCTGGGTGAAAAGGTCAAGCCAAAGGTCTATCTTATCTCGCTGGTGGCACTCGCAGGCGTGGGGATCATCTTGCGTCCTAATTTGACGGAACTGGGATGGGGCGCGCTCCTGCCGCTGATTTCGGCGATTTTCTTTTCACTGCTGATGATCTTGAACCGCAAAAGTGCTGGCCAGGAAATCGCGCTTGCGGCTCAGGTCTTTGTTGCGGCCACAAGCGCGGTCATTCTGGTACTGCTTGCTACAGTAGCCAATCTTTCAGGAACGGAAGCCTTAAGCTTTGGCTGGCCCCCTTGGGATGTCGTGCTGCGCTGCGCAATTGTTGCTTTGACCGCCAGCACTGCCCATTGGCTGGTCTATATTGGCACCTCGCGTGCGGGCGCGGCGCAAGTCGCACCCGCCATTTACACCCAAATGCTCGTGGCCGTGAGTTTGGGGTGGCTCATATTTGACGATGTTCCCGATGCCTTCACGATATTGGGCGGCGCTATCATTATCGCGGCTGGGATCTATTTGTGGCGAGACGGAATGAAGCCGGGAGAAATTGCACAGGCAAATCCCGATAAAAGTTGATACGATACGTGCTTAGGCAATCTTCAAAAACTGTTCAGTCTTCGTCGGTTACGTGCCCAGCGACCATATTTGAGGAATAAAGCAAACATGTGTGGGATAATTGGGATCGTAAGTTCGACCGGCGTGGCAGACCGATTGGTCGATGGTCTCAGGCGTATGGAGTATCGCGGCTATGACAGTGCCGGGATTTGTACGCTTCACGACGATCAGTTGGTGAGGCGGCGTGCCGAGGGCAAGCTGTTGAACCTTGTTGGGGTGCTGGAGAATGAGCCTGCTTCGGGTGCCACAGGTATTGCCCACACTCGCTGGGCGACTCATGGCGCGCCTACGGCCGCAAATGCTCACCCGCATGCCACGGACGAACTTGCCCTTGTTCACAATGGGATAATTGAGAATTACAAGGCGCTTCGCGACGAACTGAAAGACGAAAACCGCACATATGCTAGTCAGACTGACACTGAAGTTGTCGCGCATTTGATCTCGTTACGCATTGAGAAAGGCGCCTCTCCGCAAGAGGCAGTCGCTGAAGTGCTGCCAAAGCTGCGCGGTGCGTTTTCACTGGCGATTGCCTTTCGCCAGCACTCCGACCTGTTGATTGGGGCTCGCTTGGGCTCGCCACTCGTTTTGGGACACGGTGAGGGCGAGATGTATCTTGGCTCTGATGCGCTTGCATTGGCTCCCTTGACCCAGCGTATCTCTTATCTGGAGGAAGGCGACTGGGTCGTGATCACCAAAGAAGGTGCGAAGATTTTCGATGCGCAAAACCAGCCAGTTAAGCGCGCAATTCAGGCGTCCGGAGCATCGGCAGCAGCCGTTGAGAAGGGCAATTATCGCCACTTCATGCAGAAGGAGATTTTTGAGCAACCCACTGTAGTGGCGCAAACCCTCGGCTCATATCTGCGGCGCGAGGATGTGTCAGTCGCGCTGCCGCAGTTTGATTTTGACCTGTCAGCCATTCGCCGTCTTACAATCGTTGCTTGCGGTACGTCCTATTACGCTGGTCTTGTTGCTAAATATTGGTTCGAGCAGTTTGCCCGTGTGCCGGTCGATATCGATGTGGCGAGTGAGTTCCGGTACCGGGATCCGGTGCTTGAAGAAGGCGGTCTGGCTCTGTTTATCTCGCAAAGTGGAGAAACCGCAGACACGCTAGCAGCGCTGCGTCATTGCAAGGCGGAGGGCCAGGTGATTGCGGTGGTGGTGAATGTGCCCACGAGCTCTATGGCGCGTGAGGCGGACCTTTTGCTGCCAACCCATGCGGGTCCAGAGATTGGCGTTGCCTCAACCAAAGCGTTTACCTGCCAACTTGCGGTGCTGGCGGCTTTAGCAGCGCATATGGCAGTAAAGAAGGGGCGCCTGTCGCGCGATGAAGAGCGTGAGGTGGTCGAACACCTGCTAGAGGCGCCTGCTGCTCTTAACGCGGCTCTTGACCATGATGATGACATTGCCGCCATGGCACCGCTGTTCTCGCAGACGCGTGACGTACTTTACCTTGGGCGTGGGCAGGACTATCCGCTAGCGCTTGAAGGGGCACTAAAACTAAAAGAAATCAGCTATATACATGCTGAAGGCTATGCTTCGGGTGAGATGAAGCATGGGCCAATCGCGCTTATCGATGATGACGTGCCTGTGGTCGTAATTGCTCCCTCTGGCCCACTTTTCGAGAAAACTGTCTCCAATATGGAGGAAGTCCGCGCACGCGGTGGGAAAGTCGTCTTAATCTCTGATGCTGCCGGGATCGCCGAGGCTGGAGAGGGGTGTCTGGCGACAATTCGGATGCCGGTAGTACACCCCCTGATCGCACCGTTAGTCTATGCAATTCCAGTACAATTACTAGCGTACCATATCGCGGTGGTTAAGGGCACCGACGTAGATCAGCCGCGCAATCTGGCTAAGTCGGTAACGGTCGAATAGATTAGGAAATCAGTGGGTTTCTGACATAATTTTTTATTGTCCAAGGCAGTTTAGCTTTACCGGCTCATAACCTTTGCGAGTTAACCACGCGCATGTGAGCGACCAAAAGAACATCTCTGCGCCTTCGATTGAAGATGAACTGCCGGTTTCAGCGGTCCTGGGTCTTTCGGAGAAAGGACAGGCGGATTGGCCTCGTTTGCGCGGCTTGGAAGAGCACGGCCTTAGCCGGTTGACCTTTCACAGAGCCTACGCTCACACCATTCTCGGCTTGTTTGTCGCTCAGCTCTATTTGGGTGTTATGGGTTTGCCTTGGGCTGGCACCTGGTTTGCCATTCTGGCCTGCGTGCAAATGTACGGTATGTGGGCGGATCGTCGCCTCCGTGCCACTTTTCAAAAGAGTGCTAAGCCCTCTCAGTTTCGCACTCACTCGCTCGTAGCGATCGTCTCTGCCGCCTTGTGGCTAGTCCCACTCGCCATCTTTGCGCCTATTGGGCCATGGCAAAACGCCATAACTTTGACCATCATAGTCGCTCTTTTGATGGCGGGGAGGGTTTACTTTTACACGACCACCCCATTCAACATGGTGATCGCCACGGTCATCAACGGGATTGGGATGGCTATTCCATTCGTGCTGACCGCCGATTGGGCGATCGTCGGAGGGATCACCCTCTTCACAATCGGCACAGCGTTTGGCGCGGTTGAAGTGGGCAGGGCCCATATGAGCGCACGCATTGCTGAAAGCGTCATTGCTGAAAAGGAGGAGGTTGTATCGCTTCTTCTGCGCGAGTTCGAAGAGAATGAGGCTGACTGGCTATGGGAGATCGACACCCGTCGACGCTTGCAATCTGTCAGCCCTCGTTTTGCCTTTGCGCTCAATGCGAATGACGCTGAAGTTGAAGGCAAACCGTTGCTGGCGCTTATTGCCGGAAGTACGTGGGAGAGCGGGGAATTCCCTCCAAGTCTCCACGAATTAGCTGACAAGCTGCGCAACCGTGAAAATTTCTCAAACCTTTTCGTCCAGGTGCTGATCAAAGGTGAAGAGCGCTGGTGGGAGCTTTCAGGCACGCCGATCCGCGATGAGCGAGGCAAATTCACCGGTTTTCGTGGGGTGGGTTCTGATGTGACCGAACAACGTCAGTCATCTGAGAAGATCGAGTATCTAGCGCGCTATGACACGCTGACCTCGCTTCCTAACCGCTTGATGCTAACCGAAGCATTGGGCGATGCACTTGAATATGCTCAGCATTGGCGCACGCGCTGCGCGATGATGATGATTGACCTTGACCGGTTTAAGGCAGTGAACGATTCACTTGGCCACATCACTGGAGACAAATTGCTGGCGCAAGTGTCTTCGCGGCTCGAAGCCCTGATGGGCGATAATGCGATTGTTGGCCGGCTTGGCGGAGATGAGTTTGCCGTAGTAATCCGCGATGCCAGTAATCTCGACTACTTGCGCGGCCTTGCCAGCCGGGTCATCTCCAGCCTGTCCGAGCCCTATCAGGTCGATAATCATACGTTGTATGTTGGCGCTAGTGTTGGCTCAGCGATTGGCCCGCGCGATGGCCGCAACGTTGAAGAGTTGATGCGTAACGCAGACCTTGCGCTCTATCGCGCCAAGGACATGGGCGGCGGCGAGCATTGCCGGTTCGAACCCAATCTGCATGCGTCGGCCGAAGAGCGCCGGAAGCTCGAAGTTTCTTTGCGCAAAGCGCTCGGCCTTGATGAATTCGTGCTGCACTATCAGCCAGTCGTCGATGCCCGCAGTGAGAATATTGTGAGCTTTGAGGCGCTGGTGCGCTGGAACAGTTCGGAGCATGGCTTTGTTAGCCCCGGCAAGTTCATCCCGCTCGCAGAAGACACCAGACTGATCGTGCCGATTGGTAAGTGGGTCTTGCATCAGGCATGCCTTGAAGCGCGAAATTGGCCTGACCATGTGAAGGTCAATGTCAACGTTTCGCCCGAACAATTGCTTGAGCCTGACTTCCATCAAGAGGTTATCGATGTACTTTCTATGAGCGGCCTGCGTCCTGAGCGTCTCGAAATCGAGGTGACTGAGAGTATTTTTATGCGCGATGCGAGCATTGCCCGCAATGCGCTGGAACAGGCGATGGCGCTGGGTTGTTCTATCGCCCTAGATGATTTTGGCACCGGCTATTCATCGCTTGGCTACCTACGCAAACTGCGCTTCTCGACGATCAAGGTGGACCGGACCTTTGTGCAAGGTGCATCACAAGGCAGCAATGAGAGCCTCGCGATCATCAACGCCGTGGTTGCCATGGCGAAGAGCCTAGATATGACCACCACGGCAGAAGGCGTGGAGAGTGAAGAAGAGGCAGAATTGATCCGCAATTTGGGCTGCGATAAAATCCAGGGCTTCTATTTCGGACGGCCTATGGTGAGCGAAGATGCACGACGGTTGTTCGATCACAAGACCGGAACCGGCA
This sequence comes from Pseudomonadota bacterium, assembly GCA_038746055.1. GTDB lineage: Bacteria > Pseudomonadota > Alphaproteobacteria > Sphingomonadales > Sphingomonadaceae > Erythrobacter. The sequence continues at coordinate 14,935 of JBCDKX010000035.1, forward strand.
AATCGCGGCTCAGCGCTTAAAGTTCATGCAGCGATCATGCTGTCGATAACATTCTCAAACAGTGCAAGTCCATCTTGTCCGCCAAGCGATCGGTGCGCAGCAGGCTCCATCGCGCGTTCAGGGTGCGGCATCATGCCCAGAATTCGTCCATTGGCGCTCAGCACACCAGCGATATTGCGGCGTGATCCATTGACATCCTCACAGTAACGAAATGCCACACGGTCCTCTGCCTCAAGCGCATCTAGCGTCGCGTCATCAGCGAAATAATTGCCATCATGATGCGCAACCGGGATGCGTAAAGTCTGGTCTTTTGCAAAATTACGGGTGAAGATGGACGCGGTGTTGCCAACCGCCAAATCAACGGTGCGACATACAAAGGTCTGGCCTGCATTACGCATCAGCGCGCCCGGCAAGAGGCCGCTTTCGGTGAGTACCTGAAAGCCATTGCATACGCCCAAAACCGGTACGCCACACTCTGCCGCGGTAACGACTGCGCGCAAAATTGGGCTGCGGGCAGCTATTGCGCCGGATCGCAAGTAGTCGCCATAGGAAAAGCCACCGGGAAGTGCGATAAAGTCCAAGCCCTCAGGCAGATCAGCATCGCCGTGCCAAATGCGGATTGCTGGCTCTCCGGATATTGCTTCTAGCGCCACCGCCATATCGCGGTCACAGTTGGACCCCGGGAACGTGACAACACCCGCTCTAAATCGGCTGTTTGCTATGCTCATCAGGCGGGTTCCCTCACGCCGTCAAGCCGCTCAATTGAATAGTCTTCGATGACCATATTCGCGAGCAATTGCTCACACATTTTTGTCAACGTTGCGTTGCTGGTGCCTTCGGCCACGTCCATTTCGATCATCCGACCAACTCGCACATCTTCAATGCCATCAAAGCCAAGACCATCAAGCGAGTGATGAACCGCGCGTCCCTGGGGATCCAGCACGCCGGGTTTGAGACGAACAAGGATGCGAACTTTCATAAGAGTGTCCTCGTGATGGGTTGATGCTGTGCGCAGGCCTATACCCTTTCTCACGGATCGCGCAATCGCAGGAAAGGGCACAATCACCCGCAAGCTAAATTCGTCTTTTTCAGTCTAGCTATGTCCCAACGGCGGGCTCGCTCGAATTGGAACCTTGGTAATTCAACAGCTTTCGACTAGCGCGGCCCGTCTAGAGGGCGCTAAGCCCCTCAGGGAGGCTGGCAGGAGGCGACCTGTCAGCCTTTCTTTTTGGCTGCTTCAGACTTGGCGATATTTTCCTCGGATTGTTGGTTAGGATCGGGCAGCACAATAAATTCCACTGCATTTTCTGGTGCTAGGTATTGTCGCGCCACTTCGCTCAGTTCCTCTGGTGTAATGGCGCGCAAGGTGTCTGGGCCATTGAACCAGCGCTCAAGGCGATGGCTTTCACTTTGCGCACGATCCGCAAGCTGCACCCACCCGCCAAGTGACTTGAGGGCATTGTCATAGGCTTCCAGTAACGGCTGGCGTGCCCGTTTGATCAGATCAGGATCAATCGGTCGCTCACGCAGGTCAGAAATCAGTACAGCAATTGCAGCGCGAGCTGGTTCTACTTCAGCAACATCGAGCGATGCCGTGAGCGCAAAGGTGCCATAGCCGGGATAAATCCTGCTCATTGAGCTCGAAGCATTGGGTGAGTACGCTTGGCCGAGCTCTTCGCGCAGACGGTCAGTAAGTTCGATCCGCATCATCCGAGCAAGCAGCGAAAGGCGTAATTCCTCGGCAAAGTCGCTGTCATCATTGGTAGGCCAAACCATCCGCACCAGCGCTTGATCGGCTTCTCCATCATGGGTCAGCATATGCTGCGTGCGGTTAGTTGTGAACTGGCGAGAGCGCGCCTCTTTTCGCACACGAAACTCCGGCTCGCGTGATGGGAGCGCACCGAGCGTTGCAGCGACGCTGGCGATTGCGGCATCTTCATCAAAGTCGCCTACCAGAGAAAGCTCAATTGCGCCGGCCTCAAGCCGCTCGGAAATCGCCCCCGCTAGTCCTTCATAGTCGAGGGCAAAGAATGCTTCACGCGGCTGCAGGCTGAAACGCGGATCGCCGTCTGAGAGGATTGCGCCCGCCGCATTGCCATAAGCTCTGAATGGGGTGGATTTGAGCGTTGCAAAGAAATTGTCGATTCCGCGTCGAAATTGCTCAATCCCCTCTGAACGATAGCCCGGATCGGTAATGGCCGCGGTTAAAAGCTGCATTTGTAAGGCCAGATCACGCGGCGTGGTTGCGCCCGTAAAACTGAAGGCATCAGCGGTGTTCGACGCGCCAAAGCCAACGCTGCGGCCAGCCAGTATGGTCTGCAGTTCATCACGGCTGTGTTCGCCAAGACCACCTGCTGAGAGCGATCCAATGAGGTAGGTGCGCAACGGATCATCGCGGGTATTCATCAGCGAGCCGCCGTCGAGCAGCAGGCGATAGGCTACACGATCCTCGCGAATATCTGTTGTCTTGAGGGTCAGTCGCACATTGTTGGCAAAAGTAATGTAACGAAAGCCGAGGCGTTCATCGCGACTGTCGAGAATTATCTCGCCCGGAGCGCCGAAATCGCCGTAAGCAAAAGCTCTTGTGCCAAACTCTTGGACGGGCGCAATTGGCAACGCCATCGCTTCGGCAAATGCGGAGCGCAAGGCCGCTTCGCCGCCGTCGGGGCTCTTGCGACCCTGAAAACGAATTAGCGGGTCATCAAAAGGGATCAGCCTTTCACGAAAGGCACCGAGTACGGCTTTAGGGGTTATCGCGCCTTCCATCTCTTCAAACAGCGCCAACTGAAATGTGGGCGTTGTCGGCACGCTGTCATTGGCGATCAGGCCTATGGCCGAGCTTACATAAAAACTGTTTGCTCGCGTAGCGGAGCCGGAGACGCGGTTTTCAAGCGCTGTACGGATGTTGGCAAGCTGCTCAGTCACTTCGGCTTGTGTGAAACCATGGATCGCGGCCTCGTGCACGCTTTGTACCGCGGCCAGCAATCCTGCACGCCATTTGCCATCCTCACTGGCGATGGAAAGCGTGTTGGTGCGTGCATCTTCGAAGATGGCCCCTTCGGAGAAACGCGCTGCGCGAAACGGAGCATCTGAAGATCGTGCCAAGCGGGCCAAACGTCGGCCAACGATGCCATAGGCAATCCCGCGCAAAAGCGATTGCTGCCGTTTGGAGATTGTGTCGGGCTCATCAATATAGGGAGCAAGCATTGTGAGCGTCAGGCCTTCGGACAAGGCTGGATCGACAAAGATGTCGCTCAATCCTTTACGGGTCACATCGACCGGGCCGCTTATCGGGTCGCGCGGAGCGGCCGCTGGTGACCAGTCGGCAAAATGCGATCGAATTGCTGTTTTCATCGCCGCAATCGGAAAGTCGCCGACAATGACCAAAACAGTGTTCGCAGGCGTGTATGTGCGCTCATAAAGGCGGCGAATATCCTCCGCGCTCGCCGTCTCGATGACTTCCAAAGTGCCAATCGGCAATCGCCTAGTATAACGTGCACCTGGCGAAATAAACTCGAACCCATCTTCGCGCGCGCGTTGAGCGTAGCCGCGCCGGTCGCGCCGTTCAGCGAGGATAACACCGCGCTCGCGCTCTACGGCTTCCGGCGCGATGGTGAGCTCGCTCGCGGTTTCGCGCATAAGCATCATAGCCGTGCCCAACAGCGCGTCATCATTGCGCGGCAGATCGAGCATGTAAGTGATCGCCTCAAAGCCGGTCGAGGCATTCGTATCCGCGCCAAAGGCCAGCCCTTCACGCTCAAGTAAAGGGATCATTTCGCCTTCGGGAATGTTAGTGGAGCCGTTGAAAGCCATATGCTCAAGAAAGTGTGCAAGGCCGCGCTCGTTCTCTTCTTCGGCCAAAGAGCCTGAACCGATCCGCATGCGTACCACGGCTGTACCCTCAGGTGTCGCATTTTCCCGCAAGATGTAGCGCATTCCGTTGGGTAGTTCGCCAAACACATAACCGGGGTCGACCGGTAGATCGCTGTTTTCAAATGGCCATGTGGGCTGAGCGGTGCTGGTGTTCTCGTCCGCTGGCGCATCGCTTCGCGAAGCCAGTGGAGCGACGGGTAACAGCAGCAACAGCCCGGCAGCAAGTGCGCGGGTACCAAATTGCATCAATGGTCTAAGTCTCTCTCAGTTCTCTCCGTGAGACAGACTAACGCGTATAAGATGTATGTCAGCTTATTTTTTGGGTGCAGGCGTACCGCGCAGGCGAGAACGGTGGCTAGAGAGATCGAGCACCTCACCCGGGCCATTGTCTTCGCCCTGCAACAGGCCAAGGCGGCGGGCGACTTCGCGGTAAGCCTCTTCCTCACCGCCTAAATCGCGGCGGAAGCGGTCCTTGTCGAGCTTTTCGCCGCTCTGCATGTCCCATAATCGGCAGCCGTCTGGGCTGATTTCATCGGCGAGAATCACTCGGCTAAAATCGCCTTCGAACAAGCGTCCAAACTCAAGCTTAAAGTCCACCAGACGAATATTAATCCCAGCGAACATCCCACACAGGAAATCATTGATGCGGATTGCCATCGAGGAGATATCGTGCATTTCCTCAGGACTTGCCCAGTTGAAGCAGGCGATGTGTTCTTCGGCGATCAGCGGATCACCCAGCGCATCGTCTTTATAGTAATACTCGATCAGCGTGTGGGGGAGGGGCTGTCCTTCCTCAAGACCGAGCCGTTTGCAGATTGAGCCTGCTGCCACGTTGCGCAGCACCACTTCAATCGGGATGATTTCCACCTGGCGCACCAATTGTTCGCGCATGTTAAGGCGGCGGATGAAGTGGGTCGGGATGCCGATGTGGGATAAGCGAGTGAATACATGCTCGCTAATGCGATTGTTGATCACGCCTTTGCCGTTGATCGTGCCCTTTTTCTCCGCATTAAATGCGGTCGCATCGTCCTTGAAATATTGGATCAGCGTGCCGGGCTCAGGACCCTCATAGAGAATCTTGGCCTTGCCTTCGTAGAGTTTGGAGCGGCGGGACATCGCGTGTCAGTTCCCTTCTTCAGCGTGGTGCCCGGGGGCGGAATCGAACCACCGACACGCGGATTTTCAATCCGCTGCTCTACCCCTGAGCTACCCGGGCATTCGCTGCAGCGACGGGGTGTTGATTGCGCCCCGGCGAGCAAATGAGAGCGGCGCTATGGCGTGACTAGTCACGCTTGGCAAGAGGGAAAGCAGTCGATTTTCGGTTTTGCGACTATTCTTGCATATCCCAATCGGCGCGCGCGATTTGTTCTGGATCAACCGGCTCACCCGGGACCGCGTATCCATCACCGAACCACTGCGCCAAATCGCGATCCTTGCAGCGCTGTGAGCAAAAGGGGGTGAAGTCTTCTGCGCGTGGGCGTTTACACATGGGACAGGGTTTGGTGGAGGTGCTCATTCTTGCAATACCTGCGCATGGGGTGCTTCCAAGGCAAGTGCTGGGTTGGTCTCGACCCGCACTTTTCGACCACAGCGTCGGGCGAGCTCGCTGAGCCATTCCGATTTGAGCTTAGCCTTTAGTGCAGGGTGGATGGTGAGGAGAAGTACGGAGCCCGTGCCTTCGGTCTGCTCGGCCACCCGCAGAGCATAGCGGGCGCACATGCCCACCCGCGAAGTGGCGAAACGATGCAAGAGGGAAGGTCCTTCCAGCCGGGCAACCATTTGGACAAAGCCAAAGCCGTTTATGGCAGTGCGCTCATGAGGCCAGTCGGCGAGGGCTTCAGCAAGCGCTCCATCAACCGCCCGGCGATCCGCTTTGACCTCCAGAGTGGGAAAGTCGATCCCGATATTGCCGCCCATCTCAAACCAGTGCAGCGCCTTGGCAATGGCCGGGACAGCGGCAAGGGCGAGTTCGCGCGGGTCAAGATGGCCGTCAATGTCGATAACGGTCATTCCTGGCGTGACAACGCACAGGATTTCTCCCCCTGCGAATGGCACAGATCCGGATGAGGCTGCGTGCCAAACTTCTTCCCATTGGCCGCTTTTGAAGCTGCGGACCGTGTCGCCAAGTGTGAAGGGCTTGGTTAGCTGCGCCATTTCGATCTTGGCCTCGTGATCGACAAGCTTGTTATCGACCACAAAACATCGGGCTTGCGCAAGTTTGAGGCGCCCCCGCTCAGCGATAGCTGCGCGAGAAATTCGGATACCGATCATTGCACCTTCATTGGCATTGGGTGGCAGATGGTCGA
>JBCDKX010000036.1:0-20978 GCA_038746055.1 Pseudomonadota bacterium
CACTGGCTTACGCTCAGGACCATTTGCGTATTTTGTCAGGCCTTTACGGTGTTCTGCGCCCAATGGATGCGATCCAGCCCTATCGTCTTGAGATGGGCACTAAGATGAAAAACAAGCGCGGCAGATCGCTTTATGATTTCTGGGCCAGCCTGATTGGTGAGCAGCTTGCGGAAGATTTGGCAGGCCATGGTGATCAGACGGTCGTGAATTTGGCCAGCAATGAGTATTTCAAGGCGGTCGACACATCGGCTTTGCCCGGCAAAGTGATTGAGGCGACCTTCCTGAATGTCAAAAATGGCGAAGCACGGCGGCTAATGTACCACGTGAAGTTCGGGCGCGGCCTGATGGCGCGCTGGATCATGGAAAACCGCATCGCAAAAGCAGACGATCTGCGTGGGTTTAATGCCGAAGGCTACAGGCTGGATGACAAGGCTTCGAGCGAGACCGAGCTGGTGTTCACAAGGCCTCAACCACCGCTCAAGAAGAAGTAAGAATCTCATCCACCCACTGGGGTACCAAATCGCCCGCCTTGCCGTAGCGCGCTTGGGTGAAGTGATGCGAACCTTCGCTCGGTTCGAGATTGAGCTCAAGCGTCTCAGCACCGTGGGCGCGGGCCTCCTGGACAAAGCCAGCGGCAGGGTAGACCGCCCCGCTAGTGCCGATGCTGACGAACAGGTTGCAAAGCCCGAGCGAGGCATAAATACGTTCCATCTGGTAAGGCATTTCGCCAAACCATACGACATCGGGGCGAAGGGTCGAGGCTTGGCAGACGGGACATGGCGGGCGATCAAACATGGGCGCATGCCATGGCGAGCGGACACCGCAGGAATTGCACAGCGCGCTCTTGAGTTCGCCGTGCATATGCAGCACCTGAGTTGAGCCGCCGCGCTCATGCAGGTCATCGACATTCTGCGTGATAAGAAGAAGATCGCCAGAGAACTCACGTTCCAATCTAGCTAGTGCGGCATGTGCCGGGTTCGGGTCTACCGTTGCAAGCGTTGCTCGCCGGGCGTCGTAAAAGCCCAGGACAAGATCAGGATTGCGGGTAAACCCTTCCGGCGTGGCAACGTCTTCGACCCGATGCTGCTCCCACAAGCCACCAGCTGAGCGGAAGGTATCGATCCCGCTCTCCGCGCTGATCCCGGCGCCGGTTAGGATGACGATGTTGTTGAATGCGCCAGCCAATGCTCTCTCCTGGTTGCCGAATGGCATTAGTTGGCTTTAGATCAGCGAGCAATGCGGCCGGGCTGTCCTACACAGCTCGCAGAGTCTACGGAGTGCATGTGGCAAGTTTCGGTATCATCGGCAGCAAAGGGCGCATGGGACAGGCGATTGCCGCCGCCATTCAAGAGGGCAGCCATGTTCTGGCTGGCGGCGTCGACGCGGGTCAACAGGCATTCGAGCTGGCAAGCAAGTGCGATGCGCTGATCGATTTTTCCGCACCTGCTGCGCTTGAGAACAATCTTCGTACTGCTCAAAGCGCGGGGCTTCCTATTCTCGTCGGCACCACGGGACTGGAGAACGAGCATTTTGGCAAAATCGAAGATGCCGCAAACGATGTCCCTATCCTGCAAACGGGCAATACTTCACTTGGCATCACTTTGTTGGCAGCGCTGGTACGCCAAGCAGCCGAGCGACTGGGTGATGGGTGGGATATTGAGGTGCTGGAAATGCACCACCGGAGGAAGGTCGATGCGCCATCAGGAACTGCAAAGCTGCTTGGGGAAGCGGCGGCACAGGGTCGCGGGGTTGATCTGGCCGACACGATGGACAGTGGAAGGCATGGTCAGACGGGTGCTCGCAAGCTGGGCGATATCGGATTTGCAACTTTGCGCGGCGGCACGGTCACAGGCGAGCACTCGGTGATTTTTGCAGGCGCAGAGGAACGACTCACCTTGTCGCATTCCGCTGAGAATCGAATGATTTTTGCATACGGCGCAGTACGCGGGGCGGAGTGGTTGATTGGTAAGCCTCCGGGACGCTACACCATGGAAGATGTGCTGGACCTTTGACTTCAGTAAGGCGGGGGTGAAAAATGTCAGGCTTGCGGGTCAAACTGTATGAGCAGCTTTTTGTCGGAGCGCTGCCTGACGGGCGACTGACGCTGCTCAATCGGTTGCTGATCGTCACAATTGTGCTGGCGGTGATCGGCGCAGCACTGGGCACAGAACCAAACCTTTCAGCTGAGATGCGGCGCACGCTTATGGTGTGGGAAATAGTCTTCGGAACGATATTCTTGGCGGAATACATCGCCCGTGTTTATGCCGCCGCTGAGTGTCCCGGAGAAGGCTCTGCCTTATCGAAACGTTGGGCGTTTATGCGAAGCTGGCTCGGGATCGTCGATCTCATCGTAGTGGTGGCGACGCTCGCACCATTGATCGCGGGCGACGCCGCTGTTCTGCGGGTACTACGATTATTTCGAGTGATTGCAGTGATGAAGTTTGGGCGCTTCAACCAGGCGATACACTCAGTGTGGAGAGCGATCGCAGACCGCGCTGACGATTTGATTGTTACAGTCGCTCTGGCTTTTATCTTGGTGCTGACAGGAGCGACCCTTCTCCACATCGTGGAGGGCGATATTCAGCCAGATGCCTTTGGCTCCATCCCCCGCGCGCTGTGGTGGGCGGTGATCACATTGACCACCGTTGGTTACGGCGACGCTTATCCGATCACAGTGATGGGCAAGATGATTGGCGCAGCAATGGCATTATCGGGAATAGGTTTTGTGGCTATGCCCACGGGCATTATCGCCGCCGCCTTTTCTGATGCAATGCAATCTCGGCGTGATCAGAAAATACAAGAGATGCGTGAACACCTGGCGCGGCTTGACGAGATCGATGAAAATGTGGTTGCGAAGCTGGAGAAGTTAGAGCGGGCGAGTCAGAATCCGCCAACTTAGATTCAGCGCATCCATGAGACATGACCAGAGACCAAATTTTCGAATTTTTCCGGCGTTTGGCAGAGGTCAATCCTGAGCCCGAGACCGAACTGCAATATGGCAACGCCTATCAGCTGGTCGTGGCTGTAGCGCTATCTGCACAAGCCACCGATGTTGGGGTAAACAAGGCCACAAAGGCGCTGTTTGCCAAGGTGGAAACGCCTGAGCAGATGCTACAATTGGGGATTGAAGGCCTCATTAAACACATCCGGACGATTGGCCTGTTTAACTCCAAAGCCAAGAATGTGATCGCCCTGTCTCGGCTGCTGATCGATGAATATGGAAGCGAAGTGCCTGATACGCGGGAAGATCTGGTGCGCTTGCCAGGAGTTGGCCGCAAGACCGCTAATGTAGTGCTCAATTGCTGGTTCAAACAAGAGACCTTTGCGGTTGACACTCATATCCTTCGAGTGGGCAATCGCACTGGGCTTGCCAAAGGAAAAACGCCTGAGCAGGTCGAAGCAAAACTGGAAAAGCGTGTGCCTCAGCCATTCCGCTTGCACGCGCATCACTGGCTGATTTTGCATGGCCGCTACATTTGCAAAGCGCGCACGCCAGAGTGCTGGCGCTGCCCACAAGTTGATCTGTGCTCTTTCCGCAAGAAGGTGCTGGAAAAACCTAAGGGTCGGTAAAGCTCAGAGCCGGTTCAGCTTGCCCAGCGCATTGAGTATCAGCGTCGGGGCCAAACAGGAGACACCAAATGCGTCGTTCTCTATTAATGAGCACATCACTCATCGTGAAAATCCTTGCTCTCATGGCCTGTGCTCCGGTCGAGACGAGCGCCGGTCGCCCCGATCCTGCTCTTGCCGGACCTCCCGTCAAGATAGTAGGTGAAGCAGAGAGCTGTATCCGCATCAGACAAATTCGCCAGTCACGCGTGCGCAGCGATCAGGTGATCGACTTTGAGATGATAGGCGGTACGATCTATCGCTCCACCCTGCCCAATCGCTGCCCGCGCCTAGGGCTCGAGAAAGCCTTTAGCTACGCCACATCCCTTAATCGGGTGTGTAAGCAGGACATCATCAGGGTTGTGGCTCCCATAGCAGGTCAACTGGATGTTGGCGCGGGTTGTGGGCTGGGTGAATTTGTACCGGTCGAGTATGTTGAATCAGAACAGTGACTTGCTCAGATAGTGTGAGGCGTGGCTCTTGGGCCGGTCCGCTAGGGTGGTCATCAGCGTGTAGCCCAGCTTCTCGTAGAATGGCTTAGCCTGCCAGCTTGTGGTCTCAACCAAAGCGATCGCGCAGCCATGCCCGCGCGCGGTTCTCTCGGCTTCCTGCATCAACTTAGCGCCCAAACCTTCTCCGCGAGCAGCTTCGTCCAACCACAACAGCTCAAGATGGAGTGTGTTCCAGTAGCATATTGCACGGATACCCCCTCGCAACTCTCCTTCCTCACTTCGGGCCAAGACGTGAAAGCGTACTTCTTTTGCGACCTCTTCAAGGTCCGGAACTTGTTCCTTGTTAAAGGCGATAATACCCTTGCTGAGCGCAGCAATGTCTTCTGCCGACGGCTCTCGCTCAACGCTTATGCGCATTACACATCATCAGCGCTGATCATCTCAGCCCGGTCGATCTCGCCGGTCATGCTGGCCACGGTCGTGGCGACCGCCGCATCGCCTGAGACATTGGTAGTGGTACGCATCATATCCATGATCCGATCAATACCAGCAACCAGAGCAATAGTCTCAAGCGGCACACCGACCGCGCCAAAGACCAGCACCATCATAATCAGACCCGCTCCAGGAATACCCGCTGCACCGATGGCCCCTAGAGTCCCGAGAATCGAGATCAGAACGTAGTCGCCCACATCGAGCTGCACGCCAAAGACTTGTGCCCCGAACAGTGTTGCAAGGCCCAAATACATCGCGGTGCCGTTCATATTGATCGTTGCGCCAAGGCTGATCACAAAGCTGGCGACCGAGTTTGAGACACCCAGATTGCGCCGGGCACAGCGCAAGGTCACCGGCAAGGTCGCATTAGAGCTTGCGGTCGAATAGCTGACCGCAATCGCGTCAATAATCCCGCGGAAGAAGTCGATCACGGGGAGCTTGGCAAGGAACTTAATCATCCCGCCATAGATCAGACCGATGATCAGCAAGCAGCCAACATAATTGAGGATCACCACAATACCGAGCGCCTGAAGCGCCTCAACGCCGAGGGTGCCTGCCACCCATGCCATGAGCGCAAACACGCCAAACGGGGTTAGCTCCATCACCACCATGGTGACTTTCTGCATAACCACACTGCCGCTTTCGAAGATTTTGAGAACAGGCTCGCCCTCTTCTTTTGCCATCAGAATGCCAATACCGATGAGAAGCGAGAAGATGATAAGCGGGAGGACATTCACATCCGCCATCACCTGAACCGGGCTCGACGGCACCATTTCGAGGATCATCTGCTCGACTGTAACACCGTCTTCCTGCCGGGCCTGAGCGCGCTCAAGCGCTGCTGCATCCAAATTCATTCCACTTGCATCGAGGCCAGCCCCTGGTTGCACGAATGTGCCAATCGCCAGGCCGAGCCAAACCGCAAGTTGCCCAGTCACTATGAACAGCAAAAGTGCGCGCCAACCGACACTGCCCAGCTTGCGCAAGTCGCCAATGCTTGCAACGCCAGCGACCAGGCTGAAGAAGATCAGTGGCACCACCAACATCCTGATGAATGCGATGAAAATATCACCGATAATCTTGATGCTCGCTGCGCCAGGTCCCCAGATATAGCCAACAATGATGCCGAGAATCAGCGCACCAATTACGCGTTGCCATAGGGGGATTGCGAACCAGGATTTCATGAGCAGATCTTACGCCTCTTCTTGCGATGTCCCTAGCGACAGCGCGCCAAGCGCTGCTCTTGTGTAAATCCTTGTTAGCGCATCTAAATCAGGAATAGCCACCGCCTCGTTGCGCTTATGCATAGTCGCATTGCACAGGCCGAACTCAATCACCGGGCATACAGCTCGCAGGAAACGCGCATCGGATGTCCCCCCGGTGGTGGAGGCCTCCGGTTTGATATCGGTCTCCGCTTCGATCACTTCGGCCAGCATATCGGAGAATGCACCCGGCTCGGTCAGAAATGGCTCGCCCGAGACGATTGGCAATGCGCGCCCACCGTGCTTCTCTGCAATGGCAGCAACTCGCTCAGACAAGCTCGCGCCAGAATGCACATCGTTGAACCGGATAGAGATCCGCGCCTTGGCTAATGCTGGGATAACGTTATGTGCCTTATTGCCGACCTCAATATCAGTTATCTCGAGATTGGAAGGTTGGAACCAGTCCGTCCCCGTATCGAGCACCAGAGCATCGAGCTCAGCCAACATCGCAACGAGCTTTGGCAGAGGGTTATCAGCCAGATGCGGATAGGCAACATGACCTTGCGTACCGTCGACTGTCAGCCAGATATTGACCGAACCGCGCCGCCCGATTTTCATCATATCGCCAAGACGATCAACGCTCGTGGGCTCTCCCACAAGGCACAAATCAGGCTGAATGGCTTCATTACTCATGTAATCGATGAGAGCACGCGTACCATGTAGCGCCGGTCCTTCTTCATCACCGGTGATAATGAAGCTGAGCGTGCCAGCTTGTTGCGGAATGTCATGTGCGGCTGCCGCCATGCAGGCAATCGCGCTCTTCATATCCACCGCGCCGCGACCATAGAGCAATTCGCCGCGCTCCTCAGGGTCAAAGGGATCGCTCTCCCAGCCCTCGCCCGGAGGCACTACATCAAGGTGGCCGGCAAAGGCGAAGTGCTTAGACCCCTCTGGCCCTTTGCGAATAGCGAACAGGTTTTCAACCGGAGCCTCGTCGCTGCCATCCTCACCCTCGCCGCGTTTGAAGCGATGAATCTCAAATCCAAGTGGAGTTAGCATGGCCTCCATGGTGTCAAAAACTTCGCCGGTTGCAGGCGTGACCGAGCACACAGAAATAAGGCGCTTGGTATAGTCAAGCGCGATGCTCATTGTGCGGTCTCAAATTGTTCGATCACCCATTCCTCATCTTCGGATGCGGTGATCCACTGTGCCATCCAATCATGCTCCCAAATCGCCTGCATGTAGCTTTGTGCAAATCCGGGCACGCCGATGCCATATGTGATAAAGCGCGAGACAATGGGTGCGTAGAAGATGTCCGCTGCGCCAAATGTGCCGAACAGAAATGGACCCGCCGACCCGTGTCTGGCGCGTGCCTCAGCCCAAAGCTGTAGAATGCGTACAATCTCTGCCTTTGTCTGTTCTGAAACATTCTCCAGCGGCACGCGGCTTCGAACATTCATTGGCATTTGCTGGCGCAGAGAACCGTAGGAGGAATGCATCTCCGCAACTATTGCCCGCGCCATACCGCGCGCCGTATCATCTTTCGGCCAGAACCGGTCACGCCCCACTTTGTCGCTCAGATACTCCATTATGGCGAGGCTATCCCAGATGACGATGTCATCGTCCCACAAGATGGGAACTTTGCCCGAGGAAGGCTGAAACTCCTCACCCTGCTTCTGACTTTCCCAATGTTCGCCCATCAAAGGGACCGTAATCTCTTCAAAATGTAAGCCCGATTGCTTGGCGGCAAGCCATCCGCGCAAAGACCAGCTAGAATAGTTCTTGTTGCCGATGATGAGTTTCATAACTGCGCCTGCTCCACCTTACGGGCTGTATTCTATGAGTGCTTAGATATTCAGGCTTTCGCTGTCGAGCCTGAACGGGTTACAGAGTGTATCAGCGTAGCCTGGAACCATCCTATGTCCCTTCCTCCATTTCACCTTGCTTTCCCGGTCGATGACCTTGCGGCAGCACGTCGGTTCTACGGCCAAGTCATGGGCTGCGAAGAAGGACGAAGCTCCGATGAGTGGATCGACTTTAACTTTCACGGCCATCAGATTGTGGCGCATCTTGCCGAGCAAGCCACTAAAGATACCACCACCAACCATGTTGATGGGCATGGTGTGCCAGTCCCCCATTTCGGACTAGTCTTGGAGATGCATCAATGGGAAGCGCTGGCGCAGAAACTGGGCGATGCCGGTACTGATTTCGTGATTGAACCCACTGTGCGGTTCAAAAATGAGCCGGGAGAGCAGGCGACAATGTTCCTACGTGACCCAGCTGGCAATGCGCTGGAATTCAAGGCCTTTGCTGATCAGAAGCAACTCTTTGCAACCTAGTTATCGAACCAGGCTTCACCAAGGGCATCGGCGATAACAGCCGCGCGAAGCGCTTCAATCCCCATACCTTTTTCACTGCTGGTTAAATGCAATTCCGGGAATGCGGCAGGGTGTCTACGCGCTTCATCAGCGATTGTATTCGCAACACGTTCAAGCTCGCTGGCCTTTACCTTATCGGTCTTTGTAAGCACGATCCGATAGCCAACGGCTGCCTCATCGAGCATTTTCATCATTTCCCGGTCAACGTCCTTAAGACCATGGCGACTATCGACCAAAACCAGATTGCGTGCGAGCACCTGACGGCCGCGTAAGTAGGTGCGCACAAGCGTCTTCCAGCGCTCGACCACCTTAACAGGTGCCTTCGCAAAGCCATAGCCAGGCATATCGACAAGTCGGAAGAGCGGCCTGCCTCCGGGTTCTCCGCCAACCTCGAAGAAGTTAAGCTCCTGCGTGCGGCCCGGCGTTACCGAAGCCCGCGCGATCGCCTTGCGCCCAGTAAGTGCGTTGAGGAGCGAGCTTTTACCAACATTGCTACGCCCACAAAAAGCAACTTCGGGAACCACCGGCTCAGGTAGAAATTTGAGTTGAGGAGCCGACAAGAGAAAATCTACGCGGCCTGAGAAAAGCCGCGACGCTTGGCGTTCACGGTGTTCTTGCGCGCGCCGCTCCACTTCTTCTTCCGTTGGCCCCGACAATGCTCAGGCCCCGCTCTTTTCAGCTTCCTCACGCGCCTTCTTTTGAGCTTTTTCTGCTTTTTCCTTTTCAGCTGCAGCTCGCAGTTGCGGATGCTTGGAATAGAGATAACTCTGTTGGGCAATGGTAAGTATGTTTGAAGTCACCCAGTAAATCAGCAGACCGGCAGCAAACGGTGCCATCACAAACATCAAAATCCAGGGCATGAGATTGAAGATCTGCTGCTGCATTGGGTCGAGCGTGCTGGGGTTCAGCTTAAAGGTCAGCCACATCGTAAAGCCGAGCAGAACGGCCAAGATACCGATGCCCAGGAAACCGGGTACGTCATATGGAAGAAGACCGAAGAGATTAAGGATCTTTGCCGGGTCAGGCGATGCAAGATCGCTGATATACAAAAACGGCTCATGCCGCATCTCAATCGCGAGATAGAGCACCTTATACAGCGCAAAGAAGATCGGGATTTGAATGAGGATCGGAAGGCATCCAGAGAGTGGATTGACCTTCTCTTCCTTATAAAGCTCCATGATCTTTTGCTGCTGGGTTTGCTTATCGTCCTTGTAGCGCTCTTGGATGGCCTTCATCTTGGGCTGGACCGCTTTCATCGCGGCCATACTGGCAAAGCCCTTTTGCGCCACCGGGAAGAGTAGCCCGCGAATTATGACAGTGAGCAAAATGATCGCAACGCCAAAATTACCGACAAAATCGTTGAGGGTGCGCAGCAACCAGAGAAGCGGCTTTTCAAACCACTCGAACCAACCCCAGCTGATCACCTTGCCGAAATAGGTGACGCCCGTTCCTTCATAAGCGTCAAGCACGCCGCTTTCTTTTGCCCCTGCGAATAGCTGAGTGCTTTGCGTGAAGGTTCCGCCAGCCGGCACAGTTTGCGTGTCGTATATTAGGTCGGCCCGAAAGAGGTTATCGCCCAATGATCGCCAGCCAGCAGTATCAATCTCGCCTTCGCCGGGGATTAACGCACTTGCCCAATAAGTGTCTGTGAAACCCAGCCATGACGCACTCCCAGCCGGGGAATCGCGTCCAAGCTCGGCCAATTCCTCGTAGGAATTAGGATCATAAAGTGAACCTCCAAACACGCCTGTTGGCCCTGCATGGGCAATAAACTGGTCGGGAGATGCTGTGGTGCTGGTACGCTTGATAAAGGC
Organism: Pseudomonadota bacterium; assembly: GCA_038746055.1. Taxonomy (GTDB): domain Bacteria; phylum Pseudomonadota; class Alphaproteobacteria; order Sphingomonadales; family Sphingomonadaceae; genus Erythrobacter. The sequence continues at coordinate 9,942 of JBCDKX010000036.1, forward strand.
GAAGGGCTGAATGATAGCAGCCGCGTCAGTTCCATTGTTGGCTACTTGCTCGACGGCGAGCATGTAGTTCTCATCAATTGAGAACTTAATGCGGTAGGTTATGCCAGTCTCGTCAGTGCGCGAAAGCGTAACCGGCGTTTCAGGGGTCAGCTTCTGTGCATCGGCCTCCCAAACAGCACTGCTCGGCATGCGCTCGCCAGCGACAACAAATCCGAACTCTGCAAAGTGCTGAACATCGGTACGGTCAGGCGCAAGCAGGCGAACATCGCCACTGTCTTCGGCCGTGGTGGCTTGATAGTCTTTCAGGACAAGATCATCGAGACGCGCACCCACAAGGTTGATCGAACCGGCCACCCGCGGCGCATCAATTTCCAAACGGGTTGGTGCGGTAAGAGCTGCTTCTAGCTCCACTGGTCCCGTTTGGTCCTCAGCCACGACCGGTTCGCTGACATCGCCGGTTCCACCTTCTGCGATGGCCGTACTCGCTGCGCGGTTCGACTCCGGTACATCGGGTTTCGCGTCTGCCACAACTGGTTCGGGCGGCGCGGGATAGAAATACCGCATTCCTATATCCCAGCCCAAAATCAGCAGTCCTGAAAGCAGAACGGCAAGCAGTAAATTACGCTGGTTGTCCAAAATGAAGCCCTAAGTTAATACCGACCGGAAGTGTGTTATATGGGTATGACGCCGCTCAAACCAAGCGCCCTTATGGCACTGGGTCGTGACCATGCCCTCCCCAAGGGTGACAGCGCCCTAGACGCTTTATGCCCAACCATCCACCCTTGATCGCGCCATGTTTCTGGACCGCCTCAATCATGTACTGGCTGCAAGATGGTGAGTAGCGGCATGTAGGCGGGATCAGCAACGATGGGCCAAGCTGCCATGCACGTGCCAGACCGATCAATATGTACTTCACCGAGAAGCCCGCAGCGACCCGGTGAGACGCGCCTTTCCATTAGACCTTTTGCCACGCGGTGCATCGCCTTGGCCCGCTGACGCGCGGGCAAGCGCTTTGCCAAGCTCGTCGGCCATGGTCGCAAAATCACGTTCAATTCCACCCGAGCGCCCGATCAAAACATGGTCGTGATCAGGCAGCCCCGCCTGTGGCAGCGCCGCTCGCAACAACTCCCTAAAACGTCGCTTCATCCGATTGCGCACCACCGCATTGCCGATCTTTTTGGTAACGGTGATGCCAAACCGTATACCTTCCCCATCATTGGGCCGGGTCAGCAGCACAAAGCCTCGGCACGCATTGCGCAGCCCCTTATTGGCAGCGACAAAATCCGCGCGCCGTCTTAAGACCGAAGGAGAGGGAACTTTCAGCATTAAGAGAGCCATTAAAGCATACGGGCCCCCATTGGGAGCCCGTTACGTCATCCAGCTGTTTGCAAATTACGCAGCGCCAGCATGGCGCGTCATCTAAAAATCAGGCGGAGAGCTTATTACGACCGCGCTTGCGGCGCGCACGGATAACCTTGCGACCACCGGGAGTGGCCTTGCGTGCGAAGAAACCGTGCCGACGAGCACGCACAAGATTGGAAGGCTGGAATGTCCGCTTCATTTGGTCCTCGAATATTGCTTGGCGCCACTGCGAAAATCTCAAAGCTGAGCAGCTGAGGCAACCTTTTATGGCCTCTCTAAGAAAAGTAGGCCGAACAAGGGCGCGCACCTATGGAAAAGCACATCATGAGTCAAGCGAAGACATATGTCCCCAAGCAAGCTTAAGCTCAGTTAGATCCCCATATCCAATCATAGGGCTGACCATGTTCAGGGCGATGGGCTTTAGCGACATGGCAGCAATCCTTGCATTAGTCTCAGCCAGTCTTGCTTCAACCCTGTCACAGAAAGTGCAGGTCGCCTCAACCTTACGTGCTGCAAACCGGTGCGGTACACTGCTCGTGGGGGTAATCCAGCCGCGCATGTCTTGCGCATTGAGCCATAGGGCGCTCGCGTGGGGCACAGAATTGGTCATCGCGTAGAACTCGCGCGCCTGGCGCTCACTCATTCCCATCTCAGCATAATAGTCGAGGTAAAGGCGGTGTGCGAGATGATCAGCCGCAAAATCATCGGCCTGACGCCCATGATTGTCGAGCCACGAATGCACGGCAAATGTTGCGCTGTCATCCATCGTGCGCATCGCGCCCGCCAGGAATAACTCTACTGCGCCTGAGCGAACCGAGCCGCCGCGTGGCACATGGGTGGAAATTCCCGCCGCACGGATTTTCCGACCTACCGCAAGGTTCGCAATGTCATTGGTGGTGCCCGGTGCTTCAACCATTTCCAGCATGGTAATGCCGGGGAAGTCGCGGAGCATTGCATCAAAATGCTGCGGTGAAAGGGCATTAGTCGATCCGACCATCCGAGCAACATGGGAATTGGCAACCACAAAGGGCCCATATTGCGCAAGCGTCATCGCCGGGCTCTCTGCATTTATTGGCCTAGCGTAGCGGGTACCACTGCGGGCTTCAGACACAGCTTGCCCATTGATGATGGTCGTCACAACCGTCGGCAATGCTTCAGCATGACTGGTCGGTTCATGATCAGCTACCTTTACCCAGCGACCCTGCACTGGATCCCATTCCTCAACCCAGCTCTGCGTTATGACAGTACGTTGGCCACCGGACTTGGCATCGGCGACCTGCGCGGAAATAGGGCTAGCGAGCAGAGCAAGCTGCGCAGCGGCAATAAGTGCGGCAATTCTGTTCATGCCGGCAAATCTATGCCGTGGCTCCTTCACGAACTGCCAAAGTTTATACTTGCGAAGTCCTTTCGTAGTCGCGCTAAGTTGCTCGACAAGAAAGCGTTTACGTTTAAAGCGAAGTAACCGAGTAAGGTGCCGGGTGCGAAAATACGTAAGGGGGCTGCGGCATGGTCGCACTCATTCGTACTGTCGCGTATCTGGGCCTTGAAGCGCGGGGGGTAGAAGTTCAATGTCAGGTTGCGCCCGGCCTGCCGCGTTTCTCGATAGTTGGGCTTCCCGATAAAGCGGTGAGTGAGAGCCGGGAAAGGGTGCAGGCAGCACTCTCCGCGATGGGTCTGGCGCTGCCACCGAAGCGGATTACAATTAACCTATCGCCTGCAGATCTTCCCAAAGATGGCTCGCATTATGATCTTCCAATTGCACTCGCCCTACTCGCAGCGATGGGGGTGACCGATTCGGAACAGCTGAATGATTGGATCGCCGTTGGTGAGCTCTCACTCGATGGCAGGGTTGTCGCTTCCCCCGGCGTGCTGATCGCCGCGCTTTACGCAAGCAGTGAGGAAACCGGCCTTATCTGTCCTGCAGCGCAAGGATCAGAGGCGCGCTGGGCGAGCGGAGTGCCAGTGCTCGCCCCGCGCAATTTGGGTGATCTGCTTGATCACCTCAAAGGTGATGTTCTGTTGGATGAGCCAGCGCGCGGGCAAGTTGAACAAGCGCCGCCTACAAACGATCTTAAACAAGTAAAGGGGCAGGAGACCGCTAAGCGCGCGCTCGAGATTGCCGCTGCTGGCGGCCACAATCTGCTGATGAAAGGTCCGCCAGGGTCGGGCAAAAGTCTGCTTGCTTCTTGCCTGCCAGGCATTTTGCCTGAACTCACACCAACTGAGGCCCTCGAAGTATCAATGGTGCAATCGGTTGCCGGGACACTGGATTCGGGGCGGATCAGCCGCGCCCGGCCGTTTCGCGCCCCGCATCATTCCGCCAGCATGGCCGCGCTAACCGGAGGTGGCCTGAAGGTACGGCCGGGAGAGATAAGCCTCGCGCATCTAGGTGTGTTGTTCCTTGATGAGCTACCCGAATTTCAGCGCCCGGTTCTGGACTCACTGCGTCAGCCACTTGAAACCGGCCAAGTCGATGTTGCCCGGGCTAATGCACATGTGACCTTCCCTGCGCGGGTTCAGCTCATCGCTGCCATGAACCCTTGCCGATGCGGTCATGCAGGCGAACCGGGGTATAACTGCGCTCGTGGGCCACGCTGTGCAACCGAATACCAAGCGCGCCTATCGGGTCCGTTACTTGATCGGATCGACCTGCATGTCGATGTGGCAGCGGTAAGCGCAATGGACTTGACTCTTCCTCCACCAGCCGAAGGCAGTGCTCAAATAGCTGCACGTGTTGCTGTTGCCAGAGCACAGGCGGGTGAGCGCGGCGTGCGCTCAAATGCCGAGCTTGAGGGAACCAGATTAGAATCTCACGCCGCACCAGATGAGGAAGGCCGCGCTCTGTTGATGCGGGCAGCAGAAAAGCTCAGGCTTTCCGCTAGAAGCTACACCCGCGTACTGCGAGTCGCACGTACAGTCGCAGATTTGGCCGGCGCTGCAGAGGTCGGTCGCGTACATCTTGCTGAAGCTTTGTCCTATCGCCAAAAGGTCGGAACATCTTGAAAAGGCAGGCTTCTAGAGCTTAAATGCCTGATCTATGGATGTTTTTAACCCTGAATGGCTGATTTATCCCGCTGCCGCTTTGTTGCTGATCGGATATGCCATACGTGATGAGTTGCGGCTGCGTTTGCTGATCGTCGTCTCGACCTTTGTTTACATCGCCTATTACTTCGCGGTTCCTTCAGGCCCTTTGTGGGGCGCGATCGTTACGTCCGCGTTGATGTTGGGGATCAATTTCTGGGTGCTCGGCCAGATTATTCTGGAGCGCACTACGCTGCGTATGAGCGACGATGAAAAACACCTGTTCAAAGCCTTCGATACGCTCACACCAGGACAATTCCGACGTCTGGCCGCCCTCGCGGAATGGCAACAAGCCGAAGATCCTTCAGGTACAATCCTAACACACGAAGATAGGCCTTCAGGCACACTCTTTTATATCTTCAAGGGGGATGTCTCAGTCGAGAAATATGGACGGCGGTTTCGCCTGCCCGAAGGCAATTTTGTAGGAGAAGTGGCATTCGTTCTGGCACGCAATACCACCGCCACCACAATCGCGCCCAAAGGTGTGCGCTTTGTAGAATGGGATTGTGACGCTCTGCGCCAGTTAGGCCAAAAGTATGAGCCGTTACGCATATCTCTAAACGCACTTCTAACCCGCGACCTCGCGAACAAGCTTGGCCGCAGCTATCAGCCCGATGACGCTCTGCCAGCAACACAAGAGACTATCGAACTGCTCCAAGAAGCGCGAAACCACGTCGCCGGCTAGGTGATAGAATGCTCCTTTAGCACATCCAAGAATTCCCCGCCCCAGGTTTCGAGCTTCTTTTCGCCCACGCCCTGAAGTTCACCCATCTGGGCAAGTGTATGCGGCTGCTCAGACGCCATGGCGCGCAAAACGCTGTCATGGAAAATGATATAGGCTGGCACACTATGCTCCTTGGCAAGCGCGCTGCGTTTGGCGCGAAGCGCCTCGAATAGCGGATTGCCCACTGGATTGGGCACAGCCGCGGTCCGCTGGCGCTTGGCCTTGGGGGGCTCTGCTATCGAGATGCGACGCTCGCCCGTCAGAACACTACGAGCCTCTGATCCAAGTGCTAGCCCGCCATGCTCTGTGGTCAGTAACATCTCATGAGCCATAAGATAGCGCATCACCGGCTTGAGCAGGCTGGCTTGATCTCTGCCGACCAAGCCGAAGACCGAAAGCTTGTCATGCCCGCGTTGGCGGATACGGTCATCTTCGCGGCCAAGCAAAACTCGCTCAACATGCCCCATGCCAAAGCTCTGCCCAGTGCGATACACCGCCGAGAGGAGCTTTTGGGCAAGCTCGGTCAAATCGAGCACCTGAGGTGGATCCAAGCAGCGGTCACAATTGCCGCACGGCTTATCAAGATCCTCTCCGAAATGCTTAAGAAGCAGCTTGCGACGGCATTCGGCGCTCTCAACGAGTCCTGCCAACGCGTTCAATCGCGCGCGTTCAAAGGGAAGGCGATCTTCGCCAACATCTCCCAGCCATTGGCGCGCTTTAGCAAAATCCGACGCGCCCCAGAACATATGCGCCTCAGCAGGATCACCATCGCGACCTGCGCGACCTGTTTCCTGATAGTAAGCCTCAATCGACTTAGGCAAACCGGCATGGATAACAAATCGCACATCGGGTTTGTCGATCCCCATGCCAAAGGCGATTGTGGCGACAATCACCATGTCCTCGGATTTTACGAAAGCGGCCTGTGTTTGGGCACGTAAGTCCGGCGGCAACCCTGCGTGATAGGCACCCACCGGACGGCCCGTCATGGCAAGCTTTTGGGCGAGGTCCTCGGCCCCCTTACGGCTTGAAGTGTAGATGATTCCTGCGCCGGGAATCTTGGAGATCACATCGGCAATTTGCTTTGTTGTGTTGACGCGCGGGCGCATGGTGTAGCGAATGTTAGGCCTATCGAAGCCCGCTCTGATAAGCCCTTCTTGCTCAATACCCAGCTGCTTGAGGATATCGCTGCGCGTGACCTCATCGGCAGTCGCAGTAAGCGCCAATCGCGTGACATTCCCAAATTGGTCGAGCATTTCTCGAAGTGCTCGATAATCAGGCCGAAAATCATGTCCCCATTCCGAAACGCAATGCGCCTCATCAATGGCGAATAGGCAGATTTTGGTATTGCCCAAAAGCGTACGAAAACCTGATGTATTGGCCCGCTCAGGTGCAACATAGAGCAGGTCGAGCTTGCCGGTCCGTAGTGCCTGTATCGTTTCTGCATGATTTGCATCAACTGACGTCAAAGAGGCGGCTCGGATTCCTACAGAGCTCGCTGCGCGGATCTGATCATGCATCAAGGCGATCAACGGAGAGACCACAATTGCTGTTCCCTCGCATATCAGAGCCGGGATCTGATAGCATAGAGATTTGCCAGCACCTGTTGGCATCAGGGCAAGCGTGTGCTGTCCTTCGAGTACTCTGGCAATCACTTGGCTTTGCATCCCGCGAAAGCCTTCGAACCCAAAGGTCCGTGTCAGGACCTTGTAGACGCTCTCCGGGAGGCTCGTAGAGTCATGGATTTGCGGATTGGTGGTGGCGGAAGTCAAAAGGGTAAGTCAGGCGCTTGAGGATAGTGACGCGGCGACGCTAGGCCGTTCCTTCAAAACCCGCCAGATGAGTTCGGAGTTAAATCCGCAGGATTCTCGCATAGCCACGAGGGCAGCGAGATTTGTGCTATTGACGAAGCGCTTTCTTTGCAGAAGCCAGGTCGACAACCCCGGTTTCGCCAATATCGGCAGGAGTGGCGATCGTGCCATCAGCACGCCTGCCGATATCGGCGCGACGAATCATGTTGAGCCCGAGGTGGTCAAGCACGCGCCCATTGTGCGAAACGATCGACACAGGACCAATCGGCAGTCGGTCAAGCTCATCCACCAGCACTGGATCTTCGAGTACAGGCTCAACGCTGTACTTCTGGCCCCATTGACGCAGCGCAATCATCGCCGGCAGCAGGTCAAAGCCCTTCTCCGTTAGCCGATATTCAATTTTCCGGCGGTCATCCGCGCAAGGTTCGCGCTTGAGAATACCATGATCAACTAGCTTGGCGAGGCGGTTAGAGAGTATGTTACGTGCAATCCCGAGCTCATTGAGGAACTCCTCGAAATGATGGAGGCCATTAAAGCTGGCTCTGAGGATCATAAACGCCCAGCGTTCGCCCATCACCTCCAGCGCTGGCGGCAGACCGCACTCAATCAGCTCGCGAAGTGGTTCTCTAATGTCGCCCATATCAGTCCTTCTCCCGCAACCTTTCTAACCGACCTTAGCAGAATCGCCAAATCGAACTCGAAACTTGTGCCGGCCAAACCGTCGACAGTTCAGTTAACCGCGCCAGAAATAAATTTCAGTTTTTAGTTGCAACCTGAAACTTAATCACATAGGTAGTGATTCGCAACTGGTTTTGATTCGAAACTTTGCACCGCAATATGATCACCCTTCGGAAACCATCAGAAGGAATATGAAATGACCCTCTCTCTTCCCCGCACTGGCCGTTTGGCTGTCCTCGCCACCGCTCTTGTTTATACTGGCGTCACCTTTGGTGTGGCCGCATCAGCAACCCCTGCCTTGGCTGACAACGGCCCCTATTACACTGCGCAGCTCGCACAGCCCGCTGAGGACAACCGCGCCGTCGCTGGAGGTGTTGCTTGGGCATGTCAGGGCACCACCTGCGTTGCCAACAAGGGGACTTCACGTGCCTCACGCATTTGCCGTGGTCTTTCCCGCGAGTTCGGCGAAATCAAGGGCTTCACCGCCGATGGCGAAGCGTTGCCCGAAGACAAGCTCGCACGCTGCAACGGCGAATAACTCCTTTCGCGACATATCCCTCTCCATCAGCGGGCTGCAGTCACCCATCTTGGGCGCAGCCCGCACCAATCCGGCCCGTTTCTCCACTCGGGCATAACTAAAGTCCCCGGCAGCGCTTGTCCCCAACCGCGCGCCGGGGCTTTTTTGTAGCTTATCTATAAGAGTCCCGCATGGCTGAGCTGACTTTCCAGCGCGCTCGCATCGGTGAAGAGATGCGCATCCCATCCGCGCGCTTTGGCTGCCTCGATATTGGCAGCATTGTCATCAGTGAATAAGATATCAGCGCCCGTACGTCCTGATCGCTCCTCGACGATCTCGTAAATTCGCGGGTCCGGCTTAGCAACCCTTTCGGTACCGGAGACGATTATATCGTCAAACCGATCGAAGATGGATTTGGTGGGACGAAAGCCCTCCCAGAATTCATGTCCGAAATTGGTAAGGCAAAAGAGCGGAACTGAGGCGCTATGGAGGCGCCCAACGAGCTCATGCACCCCTTTGACTGGGCCGGTAATGGTCTCGTTAAAGCGCGCCTCATAGGCCTTGATCGCAGATTCATAGGCAGGAAACTCGGCGATCCGTTCCGCGACCATCTCTGCCAATGGACGCCCGCCATCACTTTGGAAGTGCCACTCTTCAGTGATGACATTCGCCAAAAACCAATTGAGTTCCTCTTGATCCTCGATGATCTTCTCAAACAAGGCACGCAATTGCCAATGGAACAGCACCCGGCCCACATCAAAAACTACCGCTTTGTCCATTTCACCTGATCCCGAAACAGAGGCGGCCCGCACTCCCGATTGGAGGCGGGCCGCGTAACCCAAACATCGTTCACTCGCTGGCAATACCAGCGCGGGCCAATCAGCCCTGACGTGCTTTAAAGCGACGGTTAGTCTTATTGATTACATAGGTGCGACCACGACGGCGAATGACGCGGCAATCACGGTGACGGTTTTTCAGCGACTTGAGGCTGTTGCGGATCTTCATTGTGCTGCTTTCCAAAAATAAAGCGCGCTCGGCATAAATCCGGCGCGCGGAAATTTCGCCCGTGCACATATTGAGGAGCAGTAGATTCGTCAACCGTTACCTGCGCCTAGAAATGCGCCCTATTACCCACTTAACTCAGTCAGCTTGCGCTCCCATGCCAGGGCATGAGTGATAATTGTGTCAAGATCATCATACTGTGGCTTCCAAGGTAGAGTTGCGCGGATCAGTGCCGGGTCAGAAATCAGCTGAGCTGGATCACCTGCACGCCGCCCTTCAACACGCCGCTCTATCGGCGTGTTAGTTACCCGATCCACCGCATCGAGCACTTCGAGGACAGAAAAACCACGCCCGTAGCCGCAGTTCATCGTGAGCGAACGTTCTGGCTCAGCGATCAGCGCTTCAAGCGCGTGAACATGGGCAGAGGCAAGGTCGCTGACATGGATATAATCGCGCACTCCGGTGCCATCAGGTGTATCGAAATCAGTGCCAAAAACCCCGACGTGGGAGCGCTTGCGTAAAGCTGCTTCCAAAGCAACCTTTATCAAATGTGTAGCACCTGCGGTTGACTGCCCGGTGCGCGCCTCAGGATCGGCCCCGGCCACATTGAAATATCGCAAAGCGCAAAAATTGAGGTCATGTGCCGCCGCGATATCACCTAGCATCTGCTCGGTCATGAGCTTTGACCAGCCATAGGGATTGATCGGTTTTTGCGCCGTATCTTCACGCACGGCTTCGACCTCAGGAATGCCATATGTTGCCGCCGTGGAAGAGAAGATGAAGTGGTTCACGCCGCCCTTCACCGCTGCCTCGATCAGTACGCGGCTCTTTGCTGTATTGTTGTGATAATACTTGAGCGGATCCTCAACACTCTCAGGCACGACGATGGAGCCAGCAAAATGCATAATCGCGGTGATGCCTTGCTCTTCGAATATTGTTGCAAGCAGACCGGCCTCCTCAATATCTCCCTCATAGAAAGCGACATCTTCGGGCACGGCAAAGCGAAAACCTGTGGTCAGGTTGTCGATCACTGCCACTGGCCAGCCATTGTCCAACAGCGCCAGCACAGCATGGCTACCGATATAACCAGCACCACCCGTGACGAGCACACAAGGTTTCGTTATTGAGTTCATGCGAGCGCCGTTAGCATCAAGTTTTCGCCAAGTCGTGAATGAAATTGAGAGGGACACAAATGAGAGGCACTTTTTCCATGGCAGGTAGGTCATTGCCTGCGGTGCTGCTCGGCCTTTCGCTCAGTGCTTGCGTTGGCACGGCCTATTCCGGTCCGATCGAAGTCACCCGCTTTGTTGCTCAAGAAGGCGCGCCCGTCGGCCAAGGCTCTATTGCTATCACGTTCCCCAAAGAGATGAGCAACGCTCGCGCACGGGATGCCTTCTATCGCGCGGTTGCTAGCGAACTCACCGGCCTCGGCTACACCATCATTGACGGCGCACAATCCGGCATACCGACTGCACGCGTCGTCACTAGCCGCAGCGCACTCGCCCCAGCCAGCTCGCGCGGGCCAGTTAACGTTGGCGTAGGCGGCGGTACAGGCAGCTTTGGCAGCGGCTTAGGGGTTGGCATTGGTATTGATCTTGGCGGCAATTCCAGTCGGCCCAATGCGTTGAGTGAACTCTCCGTGCGCATTTCGGACAGACAAGGCAACAGCCTGTGGGAGGGCCGGGCACAGCAAGCGATCTCAATCAACTCCCCCTACGCCGATGTGGAAGCGAGCGCAGGCGCGCTCGCGGCTGCCTTGTTCAAGGACTTTCCTGGCGGCAATGGCGAAACTGTAACGATCAAACTGGACGAGCTTCAGGACCAATAATGCCGAAAATCGCTATTGATGCCGCGTTTGACAGCGG
>JBCDKX010000037.1:0-20195 GCA_038746055.1 Pseudomonadota bacterium
ATTGGTCACCGCTGTCGCGCTTATTCCCGCCACCACCGCCACGATGGCGCAAGTTGAAGGGCGTGCAGGCTCCGAACTCGCGAAGATCTTTGCGATCATGCAGCGCGTTCAGGCCAGTTATGTCGAGCCGGTCGAGGATGAAGTATTGGTGCGTGGAGCGATCGACGGGATGCTTGCCGCGCTGGACCCGCATAGCGCCTATCTCGATGGCAGCGATCTTCAACGCTTGAATACGCTGATCGATGGCAACTATTCCGGGCTTGGCCTATCGGTCATTCAGGAAGAAGGCGCGGTTAAGGTGATCTCGCCTTTCAAGGGCAGCCCTGCGGACAAGGTGGGCATCAAGGCAGGCGACTATATCACCCATTTGGAAGGCAAACTTATTGTCGGCGGCGAACTGGATGATGCTGTTGCGCAAATGCGCGGACCTGCGGGCACTTCGATCAACCTCACGATCTTTCGCCCTGGGCGCGAAGAGCCACTCGAACTCAGTGTCACGCGCGGCGTGATTGAGCTTGAGCCGGTTACTCACGAGCTTATGCCGGGCAATATTGGTCACATTTCAATCAATGAATTTTCCGCCGATGTTGGCAGCGATGTCTACCAGGCGTGGGAAGCGCTGCAGACTGAAGCGACGGGCCGTATGAGCGGTTTGGTGCTCGACCTACGGTCAAATCCAGGTGGCAGTCTCGATGAAGCGGTCGCCTTGACCGACCTGTTCCTTGATAAAGGCGAGATTGTTTCCCAGCGCGGCCGTTCTTGGGGTGAGACCTTTGAGTTTCAGGCCGATGATCTTGATTACTATCTGCGTCGCCGGTTGAGTCGCTCTCAGGCCCAGATTTTCATGGGCGAAATTGCGCGCGATATTCCGATGATTGTTCTGATTGATGCTGGCTCTGCTTCAGCTTCTGAAATTGTTGCAGGCGCACTGCAGGATCACGGCCGCGCGCTCATCATGGGTCAGCGCAGCTTTGGTAAAGGTTCGGTCCAGTCGCTGCTGCCGCTGGGCCCGGACTCGGCGCTTAAGCTCACCACTGCACGATACTACACGCCGAAGGGCAAATCGGTGCAGGAGGGCGGTATTGCGCCGGACATTCGCGTGCCGCAGCTATCCGATCCAGATTTTGCCCTGCGCGAGAAATATCGCACGCGGGAAAGTGATCTGCGCGGTCACTTGCGCAATGAAGTAGGCCTCAAAGATGAGGAAATGGTGGAAGATACGATCGCTGATCCACGCTTCCAGCTCACTTCTGAGCAATTGGAAGAGCGGGGCATCGAAGACTTCCAGCTGCACTATGCGCTTGAAACCTTGCGACGCACCACTGCAAGCTCGGTTGCGCTTGGAACGCGTGGCTCCCGATCTGGCGGCTAGTCAACGCGCCTGAAGCTGCGTAAATCGGTACCATGACTGGACTAACCCAAGCGCGTGCCCTGGCTGTGCTCATACCTGCGGGCCTGCTGGGGGGTGCATATATCTCGGAATACGGCTTTGGCCTCTATCCGTGTGAGATGTGCTGGTGGCAGCGCTATCCGCATTTCGCTGCGGTGGCACTGGGATTGGCGTCTTTCGCGCTCCAACCAGCACGGGTGTGGGCGGCTTTGGCGGGTCTCGCGATCATCACTTCCGGGTTGATTGGCGGGTTTCACGCGGGGGTCGAATATGGCTGGTGGGAGGGGATCACCGGTTGCTCAACCCTACCTTCTGCGATCGACGTGATGGATGTGAACGCCGCTCCGCTGGTGCGATGCGATGTCGCGCCATGGGACCTGTTTGGCATATCACTCGCTGGCTGGAACTTCCTGATTTCCTGTGCGGGCGGCGCAGCGGTAATGGCCATGGCGGCGTATAAGAAGTAACATCCTTGCCGAGTGGGAGAACGCTGATGGATCGTGATGAACTTCACCGGATGATCCGGGTTGACCAGGCCGGTGAATTTGGTGCGACGCGCATTTATGAAGGCCAGTTGGCTGTCATGGGTGATCGCGGGCCTCACTCCGCTGAAATTCGGCATATGGCGGAGCAGGAAAAGGTCCACCGCGCCAAGTTTGATTCGCTGATGGCTGAGCGCGGTGTTCGCCCGACGGTGTTGCACCCGCTTTGGTCAATGGCGGGATATGCGCTGGGCGCAGGCACCGCTCTACTTGGTCCAGAGGCAGCCATGGCCTGCACGGCGGCCGTGGAAGAGGAAATCGACAAGCATTATTCCGAGCAGCTTGATCGGCTGGCAGAGGCTAATTCTGAGCCTGAGCTTGCCGAGATTATCGAGCAGTTTCGTGCGGAAGAACTGGAGCATCGTGATACGGCTCTGGAGAATGGCGCTGAGAGTGCACCCGCCTATCCGTTGCTCTCGGGCGCAATACGTCTGGGGTGTAAGATTGCAATTAAAGTGACCGAGCGGATATAAAAACCGCTTCAGTCACCATTCACCCCGCGCTATCTAGTGGACATCAAAGTCTCTGTTTCTTTTAGGAACCGCCATGTCCAAACTCACGCGCCTAGCCCTTATCGTCCCCCTTGCGGCCCTGACGGCCGTTCCTGCTGCTGCGCAAGACCAGGCGGGCGACCGGGTGAATATGGTCATCGCCTATAGCGAAGATGAATGCCCCGAGCAGACGGCAGAGAATGAAATCGTGGTGTGCCAGATTGTGGTGGAGGCCGATCGTTATCGCATCCCGTCCAACCTGCGGACGAGCGATTCGCCGGAGAATATCACCCAGGGGCAGCAGTTCGAAAAGGTGCGCTATATTGGTGAATTCGGAGCTTTTTCTTGCAGTCCGGCAGGTGCAGGTGGCTTCACTGGTTGTACCCAACAGTTTATCGATGCCGCTTACGCTGAAAGAGATCAGGCCGAGGGCATCCGCTTTGGCCAGCTGATCGAGCAAGCGCGTCAGGAACGCCTCTCGACGATTGATGGTGACGCGGCGGCTGAACAGGATCGGGTCGAGCAGATCGAGCGAGAATATCTTGAGCGGCTGGAGCGGGAGCGCAGCGCTGCCTTGCCCGGAGAACAAGCCGGCGAGCAGGCCCCGCCCGTGACCAGTGATGGTTCGAACTAAGGTCGAGGCCCTTCCTTAGCCCTGATAGTAATCGCGATACCAAGCGACGAATTGCTTGATACCCTCGCGCACATCCGTTTGCGGCGTATAGCCGGTTAACTCTCTCAGCAGCGTCGCATCGGCCCAGGTGGCGGGCACATCACCCTTTTGCATCGGCATATAGTTGCGCACTGCCTCTCGCCCGCATTCTGCCTCAATCGCATCGATAAAGTCGGTGAGCTTCACTGTGTTGTTATTGCCGATATTGACCACCCGGTAGGGCGCTGCCGGCGACAGTGAATCCCACTTGGGGATGCGCTCGGGCGTTTCAGGCCGCGCCGGAATTGCATCGATCAGCAGGCGAATGCCGCGCACCAGATCTGTGACATAAGTGAAATCGCGGTGCATCTCCCCGTGGTTGTAAATGTCGATCGGTTCGCCGTTCAAAATGCCGCGGGTGAATTTGAACAGCGCCATGTCCGGGCGCCCCCACGGGCCATAGACCGTGAAGAAGCGGAACATGGTGGTGGGCAGGTTCCAGAGATGCGCATAGGAATGCCCCATCGCCTCATTCGCCTTTTTCGTGGCGGCATAGAGAGTGAGCTGGTGATCGCTCTGTTGCTGCTCGTGGAACGGCATTTCGGTGTTCGCGCCATAGGCCGAGCTGGTCGAGGCCATTAGCAGGTGATCGACCTCAAGTTCCCGCGCGCATTCCATAACGTTAAAGGTGCCAACAAGATTCGCCTCTACATAGGCGCGCGGGTTCTCAAGGCTGTAGCGCACGCCCGCTTGCCCGGCGAGATGCACAATCACATCGGGCTTTGTCTCCATCGCCAACGAATGGAGCGTGTCCATATCTTCCAGCATCCCGACATTGCAGGAGAAGTTTGCGTTCTGCAGTAGCATTTGATGACGCCGCTGTTTGAGCGCGACATCATAGTAATCGGTCAGTCCGTCATAGCCGACCACGCGAAAGCCCTCATCAAGGAGCAGTTGCGACAGGTGGTAGCCGATAAATCCGGCAGTGCCCGTGACGAGGACGGTCCTCATCAGGCAACCGTAATATCGGGCGCGTCCACCTGCTTCATGCCGACAGTGTGGTAGCCGCTGTCGACATGATGCACTTCCCCGGTGACCCCGGAGGAAAGGTGCGACAGGAGATAGAGCCCTGATCCGCCGACGTCTTCCAATGTTGTTGTGCGGCGGAGGGGCGAGTTATACTCGTTCCACTTGAGGATATAGCGGAAGTCACCAATCCCCGAGGCAGCCAGCGTCTTGACCGGACCGGCGCTGATCGCATTGATCCGGATGTTCTGCGGACCGAGATCATTGGCGAGATAGCGAACGCTTGTTTCCAATGCCGCCTTGGCAACACCCATGACGTTGTAATGCGGCATGACTTTCTCTGCGCCATAATAGGTCAGAGTGAGAATGCTGCCGCCTTCCTCTGGCATCAATTCCGCTGCGCGCTTGGTCACCGCTACTAACGAGTAGGCGGAGATGTTCATCGTCAGCAGGAAGTTATCAAGGCTGGTATCGACATATTTGCCGCGCAGCTCATTCTTGTCGGAAAAGCCGATAGCATGGACCACGAAATCGATCGTGCCCCAACGCTCCTTGATCGCATCAAAGCCGGCATCGAGCGAGGCCATATCCGATACATCGCATTCAAAGGTGAAGGTGCTGCCGAGTTTCTCAGCCAATGGCTTCACCCGTTTCGCCAGCGCATCGCCCTGATAGGAAAAAGCAAGCTCAGCACCGTGCTCAGCCAGCTGCTGTGCAATCCCCCAGGCCAGCGACTTGTCATTAGCAAGTCCCATGATCAGGCCCTTCTTGCCTTCCATGAGTTTGGTCATGGTGTGTCTTCCTCACTGTTTGAGTCTGAAACCTCAAGCTTTTGCTCTGGTTCCGCTAGCGCTGCATTCAATTCAGCCCCGATAACGAGCCCGAGCCCCACGAGCCAGAAAAAGAACAGCGCAATGATAATCCCGGCCATGCTCCCATAGATAAGATCATAGGTAAAAACGCTGCGCAAAATGGGAGGCATGGCAGCGGTCACACCGAGCCACCAGACTGCGGTAAACAATGGACCGGGCCACTTGGGATAAGCTTTGCTGCGGTACGTGACCGGCGTCAGGGTGTAAAACAGCAGATAGAGCGAGACGCCAAGCCCCAGCGCTGGAACTATGCGAGAGATACGCAAATCGCCGACGACTTCTGAAAATTGCGGAAAATAGCTGAGGATCATCTGCTGCGCTGTCCCGATGAGAACACTGGCGAAGAGCGAGACCATCAAGACCACCACTGCTGCCAGAATGAGTGCGGCCGAAAACAGTCGTGATTTCCAGAAAGCAAGCAGCGGCTGGGTGCCGTAGGCGCGGCGCAGGATATCGCGGATCGTTTCCACCAGATTGGAAACCGTCCACAAAGCCACTCCTGCTCCCAACCATAACAGCCAGCCTTGCGGTGCATCGACGATCTCCTCCGCCACCGGTCCAATCGCGCGGCTTACGGTTGGCGGCATGGCGACCAGCACAGTTGTGACCATCTCCAAAGCCCGGTCGCGCCCGCCGATAATCTCAAACAAGGCCGCGCCGATGATGAAGAAGGGAAAGATCGCCAGCATCGAAAGGTAAGCAAGATTGCCAGCATGGATAAAGCCGTCTTGCCAGGTTCCCACCAAAGTGCGGCGGATGGTTTCGAAGACCCTCGTACCAGGTCCGGTATGATGCGCGACAAAACCGGCAAGACCAGGCTGCGGCCCTGCGTCTGGTGTGCCCGTCATAATCCGCATTGGTGTGGTGAGCGCTCTCAGCCGTCGGGCTTCAGGCGAAAGCGAGCGAATTTCCATTCCCACATGCGATTGATCGAAAGCTTGGTTTGGTGAGGATTGTTGTTCCAAGTTTCGGCTCGATTGGTGCGGTGTTGTTTCAGAGACCGAAAGTAGCGCGCGGTTGCGCTGGATCTTTCCAATCACCCAGCTTGTCTTTGAGTCCGTCCAGATCTTCTGGCATTTGGATCTCAAGGGTTACCAGCTGGTCACCACGCGCAAGTTTATCGCCTTTGCTCGATTTTTTGGTCCAGCCCTTGCCAGTGAGGCGCATGACGGTCCCACCATTCGCTCCAGGTTTGAGCGTCAGCATAACTGGCCCATCGACAGTTGGACATTTGACCTTGCCGCCATTCACTGCCTCGTCGAGCGTGATCGGTAAGTCCATCCGGATGTTGTCTCCATCGCGGCGGAAGAAGGGGTGTCCGGCAACCTCGACCATGACGATTCCATCACCATGGCCGCCCGGGCCGGCATGCCCCTTACCCTTGAGCCGCATTTGTGTCCCGTCTTCCACCCCTCCAGGCAGTTTGAGGCTGATCGCCTTGCCATCTGCCAGCGTGATCCGCTGCTCCTGGCCGGATGCCGCATCCACAAAAGGGACCGCTAAGCGGTACTGGATATCTGCCCCCTTTTTGGGTGGAGGTGGTCGATTGCCACCAAAGCCACGCCCGCCGAAGCCACTCCTCGGAGGAGGTTCTGCGGTGCGGTTGCGACCGCCGCCAAACAGGCCTTCGAACAAATCACCCAGATCCATATCTTCGGTGCCAAAGCCCTGAAATTCCTGATCCCGGAAGCCCCCACCACGTGAACTTCCACCGAAACCGCGTGCGCCTGGTCCAGATCGACTCCCCATGCCTGCGAAGGGGTTCAACGGGTTACCGTCAGCGTCGATCTCCCCCCGGTCAAATTGCGCGCGCTTGTCCTTGTCTGACAACAAATCATAGGCCTTGGTCGCGTCCGAGAATTTCTCGGCAGCCTTGGGATTGTCCTTATTGCGGTCAGGATGTAGCTCTTTTGCAAGCTTGCGATAAGCGCTCTTGATCTCCTTTTCGGAGGACGTGCGTTTAACGCCTAGGGTGGAATAAGGATCGCGCATGGTGTCTTAGCTAGGTGAGACGGTGGGTAGGCGCAAGCACCTAACGCGCAAAGGTTAAGTAGGGAATGTCTTTCCTACTGTGCCTCCAAGCTCTATCTCGCGCCGTATGACTTATTTGCATGGCCCTTGCGACTGCATTTTGCGGCATTTTTGGGCCTCGGAAGTTTTTCCGCCTTAGACAGTGTGTCAAGTGTGTCAAAACAGCGGCTTCGGATTGCGTGGGACCTTTTGAATGAATGATACGGCCAAACTTAGTGAAGCCCAATTGGCCGACAGCGTAATTCCTGCGGGAGTGGATCCTTACATGCTGTTTGATGCATGGTTCGCTGAGGCGCAGGCGAGTGAACTGAACGATCCCAACGCCATGGCTCTGGCAACCGCGAGCGCGGATGGCATGCCTTCTGTGCGAATGGTGCTTTTGAAAGGGCATGGACCAGCAGAGAGCGCAAGCGGAGGATTTACCTTCTTCACCAATAGCGAGAGCCGCAAGGGCGGGGAAATTCTGGCGAATAGCCGCGCAAGCATCCTGTTTCACTGGAAGAGTCTGCGCCGTCAAATACGGATTGAGGGGCCGCTTGATGAGGTTACATCGGAACGTGCCGATGAATACTTCCACTCGCGGCCATATAAGAGCCAGGTTGGCAGTGCCGCGAGTGCTCAATCGCGGCCGATGGAACAGCGCCAGGACTATCTTGATCGGGTTAAGGCGTTATGGACCAAGCACGAGACGGCTGGCGAAGTGCCGCGACCGGCGCATTGGACGGGCTTTACTATGCGGCCGCAGCGGATCGAGTTCTGGATTGACCGCGACAATCGCCTGCATGATCGTCGCTTGTTTGAGCGGATAGAAAGCGGCTGGGTGGATACGTTGCTATACCCTTGAGGCTCGCTTATGTTCGCGGCCCCAACAGGTTCCTGCGCCACTCGCGGAAAAAAAGCGCTTACTCGCTCGGATAAAGCGCCAGCACATCTGCCGCTTCATCTAGCATCGCCCGGCGCTCCTCGCGGTTTGAATGACCAAGGCGCACCAAAGTAAGCTTCTGATCAGGAGACACCAGGACATACTGACCCATATGGCCAATCAGCGAAAACAGGCTCGGTGGTGCCCGATCCGGGAACAGCGGATGCGGCCATTTGAGGTCAGGGTTGGGCCGGTTGAGCCATATCTGATAGCCGTAATGCGACGATACCGGGCTTGGGGTGAGCATCTTTTCGACCCATCCGCTCGGCACCAATTGCTCCCCGCTCGGAGCTCTGCCACCAGCGCGCAGGAATTCGCCAAACTTTGCGTAGTCGCGCGCGCTTGCGTGCATCAAGCTGCCGCCGATCAACGTTCCAGCAGCGTCGAACTCGGGCACCATAGAGGTCATGCCAAGCGGACCAAACAGACGTTCTTCGAGGTATCTGGCGACCGCCAGTCGCCGCGTTTCGGGATCATCGCTATCGGTAAGCGTGCGCGCGGCAATATCAGCGAGGATAACAGTGGTGTTGGAGGAGTATTCAAACATAACCCCCGGCTCGGCCTCAAGTGGCTGTTCCTTCGCCCATTTCGCCATGTTGTCGCGCCCATCAAGGAAGAGCATGCGCACTTCCGAGCTTTCATAGGGCGGATCACCCGCTTCGGTATGGCGCAGGCCAGCGCGCATTTGCAGGAGATGCTTAAGCGTGATGTCCGCCCTTGGATCGCCGCTTCGTTGCCACATGAGGATAGGTGCAGGCGCGTCCTCGCTCAGCAAGCCATCGGCAACCAGCATACCGATCAGCACAGCGGTGACGGACTTCGCCATCGACCAACTGATATGCCGTGTCTCCGCGTCGTAACCCTCAGCATAACGTTCGGCTGCCACCTTACCGTCAGCCAGGAGCAGCACAGCGCGGGTTTCACCCACACCCTCTTTGGCAAAAAGCTCATCCACTTCGCGCGCCAGTTGGTCCCTAGGAGCGCCGGCATCGCGCGATATAGCGTCAAGCGCCTCTGGGCTGAGGGGCGGCAAAGGCGGTGAAGCAGTCTCGGCACACGCTGCCAGGGCTGGCAGAAGTGAAAGGGTGGCGATAGAGGGTTTGAAACGAAGGATCATCGCCCCTCAATCGGACAAGGACATTGTCAAAGCAATGGCTAAAGCAGCTGGCTCGAAAGGCTTCTCAATTTCGCGTATCATTCTCCTCGTTCTTCTGCTGACCGTAGTCAGTGTGGCGGTGCTAGCCTGGTTCAATCGTGGGCCAATTGAAGGATATGCTGGCGTGAGCACCAGCTATGCCGCCCGCGTGGCCTGTTCTTGCAGGTTTGTAGCGCGGCGCGATCTGACTGACTGTGCGAAAGACAAGCTTGCAGGGATGGAGCTCGTGTCACTCAGCGAAAATCCGGAGGCGCAAAGTGTTACGGCCAGCATCCCCTTCGTGAATGCCACCACAGCGACAAACCGCCCCGGCTATGGCTGCGTGCTCGAGAGTTGGGAGGACTAGGAAGCCATGCCTAAGAGGTGACTGCGTTGGTCGAATCGATCCAGCCGCCACCAACCACGCGGTCATCGGCATAGATCACAGCCGCCTGTCCGGGGGCGACTCCGAATTCAGGTTCGGTGAAGCGTACGCGGGCTGAGGCTCCATCTCCGATCTGCCCTTCCAATGTGATCGGCACCGGCTTGGCCAGGCTGCGCACCTTAGCGGTGAGCCGGGTCCCTTTAGGGATGTCACCAATCCGATTGGTCTCGATCACCTCGGCGCTTTCGACACCGAGCATACGCTTGGGCCCAACGCGCACCTCGCGGCTTTGTGCATCCAGCTTGATGACATAGAGCGGTTCTGGCTGTCCGCCGATCTCAAGACCTTTGCGCTGGCCAACGGTGTAATGCACGATGCCTTTGTGCTGTCCGAGCGGCTCGCCGGTTGCGGCGTGGACAATGTTGCCAGGGACGCCGCCTTCAGGACGCAGCTTGGTTACGATTTTCGCATAGTTCCCATCAGGGACAAAGCAAATGTCCTGACTGTCTGGCTTTAGTGCATTGCGCAGGCCAGCGGCTTCAGCAAGCTCACGCACCTGCGTCTTTGGCAGACCGCCAAGTGGGAACCGAATATAGTTCAGCTGTTCCTGCGTGGTCGCATAGAGAAAGTATGACTGATCACGGGTCGGATCATTAGCGCGGTACAGATGCGGTCCGCCCTCGACTTCGACACGGCGGACATAATGACCAGTCGCTAGACAATCTGCGCCAAGCTCGCGCGCCATGCTGAACAGATCGGTGAACTTGGGGCCCATATTGCAGCGAATGCATGGTACCGGGGTGCGGCCTGAAAGATATTCATCGGCAAACTGATCGACCACATCCTCTCGAAAGGCGCTTTCATGGTCGAATACATAATGAGCAATCCCTAGTCGATCAGACACAGCACGTGCATCAGCGATATCATCGCCTGCACAGCATGCCCCTTTGCGGCCTGTAGCTGCGCCGTAGTCATAGAGCTGCAAAGTGATCCCGATGACTTCCGCGCCAGTGTCAGCGGCTAACGCCGCAACGACTGACGAATCGACACCGCCGCTCATCGCGACAACGATTCGGCACTGCTCAGCCGGACGCGGCAGGTCGAACAAAGCGGCCGTATCGAGCCCGAATTTGCGGCTGCCAGTAAGGGTATCAACGCTGGTCATGGTCGCAGCGCCATATAGTAGCGCTTCTTCAGAATGACCAGACGGTCAGGAGTTTGGCCGGGAGCTTACTGATTTCGCAGACATTTCTTAGCTATCAACCTGACACAATACAGCGTTGCTAACCACTTCGGCACTATTCCTAAGCAGTGGTAAAGTTGGGTTTTACCACATTTTGACAACCGCCTCTTATACCAGCGCATATGTTTGAAAAGGCAAAGCCTCCAACGATTCCTCACGCAGCTGATTTTGTTGCGCGCGAGGCTCCTAATATCGACGCGGCCTCGGGCCCTTCGCACGGTGGTGAAGCGATCCCATTACGCACCGTTGAATGGGGCGAGCTCACGACACGTCTAAGGGCTGCGCGCGATCTGAGAGAGCTCCTGCGTGAGGATGTGACGGCTAAAATTGGTTCCGCAAAGGCAGGCTTTGCACAGGCTGCCGCACAATTCTTTCGGACCAACGAAGAAGACGAACGGCGCGTTAACCCTAATGCTTTAGAGGGCCGAAAAGCCTCATCTGGCATACAACAACGAATAGAGCGTGGGCAGTTTAAACTTGAAACGTCAGCCGACCAAGAAAGTACAGAAAGTAGCGCAGCTACGCGATGCGAGCCGGGCGATGCGAGAGAAGAGCAATGATTGAGAATCAGGATATCAGACCGGCACAAGTGATCGGCCCTCTTGGGGAGCCGCTAACCGTCGATGATCTGCCTTCGCCCTCCACCAAAAGGTGGGTAGTGCGTCGCAAGGCCGAAGTCGTAGCGGCCGTGAACGGTGGCCTACTCACAATCGACGAAGTCCTAGAGCGCTATGGCCTTACTCTTGAGGAGTTTGCCGGTTGGCAGCGTGCGGTTGATCGCTCGGGCATGCAAGGATTGCGGGTAACTCGGATCCAGCACTATCGCGATCTTTATGAGCGCCAGCTGAAGTACTGAGTGAAATCGTGCCAGCTGGCAGGCAAAATTTCTTTACAAAATCGAATTTCTCCTAGGC
Organism: Pseudomonadota bacterium; assembly: GCA_038746055.1. Taxonomy (GTDB): domain Bacteria; phylum Pseudomonadota; class Alphaproteobacteria; order Sphingomonadales; family Sphingomonadaceae; genus Erythrobacter. The sequence continues at coordinate 11,604 of JBCDKX010000037.1, forward strand.
GGCGATTTGCGCTAGCCTTGTTCTGAGCCCGTTTTAGCGAATCGCGCGGACAACGCGGGATGCGCGGGCGAGTAAAGGGGAACTGTAATGGGATGGATTATCGCACTTATTGTCGGCGGCGTAGCAGGCTGGCTTGCCAGTCTGGTCATGAATCGCGATGCCTCAATGGGTATCTTCTGGAACATCGTCGTGGGCTGCGTTGGTTCAGTAGTCGGTAATATGATCGTCGGTCCGTTGCTTGGGCTTACCGGTAGCGTGCAAGAGTTTTCGCTCATTGGTCTTGGTGTTGCCGTGCTTGGCGCCGTGGTGCTGTTGGGCATTCTCAACCTGATCCAGCGCGGGCGTGTTCGTGGCTGAGCTATAAGCAGACAGCACCGGCCTGTATGAGGCCGTTTGATATGAGAGAATTAGGGCGATGCAGGTCCTTCGGGCTGCATCGCCTTTTCTTTTACGCAGATGAGATCAGGCACTACGCCTTTCGTCTAGACTTCAAAGTCATCGGTCGAGGGGTGGATTGCCCTTTTTTATGCTATAGCTAAGAGATATTGCAGAAGGTGACTTATGCCTGTAATACACCGGACCTTGTCCATAGGGCTAAAATCGGATCGAAGGCGTCACCGTTAGAAGGCACACGGCATGAACTACGCGACGACCATTACTGCAGAGGCGCAAGATGACATTCCCGCCGATGCGCTAGGCCGTTATCAAGAGCAGGAGCGGTCTCGTATTGGTCGGAACCTGCTGATCGGTGGGGGTGGGCTGCTTGCTCTCCTATTGGCTCTTGGCGCCTATTTCGCTCTTGCAGGTGGAGAGCCTGTTGGCCCGGGCGATGATAACGCCCAGGCACCCGTCGTTACAGTGATTGCCCCAGGCCAAACAACGGTTAGCGGCACAGTGGAAGCGCCCGGTACGATTGCGGCGCGTCGACCTATGCCAGTTGGCGTGGTCGGCGAAGGGGGTCAAGTATTGTCCGTGCGGGTTGATGCTGGCGATTGGGTTGGGCAGGGCCAAGTTCTGGCGGTGATTGACCGTTCAGTTCAAACCCAGCAGGCCGCCGCTCAAGCAGCACAAATCAGCGTCGCACAAGCGGATGCTGAACTGGCACAGTCCAACCTCGATCGAGCTGAGCAGCTGGTTGAACGTGGTTTTGTCTCAACCGCTGAGATTGACCGACTAACCGCCACGCGCGATTCAGCAGTTGCGAGGATCAAAGTCGCCGAGGCCCAACTGGCTGAGCTTCGCGCGCGTAACGCCCGGCTCAATGTCATTGCGCCTGCTTCGGGTTATATTCTGGAGCGCAATGTCGAACCGGGTCAAACGGTAGGCGCCGGATCTGGTATGCTATTCACCATTGCGCGCGGAGGCGAAATGGAGATGCGCGCTCAGATGGGTGAAGCCCAACTCGCGACCCTTTCTATTGGGGCCACTGCAAACGTCATGCCTGCCGGCTCAGACAAGAGTTTTGAAGGCCAAGTCTGGCAGTTGGCGCCAACAGTAGATCAGCGTACGCGTCAAGGCACGGCTCGAATTTCCCTTCCGTTCCAGCCTGAACTTCGCCCTGGTGGTTTTGCTACCGCGCGGATTAACAGTGGGACGGTAACAGCAACAGTGGTGCCTGAAAGTGCTGTCCTGGCAGATGAGGCTGGCAGTTTCGTATACGTCATTAATGATGAGAATAAGGCCACACGCACCGCTGTGGTAACAGGAATGGTGACGCCGGACGGTATTGCAATCACGGAAGGGTTGAATGGAAACGAAGCAATTGTCTTGCGTTCGGGTAGTTTCCTCAATCCGGGTGAGACCGTTACCCCGAGGCGCGAAGAAAACTGATCGGCATCTTTCGGGGCGTAAACACCGTATGGAAAATAGAGTCTCGATAAGTCACCGAAGAAGGCAAAGGCAGATAGGAAACTCATGAACTTCCGCAATCTTTCAGCCTGGTCGATCCGCAGTCCGGTGATACCATTGGTGCTGTTCACGGCGCTTCTATTTGCTGGCCTCGTCAGCTTTGCGCGCATGGACGTAGTTAATAACCCTGAGGTTGAGTTTCCGGCGGTTACTGTCGAAATCTCCCAGCCAGGCGCTGCACCCAGTGAGATTGAGAACCAGATCACCCAGCAGGTTGAAAGCGCAGTGCGTTCAATCAACGGAGTGAAGCAGATATCTTCCTCCGCGAGTGAGGGTTCATCGCGCACATTTGTTGAGTTTGAGATCGGCACTGACCCCAATATTGTCGTTTCTGAGGTCAAGAACGCGGTGGATAGGATCCGCGGCAGCCTTCCCGATGGGATCCAAGAACCGCGTGTCAATAAGCAGGAGGTCGCTGGCGGCTTCCTCGGTATCTACGCTGTTCGGGCCAGCGATATGACCATTGAGCAGTTGAGCTGGTTTATCGATGATACCGTGGCAAAGCGCCTGCTGAATGTGCCTGGAATGGCGGAATCTGGAAGGTTTGGTGGAGTCGACCGCGCAATTGAGGTGATCCTTGACCCGGCCAAAATGCAGGCGCTTGGGATTACCGCATCTGATGTCAACAATGTTCTGCGGCAGTCCAATGTGGACGCCGCTGGCGGTCTCGCGGAAGTTGGCGGCACCCGACAATCGCTAAGGGTTCTGGGCAATAATCAAACTGCCTACGAGCTTTCCCAGCGTCAGTTACAGTATGGCAATCCCGGTAATGGTCGCACCGTTCGTTTGGCGGATGTGGCAACGGTGCGCGATGGTTTTTCAGAGCGCACTTCGATCAGCGAAGTGCGTGATAAGGAAGTCGTAAACTTCTTTATGAGTCGCGCCAAAGGTGCCTCTGACGTTACCGTTTTCGAAGAAGCGAAAGAGGTGATTGCTGAAATCCAAGCAGAAAATCCAGACGTGGAGTTCATCCCGCTATTCAACACGGTCCAATATACTGAAAGTCAGTATGCGAGTTCCATGCAGGCTCTGATTGAAGGCGCGGTTCTTGCTGTTGTGGTCGTCTTCTTCTTCCTGCGCGATTGGCGGGCGACATTTATCAGCGCGGTCGCCATTCCGCTTTCTGCTATTCCGACGTTCTTCTTCATGGACCTGCTCGGGTTCAACTTGAACTTCCTGTCTTTATTGGCGTTGGGTCTTGTTGCTGGTGTGCTCGTCGATGACGCGATCGTTGAGATCGAGAACATCGTGCGGCATATGCGGATGGGGAAGACGGCTTATCAGGCGAGTATCGATGCAGCCGATGAGATCGGCCTGCCAGTGGTGGCGACAAGCTTCTGTATTGTGGCGGTGTTCTTGCCTGTCGGTCTGATGCCGGGCGTCTCGGGCCAGTTCTTCCAGAACTTTGGACTGACCGTTGTGGTTGCGGTGTTAATGTCCCTCGCAGTGGCGCGGATGATAACTCCGTTGATGGCTGCCTATTTCCTCTCCGCCAAGGGCCATGCCGACCATGGCGGCGGCAAGTGGATGGAGCGCTATTTGCGCGTTCTTGAATGGACGCTCAATACCGGCACAATGTATAAGCTACGCGAAGGTATTGAAAGTCCTCGCTACCGCTCGCTTTACGTAGGTGGTCTACTGCTTGCGTCCCTATTAATGCTGGCTGTTCCAACTTTCGTCGTTTTCGCCCTTTGGGGAGTTGTCGGAGAGATCAATCTGCACAGCCAAGTCGCAGGGCTTTTTACCGATGACCAGTATGGCCTACTGTTCAAGACCATCGCCAAGATATTTGAAGTGGCGCAATTGCTTTGCGTTATTCTCTTGGCCGGGATTTCTGCCTGGCTGACGCTCAAATTCCTCGAGTTGTTTGCCGGTACTGGCTCGCGCGTCCGCCAATTTATGCGTTATCTCACCGCGCGGTTCCACGATCACCGCATTTGGATGCTTGGAATTGGTTGGATGTCATTCCTGGTTACGCTGGTCTTGTTTGGCACCGTTCCTGGACAATTCCAGCCAGACATCAATGTCTCTAACAGCGAGCTTGCCATCGAAATGGTGCCCGGTACCACGCTCGAGGGCACCAAGCGGGTCGTCGATCAGGTGGCCGATGTGCTCTATGAACAACAAGAGGTAGAGACCGCGCTCGAACGCATTCGCGTTGGTAACGCGACTATTTATGTGACCCTTAAGGAAGACCGCGAACGCTCTTCAATCGTCTTTCAGCGCGATATGACACCCATCCTAAATCAGATTCCGGATGCACGTATTCGGTTCGTGGCCGATACTATCGGCGGGGGTTCAGGGCGCGATATTACGGTGATGCTTGCTGGCTCTGATCCGGATCTCCTCAATCAAACAGCGACCCAACTGGTCGAAGAGATGCGGCAGCTTGACACCATTGTCTCGCCGCGGATCGACGGAGAGGTTCGCCGACCGGAGATAATCATAACTCCGAACGAGCAAATCGCCGCAGAACTGGGCGTTTCCACGATTGCCCTCAGCCAGGCGATACGCATCGCAACCTTGGGCGAGATCGATCAGAATGCGGCGAAGTTTTCGCTTTCGGATCGACAAATCCCCATCCAAGTCAAGCTTGGCGAAAATGCGCGTAGCCGGATGGAGACTATTGAGAACTTGCCAGTGCAGACGATTGAGGGCGGCATTGTCCCGCTATCGCGGGTTGCAGATATCGAGTTTGGATCAGGTCCCACGACGATCCAGCGTTACAATCAGAATCGCCGTGTGTTCATTGGCGCCGACTTGGCGAGCGGAGTGCTTAAAGGCGTTGCGCAAGCAGAGATTGACGCTTTGCCAGCTCTACAGGACCTTCCTCAGGGAGTGATCCGCGATGCGGTTGGCGATGATGAGATTCAGGCGGAACTGATCGGCAACCTCCAAGTGGCTATTGTCTCTGGCGTGCTATTGGTGTTTGCCTGCCTTGTGCTGCTCTACAAGCGGTTGATGAGCCCACTGGTGAATATGACTTCGCTGGCCCTTGCGCCGCTTGGCGGTATTTTGCTGATCTGGCTCGTCGGCATGCCACAGTCGATGCCGGTTTACATCGGCATCCTGCTCTTGCTGGGCATTGTGTCCAAAAACTCGATCCTGCTGATCGACTTTGCGATTGAGGAGATGGAGAAAGGCACAGACAAGCTTACCGCTATCATGGACGCAGGTCACAAGCGGGCTCAGCCGATCGTCATGACGACTGTAGCAATGACTGCCGGGATGATCCCCACCTCCATCTCGCTTACCGGCGACGGTGCGTGGCGTCAGCCGATGGGGATTGTGGTGATCGGTGGGCTGATCTTATCGACCTTGCTCACGCTGCTCATCGTGCCAGCGGGTTTCAGCCTTGCAGATGGTGTCGAAAAACGGGTTGGACCGTGGCTGCGCCGGACATTGCTTACTTACAAGCCCGGCGACGACAGCAGGCCTCTCGCTCCAGCTGCTACTCCAGCGCTTCCTCAATCCCAACCGAAACTCCCTCCGAACAACCCCGGAGCAGAGCCTGCGGAGTAGCCGCTTCATTTTACCCGTATGGGCGTCGCTTAGGGTCTTCCCTCGAGGCTCCCATTCGGGCAGATAGCGCGCGCCATGGCTAGCAAGGCTCGATCTATCCCTTTGAAGTTCGGCGGAGAACCGCTCACACCCGACCGCGCTCGGCGTATGCGCTGGACGGCAACAGGCTTGTTGGCGGCAATGGGAGCGTTGTTTTTCACCACCCATGGTATGGTCCCAGTCCACCCCGCATGGGGCTATGTCAACGCCTTTGCTGAAGCCGCTATGGTGGGCGGGCTAGCCGACTGGTTCGCGGTCACAGCTCTCTTCCGCCATCCACTCGGGCTTCCAATTCCGCACACGGCGATTGTTCCGTCGAACAAGGATCGGATCGCGGACACCATGGGGCAGTTCCTCAAGGAGAACTTCCTTACGCCTGCCGTGGTGGCCCGGCGTATGTCCGGCATGAATGTGGCGCGCGCGATTGGTGACTTTTTGGTCGTCAGTCCAGAGAATGAAAAGGGCGATGGCGACGAAAGCTCACGGCTTACAGGGGGTGCGGCAGAGCTGCTTGCCGAAGTGCTTGAGTCGCTCGATCCTGATCGCTTGGGCAATCAGGTGCGCGCAGGGCTTGGACGACAACTCGCCAAGATTGACATTTCGCCGCTCGCTGGTCGGATGCTTGAGAACACTATGGTGGACCAGCGCCACCTCCCGCTCATTAATGGCTTTGTCCGCTGGGCTGGCCTCACGCTGGAAGACAATGAAGAGACCGTGCGCACGATCATCCACGACCGGGTGAACGGAGTGTTGCGCTGGGCTGGACTTGACAAGACAATCTCAACCAATGTTTTGGACGGGCTGTACAAGTTGCTGGCGGAGGTTCTGGTTGATCCTGAACACCCCTTGCGTGGGAAGGTCGAAGAGGGCCTCCAAAAGCTTGCTTCAGATCTGAGGGATGACCCGGAAACACGTGAGCGGGTGGAAGAGATGAAGCGTGATTTGCTTGAAAATCCTGCAGTTGCGGAATGGTGGATGGGGGTGTGGGAGCGTATCCGGCAGTCTCTCATCCGTCGGGCCCGCGACCCTGATAGTCAGCTTGGCGCAGACATGCGCGTGGGACTTGCGGATCTTGGTGAGGCGCTGAAACAGGATGAGCGATTGCAGATGCAGATCAACCGTTTCGCACGGCGCACTGCGGCAGGAGTGGCCACACGCTATGGCACTGAAATCGTGACGCTAGTATCTGAGACGGTGAAACGCTGGGATGCGACGACGATCACCGGCCGCGTTGAAAGCGCGGTTGGCCGCGACCTTCAGTTTATTCGTGTGAACGGCACAATAGTGGGCGGGCTGGTAGGAATGACGCTTCACTTTATTGTGAGTTTTATGTGAGGCGATGATCTTCAAGACTTCCGTTTATCAACTACTGATGCGATAGCTTACCGAGGTAGCAAAGAAGCTGCGCATTGGCATTCCTTCAGCATCAAGCGCCGGGGAAAAGCGTGCCCCTTGCATCGCCTTACAAGCCGGCGATTCAAGCTCTTCGGTAGTAGTCGCCGCGCTTATCTTACATTCAGCTACAGCTCCCTGTTCATCGATAATAACCCGCATGCGGAATATCGCCTGCTCTCCTTCGCTAAGCGCATCCGCTGGATAATCATCCATGATCTTCTTGGTGATGCGCTCCTCATTAAGCCAATTGGCGCGGGTGAATGACCGATGCTTCTCCGGATCAAGGCCCCAGCTGCTCAGCAAGTCGGTGGTGCAGCTGTTGATCGCTTTGAAGGCATCTTCGAGATTGCCGGTTTCAAACGAAACCGGCTTGCCGCGACGACGTTTTAAGATGACGCGATCGATCTTCGCCCCTTCGTCGGGGTCTAGGCCGGTCGTGGCCGGACCACTCTGGCTGGCGTCATCAGCATCCGGGCCGATGAGCAGGCGTTCTGCTGCGTCCTGCGCTTTTGGCCTTAGGCCGAGAGATAAAATGATCGTCGGCCCAAACTCGGCTAGATTTGCGGTTGGCGGAAGCTCAGTCCTGCGCATAGGGACATCGCCCTGCATGCCAACAAATATAGTCGTACCGCGCCTAAACCGTCTGAAAGACGATCCAGCAGCAATCAGCGTGAACCCGCTACTGGGCCAGGACTGTTCTATTAAAAGAACGTGGCGATCTTGTTCGCTGCCAAAGAGTCTTGCAAGTCGGCATTTGTCCTCACCGTAATCGAGACCCCATGGAGTAAGAGGTTTGAGCTCCTCGGTATTCTTGACAACCTCATTTGCGGTATCTTCCTGCGCAATTGCAGATGATGGCCAGGCAAACGTAATCAGTGCTGCAAAATAAAATGACGACCTTATCATGAAAAAACCTCCGCCGCGCAGAGTAGCGGGGCGGAGGTCTTTGACAAGTTTGAACTTGTTTCGTGCGGCTTAAAGCGCGCCGGTCATTTCCGGCACTGCGTTAAACAGGTCTGCGACAAGACCAATGTCTGCCACTTGGAAGATTGGAGCGTCTTCGTCTTTGTTGATCGCGATGATGACTTTGGAGTCCTTCATACCAGCGAGGTGTTGGATCGCGCCCGAAATGCCGATGGCGATGTAGACTTCGGGCGCGACGATCTTGCCGGTTTGGCCGACCTGATAGTCGTTGGGCACATAGCCTGCGTCTACTGCAGCGCGCGATGCACCAATTGCAGCACCGAGTTTGTCAGCGAGTGGGTTGATGACGCTTTCGAAAGTTTCGCCGTCCTTGAGCGCGCGGCCGCCAGACACAATGACTTTCGCACTGGTGAGTTCAGGGCGATCGCCGCCGTCGGCGACTTCGCGGCTGACAAAGCTGGAGATGCCAGCATCGCCTGTGCCGCTTGCGTCTTCGATTGCCGCCGAACCGCCTTCGCTAGCGGCCTTTTCAAAGGCGGTGCCACGAACGGTGATGACGAGTTTGGCGTCTGAACTTTCGACGGTTGCAATAGCGTTGCCTGCATAGATCGGGCGGGTAAAGGTCTTGGGACCTTCGACTGAAAGAATGTCCGAAATCTGCATCACGTCGAGCAGGGCCGCGACGCGCGGAGCAATATTCTTGCCGGTAGTGGTGGCAGGCGCGAGCAGCGCGTCATAATCAGCCATCAGGCCGGCGATGAGCGGTGCAACGTTTTCAGCCAGGCCTTCACCATAGGCCGCATC
>JBCDKX010000038.1:0-20031 GCA_038746055.1 Pseudomonadota bacterium
AGCTGGGCGGCCACGAAGTAGGTCGCAAGCTTGGGTCCGCGCGAATAGGCAGCGGCTGCTACAAATGCTGGTGCAAAATGACCGATAAAAATAAGCGCCCCCGCGGTTTTTCCAGGTTCTGTTAGCCCCTGTTAACAGCTGCGGCTAGCGGGTGAAGCGCAAAGCGATCCAGCATGCAAGTGTGCTTGTAACCCCTGTAGCAAATGCTCCCCAGCAGATGTCGAGCACCGTCACTTTGGTCGCCCATACTTTAAAAACCGCTTGGCTGGTTAGATCGAAGGTAGCGTAGCAGAGCGCTCCCAAGAGCACTCCATTTAGCAGCGCTTTACGGGCATCGCCGCCCTCAATCCCTGGTCGAATGGCAAACCAGATCATGCCACAGAGATAAATCAAGTAGAAGGCAGCCGCTGGCGCAAGATTGAAATTCTCAGCCATGATTGCGCCAATGTTAGGTTCATATAGGTTGGCGCCTGCCCAACCCAGCCAAACGGCATCAAGTGCGCCAAAAATCACAGCAGCGCTAACAAAAGCGATCAAATAGCGGTTCATCTTATCTTCCTTTTGGTCCGCTGGCCTTGACCGGGCGAGTGCTCAGCGTCAATGCTCAGGGTCATGGACGAGGGAAATGTACCAGATGCCACTGCGTCAGAAATTGACCAGATGAGCTTCGAACAGGCGCTCACAGCGCTGGAAGAGATCGTCACGCAATTGGAGCGCGGTGACGTGCCACTCGACCGGTCGATCGAACTGTATGAGCGCGGAGAGAGGTTGCGCGGTGCATGTCAGAAACGGCTCGACAGCGCGCAGGCACGAATTGAGAAGATTGTTGCTGGCTCGGATGGATCCCCGAGCAGTGCTGTTCCACTTGATGACGGAGATGCCAGATGAGTGTGGTCGGGATGGACGGCGACCTGCTCTCAGATGGCCTCAAGTGTGTTCAGGGCGAAATCGATTCGGTTTTCGATGCCTTTTTGCCGGTGCCTTCCGACACACGCGCACGCCTTGTTGAGGCCATGCGCTACGCGGCAATTGGCGGAGGTAAGCGGGTGCGCCCGCTATTGTTGGTAACAACAGCTGAGCTGTTTGGCGTAGACCGTACTGCAGCTCTGCGAGCAGGAACGGCAGTCGAGGCTATCCACTGTTACTCGCTTATTCATGATGATCTACCGTGCATGGATGACGATGATCTTCGACATGGCAAGGCCACCTTACATCATGTGTACGATGAGGCAACGGCTGTGCTGGCCGGGGATGCTCTCCATGCGCTGGCGTTTGAAATTCTTGCCGATCCCGGGACCAGCAGCGATCCGTTTGTGCGCAGCGAACTGATTTCAACCCTCGGTCTTGCAAGCGGAATGAACGGCATGGCGGGCGGTCAAATGATGGATATGGTCGCTGATGAGGAAGGCGTGACCTATGATCTTCAGGCGATCACACGCCTCCAGCAACTTAAGACTGGCGCGCTGCTTTCGTGCGCGGTCGAAATGGGTGCGGTTTTGGGCAAGGTGCCAGTTGAGGGTAGAGCTCACTTGCGTGCCTACTCGCGTGATATCGGGTTGGCATTTCAGATTGCGGACGATCTCCTCGATGTAGAAGGCGATCCTGAACTTGCAGGCAAGGCTCTGCGCAAGGATGATGAGCAAGGTAAGCAGACATTTGTGACCCTAATGGGAGTGGGTCAAGCGCGCGAGCAGGCCAGAGTTCTGGTTGATCAGGCAATCGGTCATCTCAGCACCCATGGAAGCGAGGCTGATATGCTGCGCGCATTGGCACGCTTTATTGTGGACCGGGACAGATAAGCGCCCAAACCGGGCAAAAGACCCGGAAGATCTAAGAGGAACCGCATATGAGCCAACGCATCGGGATTTACCCCGGCACCTTTGATCCTATTACTCTGGGCCATGCCGACATAATTCGGCGAGGCGCCAAGCTGGTGGATGAACTCATTATTGGTGTCACCACCAATCCATCCAAGAACCCTATGTTCTCTACCGACGAGCGCTTCGCCATGGTCGAACGTGAAGTTAAGGGGCTAGGCCTAACCAATGTCAAAGTCGTGGGGTTCAACGCGCTGTTGGTGAAGTTTGCGCAAAAGCAGCGCGCATCGGTTATTATTCGCGGCCTGCGGGCCGTGGCCGATTTCGAGTATGAATATCAGATGGCTGGTATGAATCAGCAGCTGGACGATGAGATTGAAACAGTCTTCCTGATGGCTGATGTCTCGCTCCAGCCGATCGCTTCCAAACTCGTAAAAGAAATTGCGATCTATGGCGGGGATATCTCTCCGTTTGTGAGCTCAGACGTAAAAAGCGAAGTGATTGCGCGGGTTCAAGAAACAGGACGCAAGGGCGATTATTAGATCGCACAGCAAGACTGTGCAGGCGGGTATACTCATTCATTGAAGTGTCAGGCGAGCCTCGTTAGATGGGGCGCGAATTTTCGACGGATTAAAGACAAGACTCATGTTTAAACCTTTCACTGCAACCGTGACGGCCACAACCCTTCTCGCGTTCTCTGGCTCGGCCTTGGCGCAGGATGAAGACGTGCCGGTTATTGATGAGCGCACCTATCCGCCCATTAGCTTTGATCAGAGCGACAAGCCTGAGAATGTCTGGGTTCTCGACCTATCAAATGGCGAGCGAATTAAGATTCGCCTCATGGAAGAGTGGGCTCCCAATCATGTTGAGCGCGTCAAGACGCTAACACGGCAAGGCTTTTATGACGGCATTATTTTTCACCGTGTGATCGATGGCTTTATGGCACAGGGCGGCGATCCCACCGGTACGGGGCAGGGCGGCTCTCAGCTTCCTGATCTTGAGGAAGAATTCAACCCGATGCCGCACGTACGTGGAAGCGTTTCTATGGCTCGCGCGACGGAAGAAAACAGCGCCAACAGCCAGTTTTTCATCGTGTTTTATCCGCGATTCAGCTTGGACAAACGTTACACTAACTTCGGGCGCGTGATCGAAAATATGGCGGCTGTTGATGCGATCAACAAAGGCGAACCGCCGACTGAGCCGACCCGCATTCTGCAAGCCTCACTCGCCAGTGACAATCGGCCCGTGCCAGTAGATGAGCCTCAGCCTAGCGTGGAAGCTGAACTGACGGCCGACTTGCTCAACGCACCGCTTGATTCCCAATAAGCTCGAGCTTTTGTTTGAATTGGGTTTTCGCTTCGCTGTGAAACCCCTAATGCGCGGCTCATGCGCGTTGACCTGTTTGATTTTGAGCTTCCCCAAGAACGTATAGCGTTGAGGCCGGTTCGTCCGCGCGATGCGGCGCGTATGTTGGTGGTGCGAGGAAAAAATGCGCCGTTTGAAGATGCTGGTGTATTTGATTTGCCAAATCTGCTTGAGCCCGGTGATGTTCTGGTCTTCAACGACACGCGCGTCCTACCAGCTCAGCTCGAAGGGCATCGCGCTGGGGGTGAGGCAAGGGTTGGCGCAACCCTGCACAAACGCCTGGATCTGCGCAGATGGCAAGCCTTCGTGCGTAACGCGAAGAGAGTGACGGAAGGCGATCAACTGATCTTTGGAGGCGGTGTTACCGCTATTGCTGAGTCCCGCCATGAAGACGGCTCGATCACACTTATGTTCGAGGGCGATGAACCCGTTGAAGTCCTGCTTGATCGCGCGGGCACTATGCCGCTCCCTCCCTATATCGCACAACGACGCGGCGTAGATGAGCAGGACCTTACCGACTATCAAACTATGTTTGCAGCGCGGGATGGAGCGGTTGCTGCACCCACTGCAAGTCTGCATTTTACGGAGCGGCTTGTTGCTGCGCTCGATGATGCGGGCGTCGGGCGCGAAACGCTAACTTTGCATGTGGGAGCAGGAACCTTTCTGCCAGTTAAAGCCGACGACACCGATCACCATCAGATGCATTCGGAGTTTGGTCATATCTCAGCGCCGACCGCTAATCGATTGAATGCAGCGAAAGAAGCAGGCGGGCGGATAATCGCTGTCGGTACGACCGCGTTGCGCACCCTCGAAACCGCAGTGGGAGAGGGTGGCAAAATCTGTGAATTTGCCGATGACACCGATATCTTTATCACGCCCGGTTACCGCTTCCGCGCGGTCGATGGGCTGATGACCAATTTCCATTTGCCCAAATCAACGCTGATGATGCTGGTAAGCGCTCTCATGGGGCGTGAACAGATGATGCAAGCCTACGCCCATGCGATCGAAAATGAGTACCGTTTTTATTCCTATGGTGACTCCTCGCTTCTCCTGCCGTAGCGAATTTTCACGATGTCCAATCCCATTCTTTCGATCAAAGGCCTGACAAAAGTCTACAGCGGCGGCGTAAAGGCGCTCGACAATGTTGACCTCGACATTCGCGCCGGCGAGATCTTTGCTCTCCTGGGCCCCAATGGCGCAGGCAAGACCACGTTGATCGGAGCGGTGTGTGGGCTGGTCCGTCCCAGTTCTGGAACCATCACCGCATTCGGCAGTGATCTGGCGGATGATTGGCGGGGAGCGAGAGCGCGCATTGGCTTGGTCCCGCAAGAGCTCTCGACCGATATGTTTGAGACGGTTTGGCGCGCTGTCTCCTATTCGCGCGGACTCTTTGGCCTCTCACCCGATAAATCACGGATCGAGGCCATCCTTCGCTCGCTTAGCCTGTGGGAAAAGAAAGACAGTCAGATTCGCGAATTGTCAGGGGGGATGAAACGCCGTGTCCTGATTGCAAAGGCGCTTTCGCACGAGCCGGATTTGCTCTTCCTCGATGAGCCCACTGCTGGTGTTGATGTGGAACTGCGCAAGGGGATGTGGGAGCAGATTGGAGCACTACGTGAACAGGGTACGACCATTATCCTGACCACGCACTATATCGAAGAAGCCGAACTGATGGCTGACCGGGTGGGTATTATCCGCAAGGGTCAAATTCTGATGGTAGATGATAAGGAATCGATGATGCAGCATATGGGAAGCACCGAAGCGGTGCTTTCGTTGGCTGAGCCGCTTGGTGCTATTCCGGAGAGTATTGCGAAGTTGCCGGTGACACTTAGTGTGGATGGGCTATCATTAATATACCGTGGAGATGGCGGTGAGGCGGCGGGGAGCGGCAATGCGGAAGTGGCCGTTCTTACCAAGGCCCTTAGCGCCGCTGGCATCGACTACACCGGTATCGATATTCATGATTCTTCGCTGGAAGACATTTTTGTGGACCTTGTTTCTGACAACGAAGCGGGGCGCGTCTGATGGCGGATGGGCGTTCCTTTAATTTTCGTAGTGCGTGGTCGATTTATGTCCGTGAGCTGATGCGGGCGATGCGCACCGCGTTCCAGTCGATCCTCTCACCTGTGCTCACCACATCGCTCTATTTTGTGGTGTTTGGAACGGTCATCGGTGGACGAATGGAGCCGGTAGATGGTGTTGCCTATGGTGCTTTTATCATCCCCGGTTTGCTCATGTTGACCCTTTTGGGTGAGACCACCAGCAACTCTTCTTTTGGTATTTATATGCCGCGGTTTACCGGTACGATTTATGAGCTTCTTTCAGCCCCGGTGGGAGTGGCGGAAACGCTAATCGGTTTTGTCGGTGCGGCTGCGACCAAAGGCCTGATACTGGCGGCGATTATCCTTGGTACTGCGACCTTCTTTGTCGATTATGAGATCAAATATCCAATTGCGGCAGTGGGTTATATCATACTGATTGCGGCCAGCTTTTCCCTCTTCGGCTTTATCCTTGGGATTTGGGCCGACAGCTTTGAAAAGCTTGGTATCATACCGCTGCTGTTTCTAACCCCACTGACTTTCTTGGGCGGTACATTTTACTCAATCGATGACTTGCCCGGCATCTGGTCAACTGTTGCCTATGCTAATCCAATTGCCTTTTTGGTGAGCGGGCTGCGGTGGACCTTTTATGGCACGTCAGATGTCTCGATCTGGCTGTCTCTAGGTATGACCTTCGGCTTTTTGACACTGTGTGTTGGGGTGATTGCTTTTATCTTTAAGACCGGTTGGCGGTTGCGGGAATAGCTGAGCGAGTGATGCGCTTTTCCTTTCAACTTCATGCGACAGACGACCGCGCGCGCGCGGGCAAAATTACGATGCAGCGTGGCGAAATCCGTACACCTACTTTTATGCCTGTCGGCACTGCTGCCACGGTAAAGGCGATGAAGCCTGAAAGTGTGCGGGACATTGGCGCCGATATCATTCTCGGCAATACCTATCACCTTATGCTGCGACCTGGTGCAGAGCGAGTTGCGCGGCTTGGGGGGTTGCACGATTTCATGAAGTGGGACCGGCCAATTCTGACGGATAGTGGCGGCTATCAGGTGATGAGCTTGTCAGAGCTACGCAAGCTCACAGAGCAAGGTGTCGAGTTTCGTAGCCATATCGATGGTTCGAAGCACATGCTTACACCGGAGCGCTCAATGGAAATCCAGCGCCTGCTTGGCTCAAATATAGTGATGTGCTTCGATGAGTGCCCACGCGCTGAACGTCCGCGCGATGAGATCGCCGCTTCGATGGAGCTTTCCATGCGTTGGGCCAAGCGCAGCCGCGACGGCTTTAACAGTGGCGAGGAGCACGCCGCCCGTTCAGCGCTGTTTGGCATCCAGCAGGGAGCATTGGATGAAGACTTGCGCCGTGTCAGCGCGCAAAGGCTCATCGATATCGGTTTTGACGGCTATGCAGTTGGCGGTCTCGCAGTGGGGGAGGGGCAGGACGCGATGTTCGGTGTGCTGGATTATGCACCGGAAATGCTGCCTCAAGACGCTCCGCGCTACCTTATGGGGGTTGGCAAGCCGGATGACCTCGTCGGAGCGGTCGAGCGCGGCATCGATATGTTCGATTGCGTGCTCCCTACAAGATCAGGTCGCAATGGGCAGGCGTTCACCTGGAATGGCCCCATCAATTTGCGAAATGCGCGGTTCGCGGAGGACCTTGAGCCCTTGGATGAAGCGTCGGATTGCTCGGCTTCATGTGACTATTCGAAAGCCTACTTGCACCATTTGCATAAGTCGCATGAGATCCTTGGCGCGATGCTCCTGACGGAGCATAACCTCGCATTTTATCAGACCTTGATGCGGCGGATGCGCGATGCCATTGGGGCGGGGCGATTTGCTGAGTTCGCGAGTGATTTTCGCCGCAACTATCTCGGAAAGTGACCTTTGATGCCCAAACAGCCAGACGCCTGCGAGACCATGATCGACGTGCGTGAAGGCGTCGATGCAACAGATCGTGAGCTGGTGGCACTGCTGGAGCGGCGTTTTGGCTATATGCGAGCAGCTGCTCGGATCAAGTCAACGCGAGAGGCAGTGCGCGATGAGGAGCGCAAAGCGAGCGTTATTGCCGCAGCCAAGGCGGATGCCGAGGTGCGCGGCTTGCCAGGGGACTTGATCGCAGAGCTATGGGATCAGCTTGTAGAAGGTTCAATCGCTTACGAGTTCGACCAATGGGACCAGACGCGAGGCTAGCCTTTATCTAGAAAAGCGGCGAGACGCGCCTGCTTTTTTTCGGGTGATTTGGGACGGATCGATTTGGCCATGGCCTCAATCTTGCCCCGCCATTTGGAAATTTCCTTCTCCGCTCCGCCATTCTTTATGTGCCCGCAGGGCAAGAACCGAACCGGTTTAAAGCCGACAAAGCCAAGGATCTGCCCTTTCCAGCGCCTAATTATGGCATTCCCGTATAGGAGGCGCAGGAAAAAGGGTGGGGTGTCCATTGTCGCAATGACGTCAGCCGAGCGGCCTTGGAGGTATTTGTCCCACATCATCCCTTCTTCATGGAACTGATACATAAAACCGGGGAGAAACAGCCGATCTATCAGGCCTTTGAGTTCCGCCGGTTCAGAACCCCACCACATGGGAAAAGCGAAAACCACATGATCGCACTCATCGAACTTTTCGGCCAGTGACTGAATATCAGGTTCCCATTCGGTGCGCTTCAAATAGCCATGGCGAAGGATCGGAGTGAATTCCATATCGCGCACGTTGACACGGGTGATCTGCGTACCAAAGGGAATTGCAGCCTGATAGATATCGAGCAGATGCGACGAAAAGCGACCTTCGTCCGGGTGCCCGTCGATTAGCAATATGTTCATTTGTTCGATTCCCTTTAGGGGAACCTTGCAAAGGTTAGTGTAATAGAAAAGGGCGGCCCAGACGGACCGCCCTGAATTCTTGCATGATGTTCCCGCAGTATCAGCGCGAATAGAACTCGACCACGAGGTTAGGCTCCATCGTCACCGGATAAGGCACTTCGTCGAGCTTAGGCACGCGAGTAAAGCTCACCTTGTCATTGCCGTCAGGCAAAACATAGTCGGGTATTTCACGCTCAGGCAGGCTTTGCGCTTCGATCACCAACGCCATTTCCTTGGCCTTGCTGCCGAGGCTGATAACATCGCCTACGTCGCAGCGGCGTGATGGGATGTTACACTTCACACCATTCACATAGATGTGGCCATGGTTGACGATCTGACGCGCGGCGAAGATCGTGGGCGCGAATTTGGCGCGATACACGATCATGTCGAGGCGGCGCTCAAGGAGGCCGATAAGGTTCTGACCTGTGTCACCTTTGAGCTTGGTTGCGTCTTTATAGGTCGAACGGAACTGCTTCTCCGTCACATCGCCATAATAGCCTTTGAGCTTCTGCTTGGCCCGCAGCTGCAGGCCAAAGTCGCTCATTTTGCTCTTGCGGCGCTGACCGTGCTGGCCTGGGCCATAAGAACGCTTGTTAACCGGGGAATTTGGGCGACCCCAGATGTTTTCACCCATCCGACGGTCGAGTTTATACTTGGCGCTCTTGCGCTTAGACATAGCTGTCTTCCTTCAAAATTGCTGGACCACCCATTTGGTGGTCGTTGAACCCGGCGGCGCACCGCTAAAGCCAGTTGCTCAGCGCGGCTTCCGCTTCACCGGGGTGCGGAGCCAAATTGCGTGAGCGCGCGTATAGCTGCCGAGCTCTAGAAATCAAGCTTTATCAGTAAGGTCCTTGTCGGGCTTGCCAAGCGAGGAGAGCACCCCGCGCAAAGTGCGCACTTCGAGATGGTTCCACGCAGGTTTAGTCAGGACTGTGCGAAGTGTGCGTCGCGTTGCATCAGCGCGCGCTTCCGGAAAGAAATAGCCCTTAGGAGCTAACATGCCTTCGAGTTGGGTGATCAACCCTTCCAGCTCCTCTTGCGGGGCAGGGGGCAGGAGCCCTTCCTCGGTGGTTGGCTGAACAAGTTCAATCGTTTCAAGCTCGCGCCCGATCCGAGACCATTCATAGGCCGTCAGGATTACCGCCTGCGCAAGGTTGAGCGAGCCAAACTCAGGGTTAATCGGAACAGTGAGGATGTAGCGGGCCAGCGCGACATCTTCGGTCTCGAGCCCCGACGCCTCGCGTCCGAAGAGAATGGCATGTTGTCCGCTTTTGGAATGGATTAAGCGAGCCGCATCATGAGCGCTTACTACCGTCTTTGTGACGCCGCGCTTGCGCACAGTGGTGGCGTAGATATGCTCGCAGTCTGCGACTGCTTCAGCCGTAGTTTTGTAAATTTTGGCTTTATCGAGCACAATATCCGCGCCAGCTGCCGCAGGTCCAGCGCTGGGATTAGGCCAGCCATCGCGGGGATTGACGATGCGCATCTCCGTCAACCCGAAATTGAGCATGGCACGTGCAGCTTTGCCGATATTCTCGCCCAGCTGTGGGCGCACAAGGACAATGACCGGCTTATTGGCCATAACTAGTCTTTGGCAGCTTCTGCAACGGTGCTGGCAAATTCCTCGAAGTCTCTCGCCTCCGAGAAGTCGCGGTAAACAGAGGCGAACCGAATATAGGCGACTGAATCTAGCTGCTTGAGCCCATCCATCACCATCTCGCCTATGCGTGACGAAGGTACCTCAGGATCACCAGCGGTCTCGACCTGTCGCTGTATGCCAGACACCAGCTGATCAATGCGTTCTTGACTGACATCGCGCTTGCGACAGGCGAGCGATACCGATTTTTCCAGTTTTGAGCGATCAAACGGTTCGCGGCGAGGTTCTGCCCCATCCGCACCAGTCTTTAAGATCACTACCTCGCGCAGTTGGACGCGCTCAAAAGTGGTAAAGCGCGCCCCACAGGAATTGCATTGCCGCCTCCGCCGGATCGAGGTGTTGTCCTCGGTGGGGCGACTGTCCTTCACTTGAGTGTCGTCATTGGCGCAGAATGGGCAGCGCATCGGATGGATTTAGCCTTAGGGATAAACTGGGAAGTCAGCGCACAACTGAGCAACCCGGCCGCGTACGCTCTCTTCGACCTGTGCATCACCCTCGGGACCGTTCTTCGAGAGGCCATCAACAACTTCAGCGATCAACTGACCGACTTGACGAAACTCTATTGGTCCAAAGCCCCGTGTTGTGCCAGCCGGAGTGCCCAATCGAACGCCGCTGGTCACAAATGGTGAGCGCGTATCGAAGGGAATGCCATTCTTGTTGCAGGTAAGCCATGCGCGGTCGAGGCCAGCTTCTGCGGCCTTACCGGTCACGTTCTTGGCAGTAAGATCGACGAGCATGGAGTGGTTGTCGGTCCCGCCTGAAACAATCCGCAAGCCGTTTTCTTCAAGGCTTGCCGCAAGCGCCCTCGCATTCTCAATGATGCGATGCGCGTAGGTCTTGAACTCGGGAGCCAGCGCTTCTTTAAACGCCACTGCCTTGGCTGCGACCACGTGCATCAGCGGACCACCCTGAAGACCTGGGAAGACCGCCATGTTGAGTGGCTTGGTGTATTTCTCATCGTTCCAAAGAATGATCCCCGAACGTGGGCCACGCAGCGATTTGTGGGTTGTCGAGGTGACTATATCGCAATGCGGGAAGGGTGAGGGATGCGCGCCGCCAGCAACGAGGCCCGAAATGTGGCTCATGTCGCATAGGAGAATAGCGCCCACCTCATCGGCAATCTCCCGGAAAGCGGCAAAATCCCACACACGCGAATAAGCGGTGCCACCGCAAATGATAAGCTTTGGCTTGTGTTCGCGAGCGGTCGCAGCCACCGCCCCCATATCGATCAGCTCGTCGCCCTCAGTGACGCCATAGCTTACCGGATTAAACCACTTTCCGCTCATATTGACGGGAGAACCGTGGGTTAGGTGGCCACCAGAGTTGAGATCGAGCCCCATAAAGGTGTCACCCGGCTGCAATAGCCCCAGGAACACCGCTTGGTTCATCTGGCTGCCCGAATTCGGCTGAACATTTGCAAAGTTACAACCGAACAACTGCTTAGCGCGCTCAATTGCCAGAGTTTCGACAACATCAGCATAATCGCAGCCGCCGTAATAGCGCTTGCCCGGATAACCTTCTGCGTATTTGTTGGTGAAGACGCTGCCAGTGGCCTCAAGCACCGCCTTGGAAGCTATGTTCTCGCTCGCGATCAGCTCTATCTTTTCTTGCTGACGTTTCAGTTCATTTCCGATCGCCTCAGCAATTTCTGGATCACTGGTGGCAAGATCATCATGCCAAAACCCGTGCATGGGATCGGTCGCAATTGAAGGATTAGTGCTCATTGGTGGGTCTCAATATGATCTGGATCGATGGGTGGATTGCCGAGCTTTGCGACACGGCGCTGATGACGTCCCGAAGGATCGCCTTCATCAGCAAATACGGTGCTCAAGAAAGTTGCGATGCAGCTTTTTGCCATCTCTACACCGGTCAGCCTAGCGCCAAGTGCAATGCAATTGGCATTGTTGTGCTCCCGCGCCAAAGCGGCCGACAGTGGTTCAGAGACCAGCGCACAGCGCACGCCCGGATGGCGATTGACGCTGATCGAAATGCCTATACCAGACCCGCATAAGGCTACGCCGTATTCCGCAGTGCCGTCGGCCACGACATCAGCAAGCTTGTAACCATAATCCGGATAATCGACACTTTCGCCCGACTCAGGTCCCAAGTCGGCGACTTCATGGCCTTTCTCCATCAACCATTCAGCAAGTTCTGCCTTCAAATCAGTGGCGGCGTGATCGGAAGCAATGGCAATACGCATAAGCTGTTACATAGTAAGGGCGGCGCCGCGACTCCAGCCCGATTGAGCAGCTTTTCGACGTTTCTCACGAAGGCGGCAGTCTATGCTTGCTCGCCGAGGCTGGTTGTTTCATGCCTCTGTACCGTAGATTGCCAATGCCCTAGGTACCAACTGATGCGATTTGCCCTTGTTTTTCTAATCGCGCTTGTTCTGCCACTTCCGGACGGGAACGGTGCTCTTGCGCAATCCCCAGGGGTTGCAGCTGAGCGAATCAAACGTGCCTCAGCAGTTAAGGCCGGATATGGTGCAGTCGTTATCTCGATCCGCAGCGAGCTCTATCTCGATGAACCGATTGACGTGTTTTTCCTGAAAGAGGGCGGAGATAGTAACAATAACAGTGATGTTGTGCGCTTCAGCCGCAGGCAAAACCCGCTTTCGTTCAGCAATTCGTCGGTGAAGCATAAAGTGCGGGCCTATCAATTGCCGGCAGGGACTTACCGCTTGATCGCACATGGAATGGATTGTCCAAAAGTCCCCGCTGAAAATGAGCGATGTTTGATTGATCGCACAGGGCTAACCGATAAGGTTGAGATTTCGCGTCCATCGCGTGGCTATGGGGAGATCGCTCCAACTTTTGAGGTGCATGCCGGACAGATGACTTATGCGGGAGACTTCGCCTTGACTGCTCGAAATACGCTTGAATGGTCGGAGCTACCGTCGAATGAACTGGCCAAGATCAGGCGCCGGATGAATGGGATGCCTCAAGGACCAAGTCCAGTCATCCCTGAAAGTTTCAAGCTCAAATACGGCTTGTTTCCACGCAGTTATGGAGATGACCGCAGGCGGCGTTACTGAATAGCCGCGGTCTTCACTTTTTGTCCTTTTTGAGCATTTTATTGAGCCATTTCCATAACTTGTCTACTTCTTTGGCAGCTTTTCCTTCAGGCGATAACTCACTGGCTGTTTCGCCCTTGGCGCTCGAGCGGTGGAAGTCAGCTCTTTCTCCAAGTTCCACTGGAGAGATATTTAGTCCGATTTCCTTAGCGGCCTTGCGGGCCCTTTTGGCAACCTTCGTTGCACCCGAAGGCACCGCGTTAAGTACCACGAAAGCGGGCGTCTTTGCGTAGTTCACCAAGTCTGCGATCGGTTCGAGTGCCGCAAGGTCAAAGGCTCGCGGCTTGGTAGGAATAAGCACAAGGTCTGATGCCTTTATCGCCTCACGTGCGGCAGCATCAGCATGGGGCGGGGTGTCAATGACCACAAAGTCGACGCCGTTTTTTTTGGCACTTTCGATGGTACGTCCTAGCCTTGCTGGCGGAGCAGTGACCACCACCGGAAGATAATCGCCACGCCAATCGCTCCACGCCGCAGCGGTTGCTTGCGGATCAGTGTCAACGACGCATGATTCGTGTTTGGCAGCCGCAGCGCGTGTTGCGAGGTTCACAGCCAAGGTGGTTTTGCCCGAGCCACCCTTTTGGCTGACGATGGCGATGATCGATGGCTGGTCTGGCACGGGGGGCCTCCTGTTGGTCGGCGGGACAAATTTATTGTGCACTTGCGAAGAGATTGCGCAAGGGTTTGATGCGGACAGCGGTGGATTATCGTTCCATTTACGCAAGTCGGCTATGCTGCGCGCCATGAAGACGCTGTTACTTCACCTTTTTGCAGTGATAGGATTGGCTATGAGCTCTGCTTGCAGTTCGGGAGGCGACCGCTTCCTCACTGGCGAGTGGAAACTCGAAGGCTGGATGGAAGATGAGGGCGCTGTGCAGCGGATCGAGCCGCAGACTCACACAGTGAAGGTCTCGGAGCAACTAGCGAGCAGGGATCCACGCACTGTCGCCTTCACCGAATTCTATCGCGGGGCTGATGCAAGCAATGTGATCTTTGCCGACGGCGAGATATCGGGCCACATCAACCAAGGCGCAGTCGCCCCGTTCCCTGAGCATGAGCAAGAGGTCAACGGATGGTACCGCGAAGACGCATTCGAGATGCGGATCAAGTTGCCGAAGCTAGGTCCGTTTCAGCCGTATCAAGTTGTGCGCGGTGAGTGGGTTGAGAAGTAGTGGCTGACGCAAATTTAGAGATCAGCTTGGAAGTTGTGACTCTAGCCCAAGTGATCATTCTTCATCAGTCGCTTTGGAGGCTTGGTAGCTTTGCAATGCCTGGACTAGGTCCGGTATGCGCTCCATCACAAGTTCCGTTGTTGCATTGATATAGGCCTGATTAGCCTCAGCGAATGCTGGGTGTGATAAGATGTCGGTCGATCGCTGCATAAATGCTTGGCCCGAAGGGGTTTTTACAAAAGCGAGAATGTCTTCGAGTTCTTGTTCAGAGTGAATCTGCGCATAGGAGACGGCCCATGCCTCCATTATTAGAGGCACATAATGCTTTAGAAGAGCATCGCTTTCAGGGCTAAGCGCTGCTTGCCATTTCGAGACCAATTCGAGCGCGCCTTCATCGGTGATGACACCGCTCAGGCTTTGCATCATTTGCGCTTCCATTTGCTTTGAAGTCGTTTGGAACATTGCGAGCCGCATATCCTCTGGAAAAGAGATATCGAGTATCGCGTTGGCCAATTCCAACCGTGTTGGACCATTCGCGCTAGCCCCTGCGGCCACCGGTTTAGTTGTTTCTTGTGCCAGTGCAGGCGATTCGACAGCGACAATGCACAAGCTCAGAACAGGCAGGATAAAAACGGATGTTTTTCTAAACAGCACGATCTTTCTACTGATCCAAGAAGCTCCGCATTTTGCGTGAGCGGCTTGGGTGCTTGAGCTTGCGAAGCGCTTTGGCCTCGATTTGGCGGATACGCTCACGCGTCACAGAGAACTGCTGACCGACCTCTTCGAGAGTGTGGTCGGTGTTCATTCCGATACCAAAGCGCATCCGAAGCACGCGTTCTTCACGAGGCGTTAGCGAGGCAAGCACACGGGTGACGGTTTCTTTGAGGTTTGCCTGAATAGCAGCATCCACGGGGATGATCGCATTCTTGTCCTCGATGAAGTCGCCAAGGTGCGAATCTTCTTCATCGCCAATAGGCGTTTCAAGCGAAATCGGCTCCTTGGCGATCTTCATCACCTTGCGAACCTTTTCGAGTGGCATGGAGAGGCGCGCGGCCATCTCTTCCGGGGTCGGCTCGCGGCCTTCTTCGTGAAGGAACTGACGAGAGGTGCGCACCAGCTTGTTGATCGTCTCGATCATATGGACCGGAATACGGATTGTACGCGCTTGGTCGGCGATCGAACGGGTGATCGCCTGACGGATCCACCATGTCGCGTATGTCGAGAATTTGTAGCCGCGGCGGTATTCGAATTTATCAACCGCCTTCATCAGGCCGATGTTGCCCTCCTGAATAAGGTCAAGGAATTGCAGGCCACGGTTGGTGTATTTCTTCGCGATAGAGATCACCAGACGAAGGTTGGCTTCCACCATCTCCTTCTTAGCAATCCGCGCTTCGCGTTCGCCTTTCTGCACCATATTGACGATGCGGCGGAACTCGGGAAGCGCCATGCCGGTGTTGGCGGCAATGTCGGTGATTTCGGTGCGGATACGGTCAATCGCGCCTTCCTCACGTTCGAGAAATGCAGCCCATTTCTTGTCCTTGGCCGCGCGTTCTTTAATCCACGCATCATCAAGCTCATTACCGACATAAGACTTGAGGAAGTCGATACGTTTGATCTTATGACGCTCAGCCAAGCGCAGCATCTGACCGCCGAGCGCGGTCAAACGCCGGTTAAAGGCATAGAGATTGTCAACGAGAAATTCGATTTTCGCCGCGTGAAACTGCACGCTTTCCACTTCGGCAGTGAGCTCTTCGGAGAGCTTTTCATATTTGTTTTCCTTGGCCTTGGGAAACACATCGCCAGCGGCCAGTGTGTCAACGCGTTCGGCCTGCAGCTTCTCAAAGCTCTTGAAAAGCTTGGTAATCCGACCAAACCGCTCGATCGCATCGGGTTTAAGCGCGGCTTCCATCTGGGCAAGAGAGAGTGTGTTGTCCTCCTCCTCTTCATCTTCCTTTTTAGTGCCTTCGCCTTCTTCGCCCTCTTCACCTTCTTCCTGGTGATCTTCGACTTCATTGTCGTCGTCGCGGATGGTCGGGCCAGCGGTCTCTTCGGAAATCTCGCCGCCGTTTTCGGCTTCCTCGTTTTCTTCCTCCATCTTATCTGGTGGGGGTTCTTTAGAAAGCATAGCGTCCAGGTCGAGGATTTCGCGCAGCTGCATGTCCTCAGAGTTCAGCGCTTCGGACCATTGGATGATGGCATGGAAGGTGATCGGGCTTTGGCACAGGCCCATGATCATCATGTCGCGGCCCGCTTCGATCCGCTTGGCAATCGCAATCTCGCCCTCGCGGCTGAGCAGCTCCACTGCGCCCATCTCGCGCAGGTACATGCGTACAGGATCATCGGTCCGCTCACCAGTTCCGGTTTTCTTGACGGCAGGTTTAGCAGCGGCGGCAGCTTTTTTCTTGTCGTCATCGACTTCCATCGCCTCGACTTCCGCTTCAGCTTCCGCCTCGGCCTCGGCTTCTTCGTCATTTTCGACAATCTGTACGCCCATTTCGGACAGAGCCGTCTGTATATCTTCGATCTGATCGGGGCTCATCTCACCGGAAGGTAAAGCAGCATTGAGCTCATCATAGGTGATGTAGCCCTTCTTCTTTGCCTTGGTCATAAGCTTCTTCACAGAAGCTTCGTTGAGGTCGATCAGCGGTGCGTCGTCTTTATCGTTCGCTTTAGCACTCGAGGCCATATATCTAGTCAGTCCGTATCGCTGGCTTTTGATGGGCCATGGTTCCCCCTACCGAACCGAAGCCGCACAATCGCCTAACTGTTAATCCCATTCCGGATGTGAAAACCCGGATCAATTCTGCTCAGCCGTAACTCCGGCCCGTTTACGCCCAAATGCTCTCAGACGCTCATCAACTGTAGAGAGCTGTTCTCGCAAACGGGCCTACTCTGCCAAGGCTCCTTCCGGGTCCTCGTCAAATCGCGCGATTGTAGCCGCCATAGCAGCTTCGAGCGCTGGTTTCTGGGCCAGCAGCGATACAGCTTCAGCCAATTCCTCGCGCGCTTCACCGGGGTTTGTGCCTTCTCGAAGAAAGGCGAACTGGTGGTTTACCGGTGGGGCAGGAATGCCTTGTTCGCTCGATATGGCGTTTGGCGCGTGCGAATCAAGTGTTTCTGACAGCTCCATCAACGATTTTGGTCATTATGATGCAGTCTCTGCATCTGCCGTTGCGCGCCAGGCTTTCCCCAGTTGTGCTCGCAGCTCCCTGAGTCTCTTGTTGCGTTCCATTAAAATGGTGTGGTGATGATCGTCTCCGAACTCCTCAAAATCGAGTTCAGCCAGTTCGCGTGCGCCCTCAGCATCTGGAATATCGACAAGTGTGATGAGTGCTTCATTGACATAGGGTTCAACAAACTCAGGTGAGACACCCGGTGCTAAGAACGGGAAGGGCAACGTCGACGACCAGCTCGCAATCTCATCTAGGGATTCCTCATGAAGATCGTCGCCTACTAGCTCCATGCTGGCAGCTGCTATGAGAACGTCCACAGCGAACCTAACTTCCTCCGTTTTTGGCAAGAAACGGACAAGGCGTTCTGTAAAGCGGCCAATCAATGATGGATGTCGAGCAAGCGCCGAGAACACTGCTTTGATAAGCGTCTGCCTTGACCCATCTTCAATCCAGCCTCTCAACTTGTCCAAGCTTTCGGGATCTAATTGTCCATAGCTAGCTGCTTTTGACCAACTTCGCTTCTCGTATGTTTCCGTGGAATATCGATTTCTGAGTGAGTTCCACAATTCGAAGCTGAGTGACTTATCCGAAAATTTGTTGGCCCATTCGTAGAGCTTCCTGCGGAAGATCGCCTTGCCAACTGCATTGGTTAAATCAGCTGTCCTCTTTTCGGCCTGCCAGATGAACTCTTCGATGTTCAGTGCTTCAGTGAGAAGTTTTTCGAAGGCCTCAGGACTATGTTTTCTAACTAAATCGTCGGGATCGAGGCCATCCGGAAGACGCACAAATCCAAGACTATTGGGGATTTCGAGTTGTTCAGCCGCACGTTCAAGCGTTTTTGATGCTGCTTTTCGACCGGCAGAATCTCCGTCAAAGCAAAGCAGCGGGCGTTCGACGAGACGCCACAGCATTGCAAGATGGGTCTCAGTAAGGGCCGTTCCTAGGGGAGCCACAACATCTTCTATGCCAGCCTGCGCAAGCGCAACTGCGTCCATGTAGCCTTCGACAACTACAACGCGCCCTGTTTGGCGTGACGCTGGAGCCGCACGATGAAGATTGTAAAGAGTCCGCCCTTTGTCGAAGAGCGGCGTGTCGGGCGAATTCAGGTACTTTGCAACGCCATCCCGCTTTTCCATGATCCGCCCGCCAAAGGCGATCACTCGGCCACGCGCATCCTGAATGGGGAGCATGACGCGGCCCCGGAAACGGTCATAGGTCCTGCCGTCGTCGGTCTTGATCCGCATGCCGGTTTCAACCAGCATTTGGTCCTCGTAGCGAGCTAGCGCGCGATTGAGGGCCTGCTTGCTCTCTGGCGCGTAGCCGAAACCGAACTCTGCCAAAGTCTCTGGCTTTAGCCCCCGGTCGGTCAGATAATTCATAGCTGATCGGCCATCGGCGCTGCGCAAATTGTCGTAAAACCAACCCTGCGCATCGGTAGTGACATCTATGAGCTCAGCGCGTTTCTCTGCTTTCTTTGCAGCAACCGGATCAGGAGCAGGGACTTCCATCCCCGCTTCGCTCGCAAGCTCTTTGCACGCGTCAATGAAAGAGAGCCCACGCTGCTCGGTCATCCAGCTGATAACATCGCCATGAGCCCCGCAGCCGAAGCAATGGTAGAAACCCTTCTGATCGTTGACGTAGAAGCTGGGCGTATTCTCATTGTGGAAGGGACAGCACGCTTTCCACTCGCGCCCCGCACGGGTGAGCTTGGTCGTGCGATTGATCACGGTCGAAAGCGTGATCCTCGCGCGCAGCTCATCCTTCCATTGCGGCGTGATGCTCATCTGAACTCAAATGCTCCTAGAACATGTCCCGACTCTTCCAGAAACACCCTACGACCAAACCGTGTCTGGCTGCAACGATTGCAGTACCTAGCTTAGCGCAGCCTTCACAAGCCCACTCGCAAGCTTCCCATCGAGCACAGCGCCATGTTTGGCTTTGAGCGCGCCCATGACCTGGCCCATATCCTTCATCGAGGAAGCGCCGGTTTCCGTCTTGATCGCTTCAATCGCGGCCTTGGTTTCGTCCTCGCTCATCATTTGCGGCAGGAACTCTTCGATCACCGCCAGCTCCGCCTTTTCATTGTCCGCGAGCTCTCGACGCCCGCCTTTTTCGTACATCTCAATCGCTTCGCGGCGCTGCTTGGCCATCTTCTGGAGCACGGAAGTCACAAGCGCATCATCGTCGATATCCTTGCCACTTATGCGCTCCTCAATATCGCGGTCCTTGATCTTGGCGCTCATCTGGCGAAGGGCTGCAGTGCGCTCCTTCTCCTTAGCCTTCATAGCGGTGATGGTGGCAGCTTTAATATCGTCGCGGATCATTGGTCATTCCATTTCGTTTTGCTGAGGCGCTATGTCTTCTTCGTCGGCTTGGGTTTCAAGCCCTGTGCATGCTCGACACATTGCGCGAACAGCTGCTGCAGCTTGGTACTGTCCTCCCAAATCGCATCGGTCACATACACATAACCGCGCAACACCGAGCCGTAAGAGATTACGTCACTTGTGCCGTTGGCTTCATTGTACTCGGCCTTTTCGGCTTCTGACAGGCGAACCGTCAGAACGCCATCTTTTTGCAGAGCGCTGAACATATTACCGTTCATCGAGGTGTATTTGTTCGCTGCGCCTTTGACCTTCAGATCGGGGTAGCCCGAGACGAGCTCCTCATATCGAGCCAGTGCGGCAGAATACTCTCTTGGTCCCATTTGCTAATACCTGTGGATGGTTTGGCTCTGTTGCCTGCTTAGTCCAAAAATGAGCAGGGAGATAGGTTGACGCAGACCAGCCACAAGCCTAGCCGGTGAGACTTAGCGACATTGCTGGAAAACCCCTCTTTTGGAGAGCCCCAAATGGCTTCTGCTGCC
>JBCDKX010000039.1:0-19798 GCA_038746055.1 Pseudomonadota bacterium
AGGTTAGCGCTATGATGAATAAGCTCGCTTAACTCAGGGTTGGGTTCAACAGCGACGACCCGACCGTGCTTGCCTGTTAGAGCACCTGCTAAAATCGAATAATAGCCAAGGTTTGCTCCGATATCGAGAATGGTATCGCCTTTGTTTATGACCCTCGCAAAATGCTTAGATAGCCAATATTCCCAATAGCCATCGGCTATCATGTAAGGGGTCAGGCTGAGGTCGTTTCCAAGACCCAAAAACTTGAAGTTTCCAAGCACTCGGCACAGCACTCGGTCGCGACCCAGATAGGTTGTGTTTGTACGCAGCCTAAAAAATCTCTGCACCGACTTGCGAGGCAAGTACGTCAGCATCCGGCCTAGATGTCGTTTGAACACGAATTTCCCCTTTTTGGCGGCTCGCTCAAGGCCAGCACACCAACCAATCTTCTTTGTTTTGCTGCTGGTCGACCATGGCTTTGGTCAGAGGTTTAACCTCGCCATCATAGTCGAGATATTTAAGATCACCCTCCTCGCCCAATGCATCTTGAATATCTTCAAAGCCATAACCCCGGAAGAAATTCACTTCGCAGACAATTTTGGGTCGGAATCTCACAATGATGGGAGCGAGGCTCTGCAGAATGGCCAACTCAGCGCCTTCGACGTCGATCTTGATGAAATCGATACGGTCGAAGTCTTGTACATCCAATTGACCAACCTGAATATCAATGACTTCGCCCCGCTTAGAATGGGCCTCGAGATTGGCTTTTTCGGGCAGGATAGCTGCATTCTTGGGTTCGTTCTTGGGAACAAAGAGCTTTCGAACTCCCGTTTCGCCTGCGGTAGACATCGCAAAATTATGTAAGGTTGTGTGACCCTGATAGCCATTATGAGCCACGGTTTTAGCGAGTAAAGCAAAGACAAAGGGGTTCGGCTCGACCGCGACTACGCGGCCTGTAGCGGTGACGAGATCACCAGCAAGGATTGTATAATAGCCAAGATTTGCGCCAATATCGATAACAGTGTCGCCAGGCTCAATCATCTTGGCAAAATATCGAGTCAGCCAAAACTCCCAATAGCCTTCCATGATCATATGCGGGGAGAAGCCGATATCATCGCCAATGACGAACATCTTCTTGTTGGCCAAAACCCGGCACAAGATCTGGTTCTGCCCGATGTATTGCGACTTGCACTGAGAGCGAAAGATGGTGTGAATCTCCGCCGGGCTGTAAGAACGGAGCAGGCTTGATAGGCTCGTGGCGCTGTTGTTGGTCAAGCCATGCACAACGACATCAAGCGGTTGCTTCTTGGCCTCTTTCGGGGAGGAGGACAAGGCAAGTCTAACACGGCGAAAAAAGGATCTGATCATAGGAGGAGCACTCAAAAAAACGGGACAAAACGGCCACTACTTCCCGTTCGATAGTCTATTGCCTTGAGCGCTTACCGAGAATTGACAGAGTGTGCATCAGTTAAATCTTCCCTGGAGCGCGGCCTGCGTCTCCGGCCAGCCACTAAAGCCGCCTTGTGACAAAAGGATGGGGAAGGCGTCCTTCACGCTCTGGATCGTCTGAGAGATTTTGAGAACATCACTCTCTTTCTTCCCTACTTCTGCAACGCAGGTAAGATTGATCGCCCACGGCTCGGCTTCCTTGCCATTTAGAATCTTGTCCGGCTTGACTTTAGGGTAAGATGTACCAGCCTTGCGTTCCTGTCCCATCCAGTCCGTGTGCAATTTGGCAAATCTATCGTCTTTAATCATGGCAGCGAGCAACTCATCGCAGCTATCGTAACTGCTCAGTAGCGCCAAAAGATCACCTCGCCCCACGCTGTCTAAACCCCAGCAAGCACGAGCCAGCAATGTCAGATCAGGGATCGAAGCAGGCTGCTGATGGGCAGGTCCATCGCTTAGGGCCATAAGCGGCCTTTCAGCAGGGTCCCGCTTTAGTCTTTTGAGCACGCTGTCAAAGAACTCATTCATTTCGCCCACGGACTCGCCCAAAGCACAAGAAGTACGATATCCCATCTCAGCAAGTTCTAGATCGCCCCCCTCTTTCACAACATGCGCCCATTGCGCCCAAAAAGCGCCGTGGAACGGATAAAGTTCAAACGCCTGCTCATATGCCAGTCGCGCCTCACCCCATTTCTTTTCCTGTGCTCGGACGTGCGCTTCCATTGTAAAGTTGGCAAAGGCCTCATCGTAAGGCGCGCTTGTGTTAGTCGTATCGATCAGCTGCTTACGGTTCCTCACCGCAATTTTCGGCTTTGGGGCTTTCATGATTTTCTGATCAGCCAAGCCAATCTTATTCTTGAAGTCGCTAAAAGCCTCTTCAAAATCATCATATAGTTTCAGTTTGGCATCATGCAGTAGGGCAAACTTGTTGCAGTGATTGTTGATGTAGCTTGTGTTGTGAGAGACGATGATCATCGCGCGATCAGCGCGACGCTCAAACAATTCGTAATTGCACCTCGCGTGGAAACGCGCATCACCCACGGCGCTCACTTCGTCGATCAAAAAACAGTCGAACTCGGTGATCATCGAGATCGCAAAGGCAAGGCGCGCACGCATCCCGGAGGAATAGGTCCTAACCTCTTCGCGCAGATAATCACCCAGTTCAGAGAAGTCCCTGACGAACTCCAGATTCTTATCGAAATCCTGATCGTAAATGCGGCTGATAAACCGCACATTATCAACGCCTGTGAGATTCTCCTGAAACGCCCCGCCAAATGCCAGTGGCCAGGAGACACTCATATCGGCAACAACGCGGCCCGAGGTTGGAGATTCAGCTCCGCTAATGAGACGGATAAGCGTCGACTTGCCCGCCCCATTACGGCCAAGAATACCGAGTTTCTCACCCTTCTTAAGCTCGAAATTCAGGTTCTCTAGAACCAGCTTTTCACCAAATCTGGTTGGGTACTTTTTATAGAGGTTCTCTACCCTGATCATCCTGGTACCACACGTCGCGAGACATAGCGGAGAAACATTAGACCGACGACCGACAAAACAAGGTTGCAGACTAGTAGATAGGATAAATCGTAGATCGCCGTAAATTTCGACCCGAAATAGCCGTCGCGCACCAATTCAGTCCCATGAACCATGGGAAAAAGCAGCACAATCTCCTGAAAGTTGCGCGGGAGGGCAGAAACCAAAAAGGCAGCGCCTGACAGAGGAAACAGCAGATAGGAAAAGGGACCCCAGAATTTGTCTACTAGATCATTCAAATACGACACAGTGCCAAGAAAGATAGCCAAGGCGGCACCGAACCAAGCCGTTGTCACCCATCCTGCGGCAACCATCAATATGTCTTCAGGAGGCGCAATCCATTCGACTGCAATGAAGATCATGCCTAAGACCATAAAGGAAATCGACGCCCCTCCAATCTCGAGAAGAATCCTTGCAAGATAGATATCTAGGGGCTTGATATTACGATGATAAAGTAGCGCCGAGTTGGATCTGATCGCGCCGATAGTGCGCCCAGGCAGATTGCGCCAAAGTAATACAGTAGAATAGCCGGTAAGAGCGAACGCCGCAATCGGAAGATCACTGCCATGGATGCTCTTAGTAGCTGTCCACAGGGCTGTGATCCCTAACGTAAAAAGCATCGGCTCTACAAAGAGCCAAAGGAAGCCGATGTTGTGCCGCCCGTAACGGGTTATAACCTCCCGTATCAAGAGAGCACCAAGAACGCGTCTCTGGACCGCAATGCTCTCCTTCAAAGGAGGTTTTCGAATTGCATCTGAGTCCATCAATCACGGTGCTCCCGTACACCAATCATCAACATCGACAAGATGCCCCATGCGAGCAAACCCAACACAAAGGTGGCGAGGATGCTGCGAATGCGCCGGGGCTCTTCTGCAAAGTCCGGCAAGCTCGGGTCGGAGATGCGTTCCACATACGTGCGTTTACGCCGCGCCTCGGCCTGCGCCTCTTGCAAAGAAGCCAGAGCAATCGCCAATTGCTGCTCGGTAAATTCCGAATTCACTACCAACTCCTGATAGCGCACCATCGCCGACGATAGTGAACCTGTACCGCCGGTCAGATCTTTTCGAGTTTGTTCAATTTCGCTTTCAAGTTGACGAATCTGTGTACGCAAGAATGGAATTTGTGAGGCTTCGGGTGTGTAGGTTTGGAACTGACGTAGTTGGGTCTTGGCCGCAATCAATTGATCCTGAAGCTTGCCAACCATTTGCAAGCCCACAAGCGACTCCTGCGTGGGATCAACGATGCGCTCTGCGCCGCGATATTGCGCCAGCTCAAGTCGAGCAGAACGCGCCTTGTCAGTTGCTTCATCCACCTGTTCTTGTGCCAAGGCGATCGTGTCATCGCGCGAGCGCCCTGATAGGCTGTTGACCAGTTCCTCTGACTGCACCAGCAAGCGGG
This sequence comes from Pseudomonadota bacterium, assembly GCA_038746055.1. GTDB lineage: Bacteria > Pseudomonadota > Alphaproteobacteria > Sphingomonadales > Sphingomonadaceae > Erythrobacter. Next base: position 4,357 of record JBCDKX010000039.1, read on the forward strand.
CGTTGATCTCCTGAGCCTCAATGGGCTCATAAGCGCTTACCCTGAGTGTCATAACCTGTCCCGACAGTCCTTCGGTGACTATGACTTTTCCAAGAAAATACTGGAACAGTTGCTCTTTGCTCTCCCCCCATATGGTACCGAAGCGATCAAAGAAGAATATGCTGGGATCGGTGTAAGCGTCTGCAACGAAGTCATCACGGTCTGCCTCTTCGAGCGCGCGGCGAGAGAGAATGTACTCACTGATCGTTGCATTGCCTTCAGCTGCCGCAGCAACTCCACCAAGACCAGCTTGACCCAATGCTGCGCTGATTGGCGACGCAGACTTTTGACCCGGATTGCGGATCACAAAGCGGCTTTCCGAAATGTACACATCATTCGCGAGCACACCGAAATACACTATCGCGATGAGGGTCGGGACGATGACTGTTGCTATGAAAAGCGGATTAATGAATTTGAGACGGTCTAACACTCGGCTTGTATTCTCTCGTTTGCCACCTGGTTGATAGTAGACAGGCCTTCCAGCCACGGATCTATAATCGCAAAATGATTTTGCCAGGTAGGAGGGACAAAGCGTCCCATCAAGTTGAGTTGTCGATCACGCTCCTGATCGGTAAACGCAACACGGACAATCGCTCGCGTCCATGCTGCTTCGTCCTGAACGTCTAGCAGCATTGGAATGCCTTGCCCAATCTCTTGAAAACTGGGGATGTCATTGGCGACCACCGGCGTGCCATGCTGCAAGGCTTCGATCACGGGAAGACCGTATCCTTCGGCGTGGCTCGGCATCAACAAAGCGCGCGCGCCGGCCAATAGACGGCCGACAGCACCATCTTGAGCAGAAGTCTCGAAACGCACCAAATCACGAATTTTAGGTCTCGCCTGATAGACTTCGAGAATGGCTGCGCTTTGCGGCCCTTCCTGACCCACAATCACCAGTTTCGGGCAAGACGCGCCGAATTCGCTTGAAAGTTCATCCCATATGCGCAGCAACATAGTATAGTTCTTGCGCTGCTCAATTGTTCCGATGCACAGGAAATAGGGTACCGCATCGGGCGCATTGGCAGGCAAATCAGCGCGCATCTCCCGTGAAGCGCGCTCCAAATCGGCTCCCGCCAGCGGAGCAACCGCTACGGGTGGAAGTTCTGCCCCGCGCTTTTGCGCAAATCTTTGAAGCTCGTCCTTAGTCGCCTTTGTGTTCACAATCGCGCCAAAGCCGTGTTGAAGCAGCCCACGTACGCGCCCCAAATGCCGTTTCACGGCATGCGCACTGGTTAGCCTTGGATGGGTAAGTGGGATCAGATCATGCAAGAAATAGACGCTGCGCAGATTGCTTTTCTCAACCCAATCATGATGCGTGCGGAGGTCAAAATCGGTGTGGCTTGGATTGATGTAAATCCTGCCATCGCCGGCGATCTTGGACGGCGAACGGGTCAGTGCCAAAGCTGCGAAACGAAACAGTTTTAACCGGAATCTCGTATCCGGCTGCAAGAGCAAATCAAACAGAGTGTCTGAATCGCTTGGACTAAACACCTTCACGACACCGCGATGTTGCACCACAGCACGGGCACGGTTTTTGAAGTGTCGACAATAGGCCTCGCATACCCGGTCTATGCCCGTTGATCGCCGCTTGGTCCAAGCAAGCGATACAAGCCGCGTCACATCAAGCAGGACCTCACCGCTTGTCATAGTGCCGCACTTTCGCTCGTTCGCGATAGCGAGCTCCGCGTTTGGTTGCCGAGTAACAAAAAATCCTCGTCGAGCAACTCTTCGGCCATTTGGTGCGCCTTGGGATCATCGACATCCATCCACCAAGCGGTGCCAATGTCATGAGTTGCCGCTCGGCCTCGATCAGCGAGCCATTGCATGCCATCAGAGAGTGAGCCCGGCTTGCCTGCAGATATCGCTTCACCAATTGCCTCAGCCAAGCGAGGCGTTGCCAAAAACGCTCCACAATCAACGGCATCATAGGTCGAAAGCTCTTTGCCAATCCGCTCAATAAAGCCATTTCCGCCAAGTTCGACCCAAGTTGCATCTTCAGGATCGATCAGCGGACTAATTGTCTGACGGTCAATCGCGAGCGTCACATCGCAAGTGTCATCGCCCACCTTTGCTAGCTCTTGCAAAATCGCAGACGAAAGGATGTGGTCGCACATCACCAATAGGTAATTGCCTGGCAACAGCTCCGCCCCTGCCATAACCGAATAGCCATTGGGTTTCTCCCAATTTTCCAACCGTTTGGTGAGGATTTCAAGACCAAGGCGTGAACCCAGGTCATCCATTGCGGACTCAATCGCGTCCGCCTCATAGCCGGTTACAATGACAACCCTTTTTACCCCAGCGCTTGCAAGTTGGCGCAGAGCGATCTCAAGCAGTGTAACTCCATTGACCTGCGCGAGCGGCTTTGACGGAAAGAGGTCACGAAGTCTGCTCCCAAAGCCCGCAGCTAGAATGAGACCGTCCATTGTCGATCCTGTCAGATTGCTTGCCGTGCGCGACGCGCAGCTATTTACTCAGCCGCTTCAGGCAGGCTGGTTTGATATTGGTCGAGCAAGCTGTTCGCCACATCTTCTGGAATCTGCTCAGGCGGATGCTTGCAGTAATAAGCCGACGGCAGTGTCAAGGCCCCGCTCTCTTTACGATCAAGTGCTTGCTTGCAGAAGCGGATAGCATCAACCACGCAGGCCGCCGCATTTGGGCTGTCTTCAACCGACAAACGCAGCTCAAGATTCATCGGCACTTCGCCCCACTGAGTACCTTCAACGCGCAGGAAGCAAACCTTGTTGTCTTTCTGCCACGCAACATATTCAGATGGCCCGATCAGAATATTCTCGTCTTCCAGGCGCTTTGCCAAAGCAGCCTGAACGGCCATGGTCTTCGACTCTTTCTTATCGGTCAGCCGGTCGCGATCGAGCATGTTCATGAAGTCGGTATTGCCGCCGGTATTCAGCTGGTAAGTACGATCAATCGATGCGCCGCGCGCTGCAAACAGGCTCGACAAGGCGCGATGGACAATGGTCGCACCAACTTGCGCCTTGATATCGTCTCCAACAATGGGCAGCCCCCGCGCTTTGAAGCGTGCCTCCCATTGTTCATCACTAGCAATGAAGACCGGAATGCAATTGACAACAGCGCAGCCAGCCTCAAGCGCGCACTCCATATAAAACTCTGTTGCCGCTTGGGAACCGACTGGGAGGAAGTTGACCAAAATATCAGCACGCGCTTCGCGCAGTGCGGCAACGATCTGATCTCTAGAAACAGGAGCTGGATCATCGCAAAGTACGAAGCCGCGGTCACCCGCTTTGGTCATGTGTTCAGCAACACCATCGAGCGCAGGGCCACGAATGACTTTCGCTCCGCTCGGCTCCATGTCACGATTGAACACAGTTGTATTGTTTGGGTTGGCAAAGATCGCTTCGGACAGATCTTTGCCGACCTTGCGTTGATCCACGTCTATACCGAGGACAAATTGGATATCAGAGACCGCATAGCCCCCCACAATTTCCCTTATTAACCCGCTGGTTGAGTTATTCGTCTTGTAAAATGCGACGCCTTGCACGAGCGAACTCGCGCAATTCCCTATTCCGACGACTGCGACTCTAATCGAATGCATTGTACTTCCTAGAACACCCATTTTTACCATACGCTGACGCGTACCGCCTTAATGCCCCCTCCCCTAGGTATTTGCTGAGATTTACAAACTGAACCAAAGCACCCCTTCAGCCTGTTGCAAAAACTGACCCTCTCCCAAAAGCCAGACATTTTTCGCGAAAAACCAGTATTACCTGAATTCTGCGTTCCACAATTTGGTCGCGTGCACAACCTTAAAAAGCTCAAATTGAGTGAAACTTACTACGGCCCGATAGTTTTGCCACAGCTGCAAGTGTTGCAATCAGTCGAATTGACGTGCAGCGAATCATATCAAGTTCGAAACAGACTTTATCCCCAGCCTTTGGGTTTATTGAGGCAGTCGTCAGCAGGATTGGAATCAGCCAAAGTGAACGTTGTTTGCGTCGATTGCAGATACATCACCAACCGGCCAAGTGGGATTGGCGAAGTCACTTGGGCCTTAGTGCGATATTTGCCCCAATCTGCGCCAGATTTAGACTTTGTGTTTCTGCGCAGCGCTCAGCGCGAAGAACGTCTCAGCAATGCTGCGAATGTCACCGAGATTTGCGTCAAGAGCCCCGCCAATAGCCCGGCGACACAGTGGTGGCTACCAAGGATTGTTGATCTGAGCGGAGTTGATCTGTTTCACTCGCCTTTCAACATCCTCCCCGCAGGCCTCCGAATGAAACGGGTGACCACCATCCATGACATCATGTGGCTTACCAATCCAGGCTGGTGCAATCCTCGGGCTTATGGCCAGATCGAGCGCCGGTTCTACGCCAGTGGTATAAAGCGCGCATTCGATCGCTCCGATGCGATAGCAACGGTAAGCGCCGCCACAAAAGCCGAGATTTTAGGACAACGGCCTGACCTGGAGCCCAAGCTCTCTGTCACGCTTTCGGGCGTGTCAGAGCAATTCCACAAGACTGAGATTGATGCAGAAACACTCGGCATGGTTGGTCTAAAGCCGGGCCAGAGATACATTCTTACAGCCGGCCAATTCGCGCCTTATAAAAATCATGAGGGAGCAATTGAGGCGTTCGCGCGTGCTTTTGCTGACCAGCCGGAGATCGCCCTCATCATGGTTCAACGCCGCAATGCTGGGGCGAGCGAGCTGGTCGCACTTGCACATAAACTCAGCATTGAAGATCGGGTTCATTTCACCGGGACGGTGAGCATTGAAACGTTGCTTCAGCTCTATTCGGGCGCGCTTGCGTTGCTTCATCCTTCCTTCTGCGAGGGCTTTGGAAATCCGATAGCAGAGGCAATGGCTTGCGGCTGCCCTGTTGTTACCAGCAATTTAAGCGCAATGCCCGAAGTCACAAACGGCGCCGCATTACTCATCGATCCAAGAGATTCGGCAGACATTGCCCGAGCCTTGCGCAAAGTATCCATGGATGAGCAGCTTGCTCGCGAATTGAGCACCAAAGGGTTGGTGCGTGCAAAAGAACTCTCCTGGGAGCAATTTGCGCATGCTAATCTTGCGATCTATCGCAGGCTCTTGGCCTGATGCTGGATTCTCCGGGTTGCCCGGCTCGCAGTGAGAATCGAGATGACAAGAACCAAAGTCAGACCAACCGCTTCGAACATGAAGAAATAGAGCGGCGAGCCGGCAAGCATCGAGATACCGCACACCAAAGTTCGATAGTTTGCACTGAGCAGATAAGTCGATCTCAAAACCGGAACGGTCTCCTCACGAATTACATCACGTAAAGCTGACTTATGTGCCGGACTGCCTGCTTCAACGAGCTCGTCCACGTGTTGACCACCCGGCGCAAACAGCCTCCCAAGGGTTACATAAGCAACAGCTCCCAGCCCAAAAATGCCCGGGGGTTTCCCTTCACCTTTTGCCGCTACGCGTAGCCATGTTTTGTCATAGACCCAGTACTGATACTGGCGTCGCTGTACCTCATAGTGAGCTGCCTGCACGATCCGCCCCGCGCCTGCTCCAACCGCCAAGATCCATGCAGTGAACGAACCAATATCCTGTGCGAGGATCACTCCCAACATCACGTATAGGATGATGTGCCCAACAATATCGCAGATTCCGTCGATGACTTCACCCGTGCTGCTGGTCCGCTTCGTCAGGCGCGCAAGATCACCGTCTGCCCCGTCGAACACGTGCCAGCTAATATGGATAATCAGAGCAAGCAGCACACCGGTCCAGGACGTGCTGAACCAGTAAACGAGGGCTGCAAGAACGATAGACAAGCCCCCGGCAATCGAGACCATATTGGGAGTGATCGGTGTGAGCGCCAATGCCCTTGCCAAGCGCATTGAGAGAGGGTGATAAATCTGACCGTTAAGCCAGTCTTCTAACTCGGGCGGGCGACCTTGCAGGGCTGCACCAGCAGTTGTCTGGCCTGTTTGCGCCTGCGAGGATGCATCGGGTGCTGCTGGCTCAACCATGGTTGCTTTGCTTGATCCTTCTTTCCGGCTGCTACTTGTCACAAATCATGATCAGGACTAGTTCCCGGTGCTTCACGTCCTGCTCGCGCTTATTTTTCACAAAAGCAACAATTTCCGGAAAGCCGATACGCAATGGCAAGAGCTGTGCTGCTATTCTCTAGTAATGGGCACGCCAACCATTTGGTCGCGGGGATACCTGCCGCCGTTCGCGCTGCGGTGCTGATTTGCCGCAGCGCGGAATTTGCCGAGAGCGATGCGATAATCGTCGCCGCACCAGGCGGATGGACAGCCAGCAAATGGGCCAGGAAAGAATTTGCCAGACTGCTCCCTGAAGTTCGCATCGCCATCGGTGATCCGGACAATAACCGACTCCCTGAAGGCGTTCCGGTTCTGGACGCGATCTCAGTGCTTTGCGGCGAGCCAGTGGTGTTGGTCAATCAAGATGCCGCGACCCAATGGCTAACAGAACAGGCTCAGAAAACCGGGCAAATCGCGCAGCTTAATGCAATTGGTACGGGGATCATCAAAGCAACGGGCAAACCATCGGACGGCTTGGTTTCGCGTTATCTGAACCGTCCCATTTCGCGCTCGATTTCCAAACTTCTGCTGAAAATCCCGGGTGTGACACCACTCCATGCGACCGGTCTGGCGGCATTCACTGCCGTTCTCATGGCGGTATGCTTGCTATTTGGAGGTGAATACGGACTGATTGCAGGCGCTCTATTGTTTCATGCCGCCTCTGTCATTGATGGCGTTGACGGCGAGATAGCGCGGGCAACCAAACGGTCCTCGGAATTTGGTGCAAAGCTCGACACGATCATCGATGGGATCACCAACCTGTCCTTCCTGTGCCTGGCCTCGCTTAACCTGTGGTGGCAGGGCGAGGTAGAAACGGCAAGCTATGGCGCGATTGGTCTTGCGCTTCTGGCAACCGGGCTCACCGCGCTTGGTCTGAGGTCGATCGCCATGGGGGGTCCCTTCACCTTTGACGCCGTAAAGAATGACTTTAATGCCCGGCCCTCAAAAATCACCTCGGCATTGGCAGCAATTAGCTCGCGCGATGTGTATGCGGCGGTTTTTGCACTCGCATTCGCGCTGGGTTTTGCAGAATGGATGCTGCTCATCTTTGCTTGTGCTGCTGGGGTTTGGCTAGTGACAGTCTCTCTAGTCTTGCTACGCAGCCGCTCTCGCAAGGCCTAGCCACCGCAGAGCAAGACAAAACTAACAAAGACAATCTATAACGCGATGATCGAAGCCTTGCGCGCTGAAGAATAACGCGCAAATTGCCAAACTATTGGCACCCTCTAAAGGTCACCCATGTCTGATCCCAAGCGCATCCTAACTGTCTTTGGCACCAGACCCGAGGCGATCAAGCTTTTCCCAGTGCTTCACGCGCTGGAAAGCGACAGCCGGTTCGAAAGCCGTATTTGTGTCTCAGCCCAGCATCGCTCCATGCTCGATTCCGTGCTTGAGATTGCCGGTATCACCCCGCATCATGATCTTGATCTGATGAAGCCCAACCAATCGCTCGATACTCTCACTGCCGCCGCACTAACCGGGCTTGGCGCGGTCATGGATCAAGAGCAGCCCGATTGGGTCGTGGTTCAAGGCGATACGACCACGGTGATGGCAGGTGCAATTGCCGCCTATTACCGGCAAATCCCGGTGTGCCATGTCGAAGCAGGGCTTCGTAGTGGCGATGTCTATCGCCCTTGGCCGGAAGAGGTGAACCGAAAGGTTGTTGGCAGTTTCGCTAAGTTGCACTGCGCTCCCACACAAACCGCTGCCACGGCGCTGCGCCAGGAGAATGTTGATCCAGCCACAATCCACGTCACCGGCAATACAGTGATCGATGCGCTCCACTGGGTGACAAAAGAGGTGGCGGCCAAACCGCAACTTGCCTCAAGTCTCGCCGAGATCGAAGCCCGTTTCAAAGACAAGCGCATCATCGGCATGACCAGCCATCGGCGAGAGAACTTCGGCGATGGCATGGCCTCCATCGCCATGGCTGTAAAGCAGATAGCCGCGCGCCATGACGTCGCTGTCATTTTTCCGGTACACCTCAATCCCAATGTCCGCTCAGTTATGAACGAGGAGCTTGTCGGGCTTGACAATGTCGCTTTGATTGAGCCGCTCGACTACGCTCATTTCGCGCGCCTACTGGACATCGCTCACATCATGCTGACCGATAGCGGCGGGGTGCAGGAAGAAGCACCAGCGCTTGGTAAGCCGGTCTTGGTAATGCGCGAGACGACTGAACGGCCCGAAGGGGTTGAAGCTGGCACGGCCAAGCTGGTCGGAACGGATGCTGAGAAAATCGTATTCGAGGTCAATAGACTACTCGACAATGAAAGCGCCTATGAGGCTATGGCTCGCGCGCACAACCCGTTTGGCGATGGCCATGCTGCAAGCCGCATTTGTGACCTGCTCGCGCGTTAAAAACCCGGCCAAAACTTACCTAATGTTATCTTCTTGCAGTTAACGCGCAGAATGCAGGGGTTTGCCGCCTGCAAAAATGGAGCGCAATTTGCTTAAGAAGACGACCCTTAACGCCAGTGTGATTGGCCTTGGCTACATCGGTCTCCCGACCTCTGCCGTAATGGCACGCGCGGGATGCAAGGTCCAAGGCGTGGATGTCAGCGAAGCGGTTGTCGATACAATCAACCGCGGCGAGGTGCATATCGAAGAGGTTGATCTCGACGGGCTTGTCCAAGCGGTTGTGAATGACGGCCTGCTGACTGCCAGCCTCGATGTCGAGCCCTCCGACGTCTTCGTGATCGCGGTCCCCACACCGTTTAGCAACGATGGCAAGCACACGCCTGACATCTCCTATATTCTCGAAGCCGCAGAAAAGGTCGCGGGCGTCCTTAAGAAAGGCGACTGCGTTATCCTTGAGTCGACCTCGCCCGTGGGCACAACCGAAAAAATGCGCGACGTCTTCGCCGAGAAACGCCTTGATTTGGCGATGCCGGGCCTATGCGAAGGCACCCCTGACATCTCCATAGCTTATTGCCCAGAGCGCGTTTTGCCCGGCAGAATCTTGGAGGAGCTCATTCATAACGATCGCTCGATCGGCGGAATTACGCCGCGCTGTGGTCGGCAGGCGCTCGCCTTCTACAAGCGCTTTGTGAAAGGCGAATGTGTGGTCACCGACGCGCGCTCAGCGGAAATGACCAAGCTTGTCGAAAACGCTTTTCGTGATGTGAACATCGCCTTTGCAAATGAACTCTCAATGATTGCAGATAAGCAAGGGCTTGACGTGTGGGAGGTCATCCGTCTGGCCAATCGTCACCCGCGCGTCAACGTCCTGCAACCTGGCCCTGGTGTGGGCGGCCATTGCATCGCGGTCGATCCCTGGTTTATCGTCCACGGCGCGCCCGAAGAGGCAAAGATCATCCGCCAAGCGCGGGAGACCAATGACAGCAAAATGCACCATGTCCTGGCGCGCACCAAAGTGCTCGTTGAGGCACATCCTGACGCCAAAATCGCGTGTCTTGGCCTCGCGTTCAAAGCCAACATCGACGATTTCCGCGAGAGCCCTGCGCTCGATATCGCTGCTTCGCTTGCGCGGGACTACGGCGACCGCGTGAAGCTGGTCGAGCCTTATGCTGATCAACTTCCCGATGACTTTACCGGTTCCGGCGCGCAACTAATCGATGTCGATGCAGCACTTGAGGAATGTGACATCCTGCTGCTGCTTGTCGATCACGACATCTTTAAGGCTATTCCATCAGAGGAACGCGGCGGCAAGGTTGTGTACGATACACGCGGTGTGTGGAGCTAGAGGACAATCTTTGTTTTAAGATCATAGGGATGAAATTGTCGCGCTATCAAGAGTTACCTGCGACTTGCCATCCACCCAAAGACGACATTCGAAAAAGCCCCCGAACATTCCATCCATTCCACTCTCAAAAACCACCGAGCGGTTTGATTTGGCGCAGGCAACGGTACGCGCGAGGGCGTGTACGATATTGATGGTCTATTCCTATTGGTGCACTGGGATTCAAAAGGGTCTATCCAGTCGAACAATCTGAAAGTTGTGATGCGATGAGGTTTCGCAACACACCGACTTAGTGAAGTGAACGGACAGTATCATTATTTGCAACTCACTCGCATTAGCCTAATGACCCCTCATCGTAAATGCAAATGATTCGCGAAAGCACTTGCGCTTACGGGATATAAAGGGGCACATCATGAGAGTTTCAAGCACATCTACGCTGATAATCGGCTTTCTTGCATCCGCAGCACCGCCGTCGGTCGCTTTTGCACAAGATGCCGATGACTCGTCTGGAGAAGGCAACCTCGGCGACCGAGTGATCATAGTCACGGGCACGAAGCAGAACCAATCGCTGCAAGAGGAAGAGGCCTCAGTGGCCGTTATCACTCAAAGGGCGATCGAGGAACAAGCACTGTTTGACCTGCGCGATGCACTCCTGCGCACTGCCAACGTATCAACGCTTGGGGGAGATGCAATCAACCAGTTATCCATTCGCGGCATACAACTTGGCGGCGTTGGGAATGCTGGGACCGGTTCGACAGCACAAGTCTATGTTGACGGAGCTCCTGCCAGCTTTAACGCGAACCAGGGCGTCTCAAACCTCTGGGATGTCGCACAGGTCGAAATTCTGCGTGGACCGCAATCAACAGTACAGGGTCGAAACGCCTTGTCGGGCGCGCTCATCATAAACACGGCGGACCCAACCTTCGATTTCGAGGCGCGTGCGCGCGGAATCATCGGTACACGGGATACCTACCAGGTTTCAGGACTGGTCAATGTACCAATCATTGAGGATCAGGTCGCGGTGCGCGTTGCGGCGGATTATCGAGAGAACGATTTTGGTGTAATTGATCAAACCAGCGGCCAAGATGCGCAATTCATCGAAGCAGTGACTGCGCGCGCCAAACTACTGATCGAACCGGCTGGGGTTGAGGGTTTGCGCCTGATGTTTACCGGCAGCTATTCAGACACCAGCTTTGGACAATTTAACATCGTACAATCGCCGGTCCCGGTGAACGACCCGGCCTTCGCAGATTTCGACATCTTTGGCCAAGAGACGTTTCCGGCCGCACCCCGCCTTGAATTCAATGAGGTGTTCCGTGGCATAGTCGATCTTGAATATGAGTTCTCAGACGTCTGGTCTGTGAGTGCGATTGGTACGATCGAAGATGTCAATCGCACAATCGACTTCTCTCCCGCAGGTGCGGGTGACAATGAAGACCGAACCTATTCCGCCGAATTGCGCGCCAACTTTGACTATGGTGAGATTAATGGTTGGATCGGCGGCTACTTCTTCGATGCGTCAACCTTCAGTGACACATCTTTCATCACGCCATTAAGTCTGATCGGCTTGCCAGTGGAGCCGGCCGATTCAATCATCGACTTACAAATCCAACAAGGGACCGAAGTTCGGAACTACGCGGTGTTTGGCGATGTATCGTGGGAACTCGACGAGCGTTGGACGATCAATATCGGCGCGCGCTACGACTTTGAGGACTTTTCGACGCTCGGGCTTCAAGGTGAGGTCAACATTATACCTGACACCTGCGTCGTTAGCGCCTTTGTGCCGTTTATCGGTGGCTTTCCATGCGCGGCTATCATCCCGGTAAGCAATGAGCCGCCCACTGCCACCAGTTTTGAAGCATTCCTTCCACGCGGATCGGTGAGCTATCAGATTGCTGATGATGTCTCTGTCGCCGGAACTGTAGCGCGCGGCTATCGTGCAGGTGGAGCCGTCTTTTTTGCACCTCCGGGAGGCACACCAGGTCTGCTGGAATTTGGCCCAGAGTTTCTTACCAACTACGAGCTAGCATTCCGCTCGCAGTTTTGGGACAACCGTATCACACTCAATGCGAATGTCTTCTTCTCATCTTGGGACGATCAGCAGATTTCAATCCCGGACCCATCGGGTGCACCCTTCACGGCGCAGACGGTCAATGCCGGGACTTCTGAGCTTTACGGGGCCGAGATTGACTTCTCGATCGAGGTTTCATCACAGCTGACCATCTTCAGTTCGCTCGGGCTTTTGGACACAGAGTTCGTTGATTTTCCCTTTGCCCAAGACGTCAATGGAAACCCCCTCAATCCAGCCAATCCCGAGTTTGCGAACCTAGCAGGCAATCGCTTTACCGCAGCTCCGAGCTTCAATTTGTCTGTCGGCTTCACGTACGAATCTGAAAGCGGTTTCTTTGTGAACGCCAACGGAGCCTACACCGGAAGTCAGTTCGCCGACGTTGCCAACTTGCCGGAGAACCTTGGTGATGAGATCATTTTGGTGAACGGACGTGTCGGATATCGTACCGAACGTTTCGAAGTTGCTGTCTTTGCAAACAACCTATTCAACGAACGCGCCTTGACCCGTCCGCTCGTGTCCACGGTTGACCCGACAACGGGTGTTCCCACCCTCAACGATCAGCCCAGCTTCACCAGCACCGATCCAAGCGTTATTGGTGTGCAGGTTGGAGTCCAGTTCTAACGCAGAAAAGTTCACTCGCGTTTCTCCCCTTGCGGAGTGGGCACGGAGTTCAATTGTTCCTATGACAGAGTGCCGCCTTTTTGATATGCCTCATATCAATGACCGACTCTGCAACGCAATCTCAACACGCCGGACCGCGCTTCCCGACCTGGCTGCGCTGGGTCTTGGCCGGGCCAGTGACGCTCATTATTGCGATCGCGACGATGGCATCCTCCTCAACAATCGGCGCAACTGAAGTACCCAGTTTCAACGCGATCGCCTTTGCAGCTATCTCATTCCCGGCATTTTGGGGCGCAATGTTCTTTTACGTCCTGCTCGAAGAGCGGCCTTGGCGCGCTGTATTCGTTTCCCTTACCGTGATTGCCGCCAATGCTGCGGTGCTGTATTCCGCGTTCACCTGATCAGTATCTAACCGCAAGGAACTCTCATCCATGAGCATGGTCGATCAAGCTAAGTCCAAACGCCTGCTGGCTGTGCATGGCTGGTCCGGAATGATCCTGGGGCTGCTTTTATATTTGGTAGTTTTGACCGGCGCGATCGCGGTTCTCGCACATGAGATCGGGTCTTGGTCGACGGGCAGCGCTGGCAGTCATGACCTTGATCCCAATGCAGCTACTGCAGTGAGCCAACTGGCCAGCGAAGTTCCAGAAGAGTGGAAGGATGAGGTTCGTCTCTACACCAATATGGAAGGCAATACGATTGCCAACTTCCACACCCACCAGGAAAACCCGGCAAGCGGTCAGATTGAGGATTATGGCGGCCGCTTTGTAATCAGCAAGGATACGGGTGAAGTCATCTCGCGCACTGAAGGCTACAATGATGTGCTCTATCCAACCGAACGCGGAAGTGCGCTTGAGGGCTTTATAACTGAGCTGCACATCAACCTGCATCTTCCCAACCCCTGGGGTCTCTATGCAACCGGTATATTGGGTCTCGTGCTGATGGCCGCTGCGATTAGTGGGCTTATCCTGCACAAGCACCTGTTCCGCGATATGTTCGTCTCTCCGCGCTTTTCCAGCATGCTCCTGAATAAGCGCGACCGGCATATTCTGGCGGGCACCTGGTCCTTGCCTTTTGCTTTCATTCTGGCTTTCACCGGAGCGTTTTTCAGCTTCATCATCTCGATTGGCTTCCCGATTATTCTGCTGACCGGCTTTGGCGGCGATATTGAACGAGCAACAGAAATGCTGACTCCAAAATCGCCCTTGGTTGAAGACGCCAGCCCGGCGCCAATCCAATCGCTTGATCAGATTTATGCTGATCTGGAAGCCCGCACCGGCTCAGCACCCACGAACGCCAATATCGTCAATCTCGGACGTGCGGACTCGATGATTGTGCTCTACGCGGCCGCGTCGGATGGTGCGGTGTTGGGGGCAAATCATGCTTACAGCGTTGCCGATGGCAGCTACCTTGGCGAACAGCCGCTGATTGGTTCTGGCGAGAACAACGCGGCAGGCATTGCCTTTGGCTTAATGGGCGCGCTGCACTTTGGCAATTTTGCAGGGCTATTGTCCAAATCGGTCTGGGTCGCGCTGGGTCTGGCCATGTGTTACGTCAACATCACCGGCATGCGCATGTGGACACAGCGCCGCTTAGAAGACCGGTTGTGGCAGCGCTTTGACCGGGTCACTACGATATTCACCTACGGTGTTCCGCTCACCATGGCGACCTCGGCGATGGGCTTTTTTGCGACTTACAATTTTGCCGGGGATACCATGACGGGAACCGTGATTGGATTCTTTACCGGTACGGTCCTTGCCTTTGCGTTGGGTCTGCGCCGGATTGATGAGCTGACCGCCATTCGTTCGCTTACGGCAGTGTTGGTGGCGAGCATGCTTGTTCTGCCGATAATGCGGATTGCGACCGGTGGGCCTGGGTGGATCAACGCTATCACGAGTGGGTCTGGTATGATTGTTACAATGGATCTCCTTCTGCTGATCACCGCGGGTGCTTTTGCTCACCGTGAGTTTGGGCCGATCCGCCTCCCGCTGCGCGCAGCCGTGCCAATTGCCGAACCAGCTGAGTAAGATTGCAAGACCCCGGTGATTGTCTGGAGCACAATTGTCGCAACGGTGATCTCGACCGTTGCTATCTGGCTGGCGAGTCAGCGCAATCCTAAGCGCCGGCGTTCAGCGGGCCTCAAGAAGATCGCTACCGCTCCCCTAGTAAAATGGGGCCTTTTGTTAGTTTCGATTACACCAGGTGTAGCGCTTGTCGCGCTCGGCAATACTAGCGGGTTTATCTGCTGGTTTGCTGCGATCACAGTCATTGGGTGGCTGGTTGCGGTAAAGCGCCCGTCGGCTGCTTAGAGTCTGAGGGCGACTAGCGCATCTCCACTACGTTGGGGTAGTGGACTTCGGTAATCTGGCGCTTATTGTCCTCTGTCGAAAACGGACACCCCTGACTGTTGGCCGCCTTGCCTTTGAGCGCAGCAGCCTCAGCCTTGTTTTCCATTCCCATCGCGTCGCAAACGCTCGCTGCTGCCCAGCAGATCGCTCCTGGTAATCCGTGGGGCACCTCGCGCGATCCCTGACCTGGGCTCAACGACGGCGCTGATTGCAAAATACCAATCAACGCTCTTTCGTCAGAGGAAAAGTTCGTGCTGCAGCAACACTCGCGCACCAAAGTCCGCCCCAAATGGCCCTGCACCAGCTCAAACAGACTGGCGCAGGCCATAGCTGTCTGGTCCTTATAACCGTGACTAATGGCTTCAGCGTGCATGGTTGGCAAAGGCGATATCCGATCTTCGTAGCCCATCGCCCAGAGACGGAACAAGCGTACAAAGATTGCTTCATCAAACGCTCGCCTGCTCGTCATCTGCATTGGATTCTCTTACGTGTTTACCAAATCGCTGCCTGCATTTATACTATTGCATATCATTCTCAATAAGGGCAAGAGGCTAAGGCCAATTTTGGGAAAAAATAATGACCTTGGTTCTGGATCGCGGCGGAACA
>JBCDKX010000040.1:0-19711 GCA_038746055.1 Pseudomonadota bacterium
AGAAGCACCCGATAGGGACGACTAGTTACCGCAGTATCGAGATAGGCAAAGATTGCCACGAGGCTGAATTCCGTGATGCAATAGGTAAAACGAGGTATCTCTTGCTATTGCAAACAGCGATCCATGCAAGGATTTGTTCCCCTATGTTGGCGATAAACCACTAGAATTCAGACAACATGCGCGATCAAACGGCAAAAGATTATTTTCTGGCGGTGATACTTTGCGATCGGGCAATAATCCTACTTTAGAACATCGAGCTGATTGGATATTCTCAAGCCAAACAGCAAATGATCAGTGTGCTATCAATTGGGCAATCTGACCAGCTCACGTTTAGGTATCGAGCGGCTACAAACTCGGAAGTCCTCGTGACTGCAAAGCTGAACATCTTCGAGTTTGTTTCGACAAGGTCGGTAAATGCAATGAAAAACGCCGCCATCGCCAAGGGCCCAGCGATGATCTTGGCGAAAGGAATGGATCGCAAAGCGCTTCCGAAGATCATTTGGATCAGAACAATCGCAGGGGTCGGGAGCAGCAAATAGTGATACCAATGCATGATGATCGTTTGCGATGCTCCCGCAAGGGCCAAGACAATTGAAGCAATCGCGCCCATGGCAAAGGTGTACAACAGCAAGGTGCCCAGCGGGCGTTTGAACGCACCTTCAAGCGCTGGCACTTCGCGCAGGCTTGGGCCGACGAAAGCGTAGCTCAGGTGGAAGGCGAGAGCCCCTGCGACAAAAGCTGAGTACGATATACAGGCGACCAGACCATACCATCCAGGCAAACGAGCGATCAATGGTACGATCAGAAACCAACACGGAATTGTGATAAGCCCCAAGAGTGAGCCGAGAAGAACTAGTCGCGGCGGGGTCTTCACGAGCGCGGGCAACCCCGGTTGCCATCGTGTCTGCCGCGCGCCCCACAACAATGCGACATCACCGACAGCATTGGCCGCACAGGCAATCAAAAGAACGACCAGTATGAGGCTTAGTGACATTGGCGAACTACCAGTCCACCTCGATTCCCACACCGATCAGTCTTGGCTCACTGGGGAAGGCGCCAAATCCCGGAAACTCGAACTCAATGAAGGTTTCATCAAAGATGTTCCGCGTAAAAGCGAAGAGTTCGAAGTTCTGGTAAGTCAGTCCAAGTCGGGCGTTGACCAGAGCGTAGTCATCGCCCGGTACGAGATTGGCGACATCAAAGAATCTGCCGCTTACCCCGTTGGCTGAAAGGTTGCCTCGGACGCCAATGGGGCCGAACGCCGCCTCGTCCTCATATCGCGCGAAGGCGCTCCAGGTCAGCTCAGCGCCGCCGGCGACTTGATTACCGGCAAAACTGGCTCCGGTGAGCAATTCCGCAAACTCATCATACTCCGCATCAGCGTAGCCAAAAGTGCCTCCCAACTCCCACTTCGGGCTGGGAAACAGTCGCGCTTCAATCTCTACGCCTGTGCTGGTTGCGGCAGCGGAGTTTGAGCGAAAATCAATGAGCGAGCCAGGGGCGATCTGTTCAGCCTGCAAATCCGACCAATCGATATAGAAAGCGGCAATATCGATCCGTCCAAGTCCGTCGGGAAGGCGCCATTTGGCTCCGGCTTCAAAATTCCAGGTAAATTCGGGGCCAAATTCGGTCGGGATACCTACTATACCCAGACGCTCTGCTGTCAGCGCAGTGGCGTTGAAACCACCAGCCCGAAAGCCGCGCGAAATCGAACCGTATAACTTCAGAGCGTCGCTGGCAGCGTAGGTGATGGCAAAGCGCGGCAGAAATTCGTTATAGTCGTCGTCTCCGGTGATCGCAGTGGGCGGCAGCACAGGCGGATCGCCAGGCGATACTGGCAGGGCCCGCACCGTATTGACATTGTCCGTCTCGATTTCTTCGTACTGATAGCGCAGTCCTGCCGTGAACTCCCACGGCCCGGTAACGTAGTTAAACTGCCCAAAGACAGCGAAGGCACGATTTTCAAACTGCACCAGATCGTTGGTCTGGCTGGGAAAGCCTGCCATAAACAGATCGCCCAAATCGTTGAAAAAGACGTCAAAGTCATTCCGCAGACTAAGGCCATAGAGGCCCACAATATAATTGATTGACCCATCGTTCTGGCTGATCAGCCGAAGTTCCTGCGTCCACTGTTCAATATCACTGTCTGCAGTCGCGGTGGTGAGTGGAAATGGCGAAAAATCGAGATCGTTCTGTGTAAAGCGATCGATCGTGCTGAATCCGGTCTGTGACTCCAAAAGTATGTTGCCGAAATCATAGCTCAACTTGAGTCCGACCACATGCGCCAGCGTGTCTTCCTCTGTCGGGGAATCGTTTGTAATCGTGAACAGGTCGGTGACTTGTGGAAACTGCGCCAGGCCATCCCGTCTGTCTTGCCCGAAATAGTTGAGTTCGATCCGCAAGTCCTCGGTTGGCTTGGCGAGCAGAAACAAGCTTCCACCCAACGTGCGTTCGTTGTTCTGAGGCTCTCCGGTTGTGGTGTTTTGAATAAAACCATCGATATCGTTGTAGAAAAAGGTGGCCGCTACGCCGAGCTTATCGCCCACTAAGGGGCCCTCGATACGTAAGGCACCTTCACGATAGCCACGCTCTCCAATCAGGAAATCGGCCGAACCTGAAAACACCTCAGATGGTTCTTTCAAAGAGATGTTGATGACGCCGCCCAGAGTGTTTTGTCCGTAGAGAGTTCCTTGTGGACCACGCAAAAATTCGACCTGCTCGGCAGCATCAATGTCTAGCCCAAAGAAGGATGGATCAGGCAAGGCCACGCCGTTCACATTGACCGACACGATCGGAAAGTTGAGTTCACTCCGGCCGATGCCACGGGTGTAGAAGTAAGTGCCGGTACGACCACCTTGGTTTTGCACGATCACGTTGGGAGCCAAGGTAGCCGCATCGGCCAGTGATCGGCCGGGGAGGAGATCAAACTCCTCATCTGTGACCACAGTAATGCTGGAGGGAACATCCTGCAGGTTTCGCTTCCGCTTCTCTCCGGTAACGACAATAGTGTTGGGATCATCCGCCTCTGCCGGAAGATCAGCCGGATCATTTTCCTGGGCTGCAATCACATTAGGCCATAGGGCAATGCCCAATGTGGCCATGAAAGACCACCGACCGATTATCCTCGCTTGCATGTTAGAGTTCCCGCACCGTCATTTGTGCAAATGCATAGCGGTTGCAGAAAAGCCTGCCGCTCCACGCAGCACATCCGCCGATCCCAAAAGCACACCCGCCGTTCCTTAAAAAGCTCAGGTTTTGATCGATCGAAGGTCGGACGGTTTCTCACCAGTCACGCGTTTGAACGCAGCAGTGAATTTGGACGGGTTGCTGTATCCGACCTCGACTGCGGTTTGTGTGACTGATTGGCCCGAAGCGAGTAATGCCCGAGCGGTTTCGATCCGCCAGTGGCGCAAACGCCCATAGACAGTCATATCGAATACCCGGCGGAAACCGCGCTTCAATGTCATGTGATTGAGCCCGAAATGGTTCGCCAGCGCTGGAACCGAGGGCGGATCATCCAAATGGGCTTTGAGGTAGCGGTCAGCTGCTAGGATCTTTGCATCCAGCGGATGCCAGTCAATGTTCTCGTCGCCTGAGTCTACACTTTCCCATTGAGAAAGTACGTTTGCCAGTATCCCAGCTAGCTGGGATTGGATATGCAGTTTGTCAGTTAGAGATTGAGGAGCGGTAACGGGCAACGAGCCTAGGTTTGCTACCACATCTGGCTCCAGGCTGATTTCCGCGTAGAGTGGCGTATTGGGATTAGCCCGATAAAGCGCAGCCCCTGATGTTGCCACGCTGGCAACCGCGTCTCGATCCAGGAACAGTTTTACCGCAGCGTAGCTTCCAGCTTCGTTCATTTTGGCGACAAAGGAGCCAGCATCAGCTGATGCGAAGTAGGCTCGACCCGGCTCGATCCGGTAGGTCTCAGTGCCCTGCTTTGCTCTAACCTGCTGTGTACCGCTGAGCGGGAGATACACGACGAGGCCGGAGATCTTTTCCTCAAGCTCCTGCTCGATCGCTGCATCAATCTCTAGTCCACCGAACACAGCCTGAACGCCATTGTACACCTCGGTATGCCACCCAGAAAGGGAGCCATGTTCAGAGAAAGGGAATGGACCGAAGGAGGTAAAGCTCATGAGTTACGCATCAAGAAACTCTGCGAAGGACACTGACACTGTCAAAACTCACATACATTTACACCGAAATGGCCAGCGCCCAAGCTGATAGTGACCATACTGCTCGTGGTTCGCCTATCAAACACCATGTCGATCTGGTTTGAAGCGGATCGCGGACGGCAAAATCAGCCTAACGGACCAATCCTTGACATTGGCAACCGAGTTATCAGTTCCCGGAAGCGAACATGCTCCAAGGCTTGTTCAAAATAGAGCGCATTCGCGGCTGGTGCGCCAACTCGTTCGTCAAAGAGAAAGCGGTGCGGCATTTCAACTTGGCCGCACCACACGTTTGTAAGAGTAAATGGAACTTAGAACTTTGCTCGTGCGCCGAATTGCACCACCCGTCCCAAGGCGGAAACAGGGCGAAACCTGAGTTCCTGCGCTCCTGCATCAAATGGTTGGCGGTTGAACAGATTGTTCACACGCAGACTGAGCTCGACATTATCCATGATATCATAGCTCCCACCGACAAAGTGGACGAACGCATCGCCGGTTTTGGGATCATTGATGAATTGCGGATCATCTTCGATTAGCTCCCGATCGACGGCTGGGAACCCAAAGACTCTGAATTGGCTCGATTGGTAGTTGATCCCGTAAACCACATTTAAACGATCCAAACTCCAGCCAAGCGAGAAGTTGATAAAGTGCTCTGGGAAGCCCAGCTCTTCATCGAGGATATTTGTCGTCTCGGGGAAATCGGCAAACGGTACATCTTCGCGAGTGATCAGGTATGTTCCTGCAAGCGATGCGGTGAGATTGCCGGTGCGCGTGCCAAACAGACCATCAAGAACGAAATCATAGTTGATCTCATAGTCGATCCCTTCTCCCCGAATGGCCGAGAGATTGAGATTGGTAGCCTGCACGGCTGTTACCTCCCCGCTTACCGGATCGCGCGTAACCGCATCGCAGAAAGGGTTTTCGATGCTGGCGGCATCGACGCAGTTTGTCACAATAATCTCGTCGGCCACTCCGGACAGGATGCCATCCTCAATATCGATATTGTAATAGTCCGCGAGCACCGTGAGACCTGGAATGAAGTCGGGCTGAAAGACGAATCCGATTGTAAAGGTGTCAGCGCTTTCTTCGGTCAAATCAGGGTTGCCCCCAGAAGTGATCTGAACTCCGAATTGAGTGGTAAAGGGATCAGATACGAAGCCCGCAGGCACAAATTGTGCGCAGTTTGTCGCGCGGGTCGAACTTCCGTTATTGATGTTCTCAACTGAGCATGGGTCACCGCTAATTTGACCGGGTAGCGTGACCTGAGGCGTCGAGATCTCTCCGATATTTGGAGCACGAACCGAGCGGTTGTAAGAGCCACGGATGCGTAAGGCGCTTACAGGCTGCCACACTACGCCTGCCGCATAGGATGTGGTCGTTCCGATACTGCTGTAGTCAGCAACACGTACCGATGCGTCGAGGTCCAGTCTCTTGGCGAAAGACTGATCGCGAAGGATCGGAATATTGACCTCAGCAAAACCCTCGAACACGTCGAACCCTCCGTCAAATGCGAAGTCATCGCTGAAAGCCGAGATGAAGCCAAGGTTAGCCACTTGAATGGGATCTGGTTCATAGCCGCTGCGCTCATCACGATATTCAAAGCCCGCAGCATAGCCGATTCCGCCAGCGGGCAGTTCGAAGAACTCCGAACTGTTGCCAGTGATCGTACCATTGACCACGAACTGCTCGAGCTCAAAGGTCTGTTCAGTTCGCAGCAGGAAGAAGTCTGCAGCCTCTGGAGA
This sequence comes from Pseudomonadota bacterium, assembly GCA_038746055.1. Classification (GTDB taxonomy): domain Bacteria; phylum Pseudomonadota; class Alphaproteobacteria; order Sphingomonadales; family Sphingomonadaceae; genus Erythrobacter. Next base: position 5,918 of record JBCDKX010000040.1, read on the forward strand.
GGTAAGAGCAAATAGATTGGTGGGTACGCACGATCCGTCGCCCGGAGCAAAAGTATTGAAACCGGGCAAGGCTGGTGCTGGGAAACCAGAAGTCGGGAAAGGCGTATTTGGATCAATATCGGAGCGGCAGATGGGTTGGCCTGTTGTCGGATCAGCAATCGCATCAACACTGGCAAAGAAGCGATCTGGGATAAGCTCCCCAGCATTGGTCAGAACAGTATCTGTTCGGCCATAATTGGCAGACAGTTCATAATTGAAAGCTTCGGACACCTCACCTCTAATGCCGCCGACAATACGGAATGTCTCACGCAAGGCCTCGCGCGGTCGCTGAACGGTATCTTCGGCAAAGTTTACGTCAACCACCAGCGCGCTATCGATCCCCTGAGAATCAAGGCTGGTGAGCTGGTCTTGGATCACCTGCGGAATGAAGGGGTTGTCACGGTTTATCGGTACGTCGTTCGGGTTGGGAGCAAAGAGAACCCGGCTCAGCGTTTCACTGCGAGTATATTTGATCTCAGTGAATATATTCAATTCAGGCAGAATATCATAATCGACAAAGCCATTTATCGAATAGCGATCATTTTCAGGAATTGTGTCAGAGAGCGGGTCAAATCCGGTTAGGAACGCGGTTCCGTCACCACCGAAAGTGAAGAAGGCGTTGCCTGACTGCACTCCAAAGTCGAACGGGCGCACAGTGCCGCTGGTAAGGTCGACCACTTGCAACAACGGAACGCCACCATTTTCGAACACGCCGCCGCCAGCGCCAGCGATGGCAGCGCCGCTGCTCCCGAAAACCGCGATTGAAGCAAGGCCGGCACGTGGAATGAAGTTCCCGCGCCGGTTCGGTACGATCACATTGGTGAAGCTGGAATCGATGCCAAGGGCGGCTGCAAGCGCGGGGGAATTGGGCGCGACAGCCGAGTTGAACTCGGTGAAATCACGGTCATTTCGGTCGAGGTCGTCCTGAAATTGATATTCGACATTGATAACCGCATTTCCACGACCGTCCGCAAAATTGCCGCCGATCGTAACTGAACCAAAGTAGCTTTCGCCATCACCTTCAGTGGTAAGTGAGTAGTTGCCTCGAACATCGACCCCTTCGAAGTCATCGTCGATAATGTAGTTGACCACACCCGAAACAGCGTCCGCACCATAGATCGATGAACCACCTCCGGTAAGCACTTCGACACGCTCAATCAGTGCGGCCGGAATTGAGGTTGCATCGACCGTTGCCTGAAACGCGACACCGCCAACATGCCGCCTGCCATTGACCAATACCAATGTACGGTCTGCTCCCAAACCGCGCAGATTAAGCGTTGCCAGACCGGCGGTTCCCTCGCGGCCTGCGAGGAAAGACGTGCGCCCGCCGAGTTCAGGGGTTGTCAGGCTCACTGACTGGTTGAGCGCCGGAGTGAAGCGTAGTGCTTCGGTTGTGTCGGTAAGGCCAAACGCATCGATGTCGTCCTTGGTGACAATATCGATCGGCGCCGGTGAATCAGCAGCTGTACGCTCGATCCGCGTGCCCGTCACGACAATCGGATCGCTTTCAACCGTCTCAGCGGACACAGCTGAAGCAGATTGAAGCGCTGTAGCCGTTACTCCTGCACTGGTAGCGGAAGCGCGGCGGATCACATAGCCGGTGCCTGAACGTTCGGCCCTCAGACCGGTACCAGCAAGCACGCGGCGCAGCGCCTGTGCAGCGGTCATTTCACCAGACACTGCGCGGCCCCGCTTGCCTCGCGTAAGCTCGCCAGAGCTGACCACAGAAACACCGTAACGGCGTCCCAGTTCAACCAACGCGGTATCAAGGGACTGCGCTTCAATCTGCACGGCCTGCGCTTGTTGAACGGAGGCGCTCGCCGGGGTGAGAGCAACAGTTGCTGCCATTACAGAACCTGAAAGCAGCATGGTACGAAGAAGTCGGGAAGAGGAATTACGAGTCACAAATACACCTGTGTCCAGAGAGTGGTTATGCGCGAATGACAATCACTCGCACTCACACCCGAGACGCATGATGCGTGAATAGTGTAACAAGTATTTTTACTTAGCCGTGATTGTGACCGAGTCTCCGTCTCGTTCCAACGCTATCGGTAGCGCCTCCTGGAGTGATCGGAGTGAAGCCTCTGTGTTATTCGCATTGAAGGTACCGGTCACAATCAGTCCTGCTGCGGCTTCATCGACGTTCAGTGAGTTTTCGGAGTAACGGTTGAAGTCATCAACCAGTTCGCGCAGTTCGGCACGAATATAAGTCAGTCTTCCGGATCTCCAGGACGCCAATTCACTTGGATAAACAGGCTCGATCCCACTTAGCGATCCATCTGAACGCAGGAAGATGCTCTCTCCTACTGAAAGCGTAGCCGTTTTTGTAAGATCCTTTGAACTCACCCGAACCGACCCTTCGCCTACGGCAATTCGGTAGTCATCGCCTCGGGCCGCTACCTCAAACTGCGTGCCAGTGACTGCTACCGTGCCGCGGTCAGTTTCGACAAAAAATGGTCGTTCAGGAGCGGATGTGACGCTGAAGAACGCCTCGCCTGAAACAAGCCGTACACGCCTTTCCTCGTCCTGCAACAGCAGTTCGGCCTCGGTCACTGGCGACAGAATCACACGAGATTTATCAGGTAGGTCAAGTGTCTTGATCACCCCGCGCGGCGTTTCAAAGTGGGCAATATCCGGACGGCTTTCACTCCAGGGGCCACCATTACCAAATCCAAGCATCACCGCTCCGCACAGGAATACAGCGGTTATCGCAAATGCAAAAATTGAGCCTGTCTTGGAGGCGCTGTATACCGATCCAGACAAGACCGCGTGCGATGCGATAGCCGGCTCTATTGGCTCAGGCATTGCGTCTCGTGCCTGTGCCAGGCTTGGCATTTGAGCGAAACCGGAGAAGAACATCTCTGCTTCCGCATAGGCTTCGCGGTGGAGGACATCAGTGGCGATCCATTGCTCAAAGTCGACACGCTCGGCTGCATTGAGGCCATCTTCATGGCGTGCCGCCCAGATATGAGCTTCGTCGCGCGCTGTATCTAAAGTTTGCGTGCTCAATTTGCGTCTCCTTGCCATTTCTTGGGAGACTGCCTCATCATCGCGCGGCTCATCGCTGCACTGGCAAGGCCGATATGGCGAACGGCGGCAGAGCGACTGATACCGTGTAGTTTGCCTGCCTGTTCCGGAGTCAGGCCTTCTACTCGGTTCAATAAAAACAGCTCTCTTCTGCGCTCAGGCAATTCGGCAAGTGCGTCCATGACTATCCCAATTTGTTCCCTCGCCAATAAGACGCGCTCAGGCCCGATTTCGTCACACAAATCGAAAAACACACCTTCCGCGACCTCAACCGCATGATCGCGTCGCACCCGCTGAGCGCGATAATCGCTGCGGATTAGGTTGCAGGCGGTAATCCAGATGAAGCTCTCAGGATGTTCAATTGTATCTAAGTCTCCGCGCGCGTGGAGCTTCGCGAACGCCTTTTGGGCAATGTCTTCAGGCTCTGGTGGGCCAGCGCCAAACTTGGCAAGAAGTTTAGCCACAAGGCTGTTGAAGTATCCTTCATAAACTCTGGTGAAGCGCATGCCCTCCTGTGAGAGACTTCGCTCAACATATCCTGCGGCAACCTCCTCGCTGGTAGAGGGCGAAGGTGGCTCTTCATCGGGAGATACTCTAGACTTAAACACTAGGTGATCCACCGGGTCCTGCGGACCAAATTCGCTTTTCGGGACATTGGGATCTCCGACTACAAATCAGTTATGATCCGGACAACCACGAAGGATACCGACGAATAATCCCAAAGGTAGATGCTAGCTGCTCGCAATAAGAGCTTCAAGGAGAAATGGTTTCAGAGCGATCGTGACGCCTTCAATTTCTGCAACAAATGCGCCCTGGGCGCCAAACTAACGCCTGCTATAAGTCGGAAAACCGACCAGCCTGAGCATAAGCAAATCATGTCTTAACGACCGTTCATGTGCCGGTTTCGAAAACAAGCTTGGCACGCGATCGAACCGAAAAGCCGACAATCCGCAATCGGCCAAGCTCCTGTCATTGCTCAATGATTGCAACTCGGAGCCAGAGCACGCATTCTTCGATCCCAACTCCAACTCTGCACAAAACAAAGTACTCCTTCGGATTGGCACTCGCTACATTGCTAGGTCGGATAAATTGTGGCAGCTGGTGAATTGCAAAGGTGAAGGCTATCTCGAACACCATTCCCATAACGTTGCTCACCGGCTTTCTTGGTGCGGGTAAGACCACCTTGCTTAATCGGATTATGAAAGATCCGGCATTTGCGAACACGCTCGTGATAATAAATGAGTTTGGTTCCGTGGGCCTCGATCATGACTTAGTGGCGCATAGCACCGAGGACGACACAGTTGTTGAGATGTCGAGTGGCTGTCTGTGCTGCACGATTAAGGGGGATCTGCAAAAGACTTTAAAAGATGCACCTTGGCGATATGTCAGAGGCGGTAAGAAGTGGTTCGAACGGATCATTATCGAAACCACGGGTCTGGCTGATCCAGCGCCGATCATTCATACGATTACCGCGGATAAGACGTTGAGAGATATCTACCATCTTGCCGAAATCATAACGCTTGTTGATTGCATAAACGGTAGCGCTACCCTGGACGCTCAGCCAGAGGCACAAAAGCAAGTCGCTGTGGCTGACACTTTGCTGCTCAGCAAAACGGACATTGCGGATGACGGGACACGCTCGGCACTGGCTGAACGCGTGAAGTTGCTCAATCCTTCCGCGACGATCACAAGCGTTGCTGAACAACGCCACGATCCATTGGCGCTTTTGGGAAGAGGCACTTTCAACCCTCAACTAAAGGGGGAAGAGGTCCTCAAATGGCTGAACGCAGAAGCGCACACCGAAGGACATCACCATCATCACGACCATGATGGCCACCACCACGATCATGCCCATGACATTAACCGCCACGATGACCGGATCAGCACGGTTAGCCTGACCTTCGATGAGCCACTTCCGGCAAAGGTCTTTGACGAATGGTTCGGTCTTCTTACTCAATTAAACGGAGTTCATATGCTGAGGGTCAAGGGTATCCTCAACATGGCTGAGCTCAATGCGCCCCTAGTAATTCATGGTGTCCAGCACATTTGGCATCCACCAACGCTGTTAGACGAATGGCCAAGTCCGGATCGCCGGTCGCGCATTGTTTTTATCCTGCGCGACATGGAAGAGAGTGACGTCCGGACAGCTCTCAGCTTTGCGATCGAGCGCTTTGGTAGTGCGCGGCTTGAAGGTCGGACCAGCAGCGTTGCGTAACTCTACGCCGCAAGCGCACACGAAGAAAACCATTTGTGTCATGAGATCGGAGAGCTAATGATACTATGTATCATTGGATATCATTCGGAACTTCTCATGCAGAAAAACAAGCTTGTCGAGGCAATAGCGACTGTTCACCAAGCAGAAGTCGAGCAAGCTCGAGCTGAGATCATCCAGGCAGTTAACAAAGCGACCGATGCTTGGGTGTCAAAGCCCGCGATCTGCGATGCGCTTTTCCTAGAGTTTGTCGAACAGGCGACACAATGCACTGCGGCGGCGAAGCTCGCAGCGCAGCTCACTGAGGTCGCGAACAGATTAGTCTCGACGAAGCCGCACGTTCATTAAGGACTCCATAAATGGCGATACTGACATACCTCACGACAACTCACTTCGATTTCGGTGCATTGGCTCAACTTCCACGGGAACTAGCGAAGGCAGGGATCAGGAGACCCTTGATTGCGACCGATGAAGGTCTGGTAGCAGCGGGTCTCGTGGAAACCGTCAAAGAAACACTCGGTTCTGATTTCCAGCCATCAGTTTTTGACGGCACGCCCGGAAACCCTACTGAGGCATCAGTCAAGCGAGCCCTGGAGCAATACAACACAGACGAATGCGATGGCGTTATTGCACTTGGTGGTGGGTCACCCATGGACCTTGGCAAGGCCGTGGCTCTGCTCGCCGGGAGTGGTGGCGAACTTGCGCGGTATGATCCGCTGGCTGGTGGGGCTAAACTTATAAGTGATGTTGCGCCTGTCATCGCTATCCCGACTACGGCAGGCACGGGTAGCGAAGTCTCTGTCGGGTTCGTTATCATCCTTGATGATGGCCGTAAAATGACCTTCGTTAGTCCCTCGTTCATTCCCAAAGTCGCGATCTGCGACCCTGAGTTGACACTCGGTTTGCCGGCCCGAATGACAGCCGCAACCGGCATTGATGCGATCACGCATTGCATCGAGGCTTTCCTAGCCCCGGCGATTAATCCGCCGGCTGAGGGAGTGGCACTCGATGGGCTGGCCCGGGGTTGGAGCAATCTTCCACAAGCGGTCAATGATGGTCAGGATCGCGATGCTCGATGGCAGATGATGATGTGTTCAACGGAAGGCGCTATGGCATTTATTAAGGGGTTGGGTGCAGTGCACGCCATGAGCCATGCGGCTGGACGAATTGCCCGCCTAAATCTTCATCATGGGATGCTGAATGCCGTGCTGTTGCCAACCGTGCTACGGTTTAATGAGCCAGGGTGCGAAGAGAAGTATGCCCGCCTGAGGCATGCTATGGGACTTGAGCCAGGCGCGGACCTTGCTGAAGCAGTTCAGGCGATGAACACTCAGCTTGGTATGCCAGCCAGCTTGTCTGAGATGGGTATCGAAGATTCTGATGTGCCGGGTTTGATCGAATTTTCACTCGCTGATCTCGCCGCTCGTTCCAACCCTCGGCAAGCAACTGGAAAGGACTTTGAGGCGATGATCAGAGAAGCTTTTTGAGAGGCGCAACCCTAGCTCCGCCATCGCACTGATCAATTGCACAAGCAGATCGTCAGCCCAGCTGTAGCTCGAAAGAAGCACTACCGCCTATTAGCGCTTTGCATTCGGTGCGCCTTTAGAGGTCAATCTGACCTAGCGACAGACTGCTTCCGGAAACCTACAGCGTCGCAATAAGCGTCGACTTATCGGGCGGAGGCGGATGTCTAACCATTGGGGGTTTCCATCAGGCTGGGATCGCCGAGCCGTCGCATAACTTCGAACAGAAAGGCGGTATCGAGACCAAAGAGAATGAAACCATCGGTTGCTATAAAGCCCGCCAGAAGACGCCATTGTGAGGGCAAGGTTACATCGCCATATCCCAAAGTCGTTGCAGAGATCATCGCGATGTAAAGAGCGGGCTCGAAACTCGGGAAGATACCCAGAGCTACGAACAGGCCCGCCCAAAGTGCCATGATAAGAATGAGGACCAGCGCCAGTGAGCTGGTGACTAATGTGATGACAAAGGTGTGCATCATCACGGAGAGCCGCTCACCTCCAGTAAACCCGGCTGCGTTAAGCGCCCGCGCAGCGATGATTATTGCCAAAGCCCCGATTCCAATCGTGAAGGCAAGCATAGCCGTTCCAACGATCAGCTGAAGAACCATTTCAGCGTCCTGCGGTGGTGGCGGGGTCGATCCAACTCCCGCCCAAGGCCAGGTTAAGCGAAACCCATTGATCGATGCGCTCACGCTGGATTGAAACGAAGTTCTGTTCGGTAGAGAATTGGCGTTGTTGAAGGCTGAGAAGATCGATCAGATCGGTCTCACCTTCCTTATATCTCAGCTCGCCCAGCTTTACCGCTTCCACGGCCTCATCACGGGCAGTTTTCGCTGCTAACTCGCGGAGGCGGAGGACTTCAACCTGATCGAGGTCATCTTCAACCTCCCGCAACGCGGCTAACGCAGTGGAGGCATAGGTCGCGATCGCTGCTCGCTTATTGGCGTCCGACTCGTCAACCTGCGCCCCGCGAAGGTCCCCGTCAAAAATCGGCTGCAGCACATTTCCGATGATCGACCAGAACAGATTGCGGCCATCGAATACATCGCTGGTCTGGTTAGAGGAACCGCCAACGCTTGCGGTCAGACTAACGATGGGAAGGCGCGCCGCCTTTGCTTGATCCAGATCCGCGAAAGCGGCGGCAACAGTGCGCTCCGCAGCAATGACGTCGGGTCGCCGTTCCAAAAGTTCAGAGGGGATGCCTGATGGCGGAGGCGGAGGCGTATTCGGGAAGATGAACTCATCGTCTATCTCTGCACCAGGATAGCGCCCTAAAAGAACTTCGAGGGCTCTTATCGCGATGCGCCGCCCACCGCGAACATCCTCAAGCCCCTCCAGCACATCCGCGAGATCAGAAGCTGCTGTGCTTACATCTTGCTGGTTGGAATAGCCCTCGCGCGCTCTTAAGCGCGTAATCCGGTCGATTTCAGCGAAGGCTGCGTAATTTCGCTCTGCGACTTCGATCTGCCGGTCAGCTTCTATGACAGCAAAATAGGCTGAGGCGACGGACGCGGCCAGAGAGTATTGAGCAAATCGAAAGTCGGCTTCTACTGCCTGAGCGCTGGCATAGGCGGCATTGCGCCCGGCTCGAACCCGTCCCCACAGGTCTGCTTCCCAACTTGCTTGAAGAGAGACGTCATAATCGGGCGTGAAGAACACCTCACTTGGACTCTCTCCAGCCCCGGGCTCGTCAAACACTTCCGACTGGCCGCCTGTTGTAGACAGATCGATGGCTGGGAAAAGTGCAGACCGGGCCTGCCGCACGAGAGCGTACGATGCTTCGACATTGGCTGCTGCCGCCTGAATGTCCCGATTGGCAGTTTGCGCTTCCCTGACAAACGCCGATAGAGCCGGATCACCAAGTGCGTCGATCCAGCCGATGCGAATATCGCCGGGCATTGCTCCGTCGACCTGCCACTGCGTCGGCAAAGAGGGCAGGCTGGCACGGGTGGCCGAGAAGATCTCTTCGTCTGTAGTCAGAGACACGCAACCGCTGAGCGCCAAAACCATTGAAGAAAGACAGAATAGAGCGCCGCGATGGATCATGCGGGCAGCCCCTCTGTAGACGAATCTGGGCTGTCGAGGTCCGGCGAACCGTCGTGCTGAGAGGTGTCGCCCGCTTGATCCTTTGTTTCGTCACTCCTGATGCCAAACAGGATTGCGTAGAGCACCGGCGTCAAAGCGAGTGTGATTACAGTCGCAAAGCTGAGACCAAAAACCAAAGTCACAGCCATGGATTGGAAGAACGCATCAGTGAAGAGGGGAATAAGGCCGAAAATGGTTGTTCCCGAACTCAGCAGAACTGGGCTGAAGCGCGAGGCTGAACTGTCCACCAGAGCGTCGAAACGCGGCTTCCCTTCGGCGATCTGCAAGTCGATTTCATCAACCAAAACGATCGCGTTCTTGATCAACAATCCGATCAGGGAAAGGAAGCCCAGGATAGCCATAAACTCGAACGGGACGTTAAAAATGAGCAGGCCGACGGTGACCCCGATCAGGGCGAAAGGGGCTAACAACCATATCACCAAAGGCTGTCGAAGTGCGTTGAACAGCAGGATGACCACCAGCACCATCGCGCCGAAACTATAAGGAATAATGGTGGCGAGATTGGCATTCGCTTCCGCGCTGTTGCCTAGCTCGCCGTTCCATTCGAACGCGTAACCCGGAGGGAGCGGGATTGCTTCGATCTCGGTTTGCACCGCCGCCTGGAGGTCACCCGCTATCGCACCAGGAATGGGATCAGCCTGCGCGCTGATAGCATAGACCTTGTCAATCTTCTTAAGGCGGCTGTCCCGGAATACAGTGCTGATATCATCCGACACTTGAGCCAGTGGCACCGTGTCACCCGCAGAATTGTTGACCTGAATGCTCGATATTGCAGATGCGTCTTCGCGCTCGTTAGCCGGTGCGCGATATTCTATTGGGATAAGGTCGTCATTCTCACGATAGGTGCCAACTTCGTACCCGCTAAAAGCGCGTGCAAGGGTAGTTCCGACATCGGTCCGGCTAACGCCTGCTCGTCTTCCGCGGCCATCGGCGTACTCGACTTCAATTGCGGGGACTGGTTCGCGCCAGTCATCCTTGACCATCATTGCGATTGGATTTTCCCGCATGATCGCTTTGGCTTCATTGGCCAGTCCGCGCAGCACCGCGGGATCCGGACCGCTAAAGGTCGCCTCAATCTTGGACCCGCCACCTGGCCCCATCGCAAACCGCCAGGCGCGTGCCAGCGCGTTGTTTACATTCGCGTCGACGTGATCTTGAATCTCTAGAATTATCCGGTCGAGCTCACGATAATCACCGACCTTGATAAGCAACTGCGCATAAGCGCTGTTCTGGCTCTCAAAGGTGTAAATCAACATATATCGCTGCGTTCCGCCCCCGATCACAGCTTTTACATGCGTCACGCCATCGATGGTTCTGACAAACTCGGCGAGCTCAAGCACACGCTCTTGGGTAACGGTTATATCTGTGCCTTCGAGACCCCAGTAATCGACGACGACTTGCGGCGAGGTGGTCGCCGGGAAGAAACCGGACTTCACGTAATTGAATCCGAACACCGAGGCGGCAAACATGATAACCGCTGCGCCGACAGTAATGTAGCGTATTCGAATAAGCCCTGCGACTGCGCCTCTGAACGCAGTCATGAAGCGTCCATCGCTATCACCGTCCGCCTGATCACCCAATTCTTTCTTCAGCAATAGATCGCATAGAAAAGGCGTCAGCGTGATCGCAAACAGCCAACTGTAAAGCAGCGAAATCAGGATCACCCAAAACAGATCGCCTGTGAACTCCGCTGTCGATCCTGGCGCAAAACCGACGACTGAGAAGGCCAGTATGCCAACCAGCGTCCCACCAAAAAGCGTCCAGATCGATTTCCCAACGACAGATTTCGCAGCTTCGAGAAGTGTCTCTCCTCGGCGCATTCCAGCCAAAACCCCGTCAGTAACCACGATCGCGTTGTCAACAAGCATCCCCAGCGCAATGATCAACGCGCCAAGCGAAATCCGATGCATGGGAACCTCGCCGATATACATGGTCGCAAGCGTCGCAGCGACCGTGATCAGCAGCACCAGTCCGATTATGATTCCGGATCGAACGCCCATAAAAATCAACAAGGTGACGATAACGATGGCTAGGGCTGTTGCGAGGTTCACCACAAAGTCCGAAACCGAGGCTTCAACAACGTTGCCCTGATGGTAGAATTCATTGAGCTCCATACCCAAAGGGCGTTGGCTGGCGAGTTCTTCCAGGCGCGCATCAATGGATTCGCCGATCGCCACCACATTGGAACCGGAGACCGCAGCAACGCCAATCACCAATGCTGGCTCGCCGTCGTAAAAGGTGACAAGGCTGGCTGGATCTTCATATCCCCTTGTCACTTGAGCGATCGCACCGAGCCGCGTGATGCTGCCATCATCGGAGGCAATGAGCAGACCTTCAATGGCCTCGACAGAATCGACATCGCCCGTCGCGGTTACCACAAGGCGGCGATCATCGATCTTAACGCTACCCGTCGAAACAACCGCATTCTGGTTTTCCAACTGGCTGAAAATCGTATCGATCGAAGGGCCAAGCGATGCAACGGTTTCGCTTGGAATCTCAATATAGATCACTTCGTCAAGATCGCCGGTGATGTTGACTTTGCCTACACCGTCAACCGCAAGCAGATCGAGCCTCAGAGATGATGCGTAATCATACAGTTCAGCGTAATCGTACCCCTCACCGCTCAGCATATACATGATGCCAAAGACATCACCGTACTCATCGTAGACATAAGGAACGCTTGTGCCTGATGGGAGATCTGCTTGCGCATCTCTCACCTTGTTCCGCAGCTTGTTCCAAATGCTTTGGAGCGCATCTTTGTCCGGCGATTCCGAGAACTCGATCTCAACCTCGATTTCGGAAAAGCCATCTGAAGAAGTTGATGTGATCTCATCGATTTCCGGCATTTCCTGAAGCGCAGTCTCAAGCGGGGTTGTCACCTCACGCGCGACTTCCTCTGGGCTAGCGCCGGGATATGCCGTAAGAATTTGCGCGACACGAATTGTGAACTCCGGATCTTCGAAACGCGGCATCTCCTCATAAGCCTGGTAGCCACCAAGACATGAGAGCACGATGACAATCCACATGATCAGCCGATTCTTGATACTGAATTCGGCGATGTTCATGAGAGCCTCAAACTCCTGCAGGTCTGCAAGCTCATCGCTTCCACTCACGAACGAGATCGCCTTCGGTCAGATATGCGCCGCCACTGGCGACGATCCGTTCGCCTGGCCTCAAGCCTTTGCTAACGACGACAGTAAGACCAGCACTCGGAGCAAGTGTGACTTCTCGGCGCGACACCGTTTTCTCAACCGGTTTGATGACCCAGATGAATGTCTTACCCTCATTTTGGAGAACCGCTGAAAGTGGAATCGAAACCCCCGTCTCTGTTTGTGAAGACCCCGCAGAAAGCTGCGCGTTCGCAGTCAATCGCGCTGTCATGCCGTTCAAAACAAGCAGCTCTGGAGGGGGCGTGAATGTAAACTTGGCTTCGAACGTCTGGGTCGAGCCGTCGGCCTGTCCAGCCGCCTCCCGGAAGGATGCAGGCATTTCCTGTCCGGGAGCCGCATCAAGTTCGACGAAAGCTTCCATTTGCCGCATCCTTGGAACGTTTACGACAAAGCTGCCGGGAACATCTATGACAGCTTCAACCTGTTGACTTTGCAAGGTTAGTATAGGTTCCTGAGCCTGAACCGTTTGAAACTCTTCAATGAAGGTTTTCCCGACAACCCCACCGAATGGAGCGCGCAAAACGGTGTCGGCTAAGTCTTTGCGGGCGCTGTCTAGTGCCGCTTCGGCGACTTCGCGCTCCGCGAGGCGGCTTTCAAGTACGCTCTGAGAGATCGCATTACCCTCAATCAGCCGTTCCGCCCGCTCGAATTCGCTTTGCGCATTGCGAAATTCCGCCTCAGCCTGGGTTACGCCATTGCGAAAACTACGGTCGTCCAGGCGTGCGATCACATCGCCCTTGCGGAAACGCGTTCCCTCAAGGGCACGCCAAACAACAACCCGGCCCGAAACTTGGAAAGCAAGATCCGTTGAGCGAACGGAGCGGACCGAGGCTGGATAGGTGTTTCGCAGCGAAGTCTCTACTGGCTGTGCAGTCGCGACCTTTACCGTCTTGGTTTCCGGCACACCCAAGTCGGCATTGTCTTGCGCACAGCCGATCAGGCACGCAAAAAACGCGCCTAAAAGAATTGTTGAACCCCGCAATTGGCGTCCCCCGATGTGTATTATAGGGGCCCGTCACCCCAATCTTGTTTCGCAAACCCGCTTGTAACCGTCGAGGCGAATTTACGCACACTACGTGTGCGCATATGTGGCATTTAGGTAGTCGTCTTTGCGGGCAGAATATCCGAGAATTCTTCGTCTCTGGTGAGTAAGCCCATTTGTCGGAACGTAGAGAGCAACGCCTGGATTTTCTGCATCTGGTGGTTGTCGACATGCGTGACAAGCCAGAAATCGACATTCCATTCTGGATCGTAAGGAAGGACTTCGACTAGCCTTGGCCAAGCCCTGGCTTTCGCGACTGGTAAGAAGCCAATTCCAATTCCTTCCAACACCGCATATGTGGTTGCATCAGTATCATCGCTCATAAAGACGATGTTTTCGGGATCGACTTGTTCATGCAGCCACTGGAACAACGGAAACATCTCCCTGCCTAAGACGCGAGAGACAAACCGATGATCCCTAAAATCAGCAACTTTCTCCGGTTTCCCATAGCGTTCAACATAGCTTTCATGAGCATAGAGAGCGGAACGAACCGACACCAAAGGAAGCATGATCGTGTCTTCCATTTGCTGATACAGGCCAGTTCTAATGGCCACATGTGCCTCCCCGACCTCTAGCCGTGCCACTTCGCGGGTTACGTTGTATTCAACCCGAACGTCCGGGTTCTCAAGCTGGAATTGTTTTATCACCGGAGCGAAAGTCGAAAGCAGCATAGCA
>JBCDKX010000041.1:0-19439 GCA_038746055.1 Pseudomonadota bacterium
ACCGCCAGTGCATGCGGCTGGAGGTTGCCCATAATGCCATACCGCGCGGTCTTGATATTGCTTTTGAGGATCTTGCGCGGATTGCCTGCAACAACGCTGCGTGAAGGGACGTCCTGAGTGACGACGCTGCCTGCCGCTATGCTATGACGCAGTGGTCTTCAACGGTAACTCCGGGCAGGATGATCGCGCCCGGCGTAATGATGGTGTAGTCGCCGATGTGGACGCCCTTGGGATGGGTGTAATCAAGATGGGCCTTGCGCGAGATCTGCACGCCCTCGCCGATTGTCATACCTCAGGCGCCCCGTAGCCAAGCGCGTTGAATCCCCTGGCGGGCGCCGTAAAGCCGGGTGCGGATTTTGGCGAGCATGCATGTGTTGTGGTCCGGGATCTTGCGATCTTTGGACCGCCCTCAGTCAGAGCGCAGCTTGCTGTACCAATAGACGTCGCACATGCCAATATGGGTGGCGTCATGCTCGCGCAAATGGGCCTCGCGGGTGAAGCCCAGACGCTCTAACAGTCGCACAGAGGGCGCGTTGCGAGTGTCGACTTCGGCGGTGAGTTTGCGCGCGCCTTCGGCCCAGAGCTGGGCGATCAGCGCTTCCGAACATTCGCGGGCAATGCCCTCCCTCTGCCGGTGCATCGCCACCATATAGCCGATCTCAAAGACCGAGCCGTGCGCTGCGTCAGAGCCATGTCCGGGGACAGCGACAAACCTGCCGACCACCTCGCCAGCGGCATCGACCGCCATCCAGGTGCGGCCATCCCAAGTGGAATCGGCGAACCATTCCCACAGCTCCTGCTCGCTCTCGAACGCCGGGCGAGTGAGATAGCGGCATTGCTCCTCATCAGACAAAGTCGGGAACATCGCCGCTTCATCCCTGCGTTTGAGGGGACGCATAGTAAAGCGGGGCGTGGTTAGCGTTGGGACATCACTCATCGGTAAGGAACTTGACCAGCGCCTTCACCTTCTTACTGCGCCATTGCGGGACCGGCGCGACCAGCCAATAGGCGCGCTTGCTCTCAACCGGCTCATCCAGCGCTTCGAGCCGGCCATCCTCAAGCGCTCGCTCGACCAGCGCAAGCGGCAAGACCGTGCGGCCCATACCTGCCAGCGCGGAGCTCATCGCCTGACCGGCGCTGCTGGTCTTGACGCAGGCATTCGTCCCGTCAGGCAAACCAGCCTCCGGCCAATCGATCCAGGCATCGCGCGCACCGGGTGCTGCAACGCTGACTTGCAAAGCTGGCGCAAGTTGCACACCCTGAAGCTCTCCGGGTCCAGCGATAAAGCGGATCGCAATGTCCAGGTTTGCCTCGGTAAAATCCGAAGCTTCATCAGGCGCGAGGATGTACTGCACACCAGGTGTCGACGCCTGAAATGGTGCGATGCGTGGAGCCAACCACGACGCGTAAAACTCGCGCGGCGCGGCGATGGTGTATCGGTCACTCGACTGCCCCGCCTGCATGGCCGCGACGCTTTCTTCAAAGCGCAAGAAACCTTCACGCAAGGGATCGAGCCCCGCCTCGCCTTCTGGCGTCAGCTCCAGACCTTTGGATGTGCGCCGAAAAAGCACGACGCCAAGATGGTCCTCCAGCGCGCGAATTTGCTGACCGACTGCAGCTGGCGTCACCGCAAGCTCATCGGCTGCACGGGTAAAGGAAAGGTGCCTGGCGGCGGCGTCATAGACGCGCAATGCGTTCAAAGGGAGGTGTGTGCGTTTCACGAAGTGCGACTTAGGTCGCGAACCCGCCTATCGCAAGCTTACAGAGCTGGATTTAGTGCCGTTCCGCTGTCTCAGGGGAAGCCAGAGGGAAGAACGGAATGCGCACTTCCAGCGAAGAACCATCCGCTTTTGAAAACGTGTAGAAGCCTTCCATCGAGCCGTGAGTCGTCGTCAACGGACAGCCAGAGACATAATCGTGGCTTTCACCCGGCGTAAGCAAAGGCTGTTCACCAACCACCCCTTCGCCGTCGACATGGTTTACCATCCCACGCGCATCGGTGATCCGCCAGTGACGAGTCAGCAGCTTCACCTCTTCGTGAGAGCCGTTTTCGATGCGGATATGATAGACCCAGAACCACTTGCCCGCCTCTGGATGCGACTGCTCAGGCAGGAAATTGACCGCGACCCGCACGGTAATTCCGTCGGTAGTGGCTGCGTGTTGGAAAAGTTCCTTCATTATGGTCCTCAACGTAGCGATTTGCCTATTGCCCGCAAGAGCACATTTCAAAGTAATCAACGATGAACTGCTGAGTTGGTTGCAAGCGATTGTGCAGATTACGAAACTTCCTGCGAAAAGGGCTGGATATCAAAGGACCGGGTTTTTACGCCTTCACTCAGCTTGACCGTTTGTCAAAAGCCCGATAGCGGCGATTACATATGTAGTTAAAGGACGCACTTTGAAATCTCTCTCAATGCTTATCGCCTTTGTCGGCGTGGTTTTCACAACGAATATTACCGCCTCAGCACAAGCCCAACCTCCGCGGAGCGAATTCGGCGCGATTGTCGAGCAATATGTTGAAAGGCGAGGATTTTCCGGGTCTGTGCTCATTGCAAGGCAAGGTGAAGTCATTTTCGAGCAAGCTTATGGAGAAGCGAGCAAAGAATGGGGCGTTAAAAACACGCTCAATGCGCGCTATCGTATCGGGTCGCTTAGCAAACCCTTCCTTGCAACTCTCATCATGAAATTGAGCGAAAGCGGCGCACTCGCTCTTGAAGATACTTTGGGCCAGCACCTTCCTGAACTCTACGCTGACACCCCCGCCAGTCCGATCACAATCGCGCAATTGCTTAGCCATACTTCTGGGATAAAGGACCTTCCGGGTCGTTATGATGACCCATGGTACCAGACCACAGCACGCTTGGCCTACGAGCCTACTCAGCTAGCGAATGAATGGATCAAGCCCGAACTGACCGAAGAGCCCGGTTCGGTCTGGCGCTACAACAATGCCGGCTACATCTTGCTGGGTCTGATCGTCGAAGCGGCCACTGGTCAATCCTACGCAGAGAACTTGCAGAAGCACTTGTTCCAGCCTGCCAAGATGGCGAGCAGCGGGGTCTTCGACGAGAATGCAGTACTGCCTCGCCTTGCCCAAGGCTATGCCAAGGCACCCGATGGCGAATTGATCCGCCCGCTTAAGATTGATGCCAGCGTCTTTTTCTCAGCTGCAGGAATCTATTCATCGGCTCATGATATCCTGCGCTTTGATAGCGCGCTCTACGACCCCGCTTACATCGGAGGTACGGCGAAAGAGCTGATGTTCACCAGAAAAACAGACTTTCCTTATGGCTTTGGTTGGGGTGTCGAGGAATGGCCGCTGGGCGATAATCGTACTCTAAGCGTAACGCACCATACAGGCAGCATTCCGGGGTATCAGAGCTTCTACATTCGATCTGAAAAGAACCGGGACGCGGTAATTGTGCTCAACAACACCAATAATGGCTCCGCCACCATCGAAATGGGCCGCAACCTGATGATCATGCTCAACAACGGGGTTGCACCAGAGGTGAAGCGCCGCCTTGCCGACTACCTGGGGCCGATCGAACATGCTGGAGGTGTTGAGGCCGTCCAACAGGCGATCGAAGATTTTGGGCCCGAGCTGGCCGAATACGACACCCGCGAAAGGACGCTGAACCGACTCGGCTACAGTTATCTCGGGCAAGAGCGACCCGAGATAGCCGTTGTACTCTTCAAATGGGCAACGCAGCTGTTCCCTAACTCAGCCAATCTCTACGACAGCCTTGGCGAGGGCCATCGTGCAGCCGGGGATACCCAAGCTGCAATCGAAAGCTATGAACGCGCGCTTGGGTTGGACCCGGATTTGCAGTCCGCGAAGAATGCTCTGACCGAACTACGCGCGGACTAAAGTCTCAGGCTTCTTAATGAATTGCAACGCTGGGAGCTATAATAAGCCATACGAATGCAACGCTGATCCTGGCCATGCCGTCCGAGCTCCGATCCAACAAATTGTAATGAGCTGGCGGTTAGTGAGCGCTATCGCTTGATGGGGAGTCCAACTGGACTTCCATGCGCCGTTTCCGCTCACCCAGACGTCAGTTCCTCTTCAATCTGGCCGAGGCGCTCTTTACCAAAGAACATTTCTGTTTTGCCGTCTTTTGGGCCGACATACATGGTCGGAATGCCAAAGGCGCCGCGTTCCACAGCATTAGCGGTGTTACTGACAAGACCGTCCTTCACAGCCTGATCTTGAGTGCGCCCAAACAGATCTTTTGCATCAAACTCAGCCTCTTGCACCGCTTTGCCAAGCGCCTCGGGATCGGTGATATCTACGCCCTGCTCCCATACTGCTGGAAGCATCGCTTCGACGAATTGCACCGCACGCCCATCTTGATCGGCCGCATAAAGCATGCGTTGCAGAGTTATGGAGTTGAATGGAAAGCTTGGATGAAGTCTGTACTTAGTGAGCTTGTGTTTGGCGATGAAGCGCTGCATCTCGACCACAGAATACTCAACCTTACCCTTCACGTCCTTATCCCGGATCATGGGCGGCGCATTGCCGGTAAGCTTATGCATGCCACCCAAAAAAACAGGAGTTATAGCAAGCTCTGCTCCAGTGCGGGCAACCAGCTCGCGCAATGGCCACCAGATCAGATAGGCGTTAGGGCTTACAAAATCGAAGATCAGCTCGACACGGTTAGCCATTGATATGTTCTCCCGTTAAGTGGGGGATCATCGCTCGCATTTAGAAGCGGTCTTGGCAAGTCTGGATTACAGACGAATTGAGCTTCAGCAAAATTACGCCGCCCGTGTTGGTAAAATCCGCGTTAAGGTCATTCCTCGCGATTTCCTTAGGACGGATTTGTAAACTAATACCTGTGCCAGCAATGACGGCACAGGCTGAATGCCACGAAAGGTCGTTCCGACCGCCCCTGCGTATCCTTTTTGCAACGGGGCGGGTGTGCTTAGGAGCCGGGGCACTGCGTTATCCGCAGTTCTCCGGCTCTTTGCATTTGCACTGACCCCATCAGCGCGGAGCCAAGCCAAGTTCCAGCCCGGTTCGATCTTCAAGTGCAAATTGATCAAACAAATCAGCGCTCGCAGAATTGAGACCGATAACCCTCGTATGTCGGCCATTGCGACGCATGCGCTCAACGGCTTTTTCAAGCGCATCAATTGCCGAGATATCCCAGAAATGCGCTTTCGAGACATCAATTACAACGTGATGCGCCGCGTCCTCATGTTGCGATTCCGGGCCAAGCAGGCTCTGGAACTTCTCGACGCTGGCGAAGAATATCTCGCCGGTCACAACGTAAACCGCGCTGTTGGGACGGCGCACGCGCTCAACCGTGAAGAGGCTTTTGACCTTGTTGGCAAAGAAGATACCGGACAGCAGCACTCCGATAAGCACTCCCATCGCCAAATCATGGGTCCACACCACCACGACGACTGTGGTCAGCATCACGGCCGAACTACTAGGGGGATGACGCCGCAGATTGGGGATCGAATTCCAGCTGAAGGTTCCGATACTGACCATAATCATGACCGCTACCAGCGCGGGCATGGGGACTTGCCCAACAAACGGGCCAAGCACCGTCAGCAGGAACAACAAAAACACTCCAGCAGTGAAAGTCGAAAGCCGCCCTCGCCCGCCCGAAGCCACATTAATCACCGATTGCCCGATCATCGCGCAGCCGCCCATGCCACCGAACAATGCCGCGACAATATTGGCAATCCCCTGCCCGGCCCCTTCACGGCGTTTGTTGCTGTCGGTGTGCGTCATATCATCGACAATTTGTGCCGTGAGGAAACTCTCCAACAGGCCCACTGCCGCCATGGTCGCGGAGTAAGGTGCTATGATCCAGAACGTTTCCCACGTCAGTGGCACCTCGGGCAATGCAAATGTCGGCAGACCACTGGGAAGCTTGCCCTCGCCGGCAACGTTGTTCACCGGCAGCCCCCAATACATCGTCGCCGCTGTGAGCAGGACGATAGCGACAAGCGGGCTTGGCACCGCCTTGGTGACACGCGGAAACCCATAAATAATCGCAAGACCGGCAGCGACCATCACCCATGTCCATGGGCCCACACCCTCATTCCCGGGCCAGAGTTGCGGCACTTGGGCTATAAATATGAGGATTGCGAGCGCGTTAACGAAGCCGGTGATGACACTGCGCGAAACGAATTGCATGAGCAGATTAAGGCGCAGGAGTGCGGCAATTCCCTGGAAAACGCCCATAAGAATGGTAGCCGCAAACAGATATTCCACTCCGTGATCACGCACCAAGGGTATCACGACCACAGCCACGGCGGCGGTGGCAGCAGAGATCATACCTGGGCGCCCCCCGATAAAGGAGATCACAATCGCAATCGCTACGCTTGCGTAGAGGCCAACGCTCGGATCGACACCCGCTATCAGAGCAAATCCGATTGCTTCAGGAATCAACGCCAACGCAACGACAATACCGGCGAGTATATCGGCACGCGGCTGAGCGAACCAATCACGGCGGAAAGTGTCCGCCAGAGCATTGAGGAGGGTCATAAAGGGATCTGTTTTCAGGGATTCTTGGAATCGGGTTAGCGGCTATTAGAAAGTGCTGGCGGTTTTGCCAACACCTCATAAGACTGCTCGGAAGAAAGAACCGCAATAGGGGCAAGGGATGCCTGATGAATGTAAGTTGCTTTTTTCTCTGTTACCCGCGCTGAGCTGCAATGGAGGTTGGTCGAGTGACAACTTTGCCGCCGCGGCCGATGCAATCGGGGGCTTTGTGCATGTTGCACTGAAGAGGGGAAACTGATGGAGTTTCAGCAAATCAAACAGCTCGCGGGAATAGCCCAGATTTGCGGCGTTGCCTTGCTGACCGCCTATTGCAGCTCTGGCGAGGTCGAGACAGACCCAATGTTTCGCAGTGAGTTGGAGAGCGTCGCCGCCGCAGACCTTTTGCCGTCAATCTCAGCTAAGGCGCAAGGCATCGGTGTGACCGGAGCTGCGATTACTGTGCTCGACGGCGAGAATGAGCCCATCACTTATCATCTGGGGCGATCAAAACCCAATCTCCAATTTCAAGCTGCCAGCATGTCAAAGGCCATTGCAGCAGCGGTAATTCTGACTTTGGCTGAGCAAGAGGCTGTTGGCCTTGATGATGATATCAGGGAACAGATCGTCTCCCTCAAATCATCGCAAATCCTGCCGCTAGATCGCGCTGTGACATTGCGTCAGTTGTTGTCCAATACCAGTGGTGCCAGCGTCGAGGGTTTTTGGGGCTATGCAATCGGGGATGAGCTGCCCACAACCCAAGAGATCGTAACTGATCCGCCAGCCTGGCATGAGTCGGCGGTTGATTTTGACGGCGAAGTCGGAGTCTTCAGCTACGCCGGTGGCGGATTTATGGTGGCTCAGCTTTGGGCCGAAGATATATCTGGTAAGGATTTCGCGGACCTGGCTCAGCGTCTTCTGCTCGACCCTCTGGGCATGAAGAACAGCACATTCGTGCAAACCAGCGCCGCCTCAGATGCACAAAAGGCCGCGCGCGTTGGGGCGGATGGGGATGGGCTAGAAAACAGCTGGCGTAATCACCCCGAGCAAGCGGCCGCAGGGCTTTGGACTACGTCAGAAGACTATGCGAAGTTCGCAATGGCATTGGTCAACGCTGCTAACGGCGAGCAAAACGCGATAAGCAGCGCAATTGCAAAAGCGATGACCACCTCACAGGTTCAACTTGAGGGAAAAGCGCATTACGGACTGGCTACCCAGCTGTATTTGAACGATGATCGTTCAGTGCGATATGTCAGTCACAGTGGCGGCAATGCGGGCTACAAGTGTCTCTTTTCGGCTTCCCCGCCAATTGCAGGCAGGCAGCCGCGAGTGGTTGTCTCCATGACTAACGCTCCGCAAGGGGCCGGCTTCAATCAAGACGTGGTGTATGGCTTGATGGCGCGGGAGATATCTTTCTCGACGCCGAACGAGCAATGAGCATTTCCAACGCGATGCTGAACTGAAGTGATCCATTGTAGAAAAACCGAGCGCGCTAGGTCTGATGGACCTGGCAATCGTCCCAGCCCGGCTACATTCCAGCCTTTTTGAGCGCCTGATCTATATCCTCTGTCAGGTCCTCAATATCTTCCAGACCGACATTGATACGCAAAAGTCCTTCGGTCACGCCCATCTCGGCCCTTCCATCGTCACCCATGTTGGCATGCGTGGTGCTGGCTGGGTGACACACTAAAGTGCGGGCATCACCAATATTGTTTGAGATGTCGATCAGTTGAAGAGCGTCGAGCATGTGGAAGGCCTGTTCGCGGGTCCCGACATCAAAGGCGAAGATCGGACCGGTTGCATCCATCTGGGCAATCGCCAGGTTGTGCCGAGGATGGCTGGGGAGGCCCGGGTGCAGCATCCGCCCGCGAGCTTTCACAACCCGTGGCTCAAGAAACTCACCCAGAGTCACTGCATTACGGCTTTGCTGATGTGCCCGCAGAGAAAGCGTTTCCAGACCCTTATGCACCACCCACGCATTAAAGGGAGAGATATTGGGTCCGGTGTTGCGCTGGAATGGAAGCAGCGTCTCATTGATCCACTCCTCGCTGCCACATACTGCGCCAGCGAGCACACGACCTTGACCATCCATTAGTTTGGTCGCGCTGTACGCCACAACATCAGCGCCAAATTCCAACGGGCGTTGGAGCACGGGACTGGCAAAGGCATTGTCCACCACAGTGATGATTCCATGCGGCTTTGCGAGATCGCAGACATACTTGAGGTCAACTATGTCCAGCGTTGGGTTAGCCGGCGTTTCAAAGAAGAAGACCTTGGTGTTCGGGCGGATTGCCGCCTCCCAAGCCGCATTGTCGGCGCTGTCAATAACAGTGGTTTCAATCCCGAAACGAGGCAGCAGATGATCGACCAGCCAGCGGCACGAACCAAAGGCAGCGCGCGCAGCGACCACATGGTCACCTGCCGAAAGCTGACACAAAAGCGCTGCTGTCATTGCCGCCATACCGCTCGCCTGCGCACGGCAAGCCTCCGCGCCTTCCATCAAGGCAATTCGTTCTTCAAGCATAGCCACAGTTGGATTTTGCAGGCGTGAGTAAGTCATGCCATTGGCTTCGCCAGCAAAGCGGTCCGCGACCGTTTGCGCATCATCATAGGAATAGCCCGAGGTGAGGAACAACGCTTCGCTGGTCTCACCCTGTTCACTGCGCCAAGTCCCGCCGCGCACGGCTCTTGTCTGCGCGCGCCACTTGCGCGTGGCCGCGCGGTCCATTCCGGTCGTCTTCTTCATAGCAAACGCGGGCTTAGTCGCGTGTTAGGTCGCTCGCAAGCAGTCCTTCGCGTGCAGTGCGTGCATGGCCAATTGTCCCAAGCATCTGTGCCCCCTCGGTGAGCGTGAGCAGATAGCGCGCACCGCCTTTTGGATCAGGGTCATCTTCCGGCATTTGTTCTTCAAGCCACTCGAGCAAACGTTCCATCATCTGCTGAGCTGCCTCGCTATGGCTATCCGTTCCCCTCGCCGCGCCCGCAACAATCTCCCACCACAGCGCCAGAAATGGCTGCATGGCCGGCTCGCGCATATGGCTCAGCACCCTTGTCACCACATCCTGCCTGGTCTTGGCCCGCTCATCGCCCATGGAAGCATCGAGCGCGGCGGAGTAAATCCCAGCGATATACTCAAGAATCTGCCTAATCAGATCGTCCTTATTCCCGAAGTGATAGATCAACATTCGGTCGCTTGTTCCCGCCGCCTTGGCCAGCGGCCTCAGGCTCGCAGAGGCCAGACCGTGCTGAAGCACATGTCCGGCCAGAAGAGGCAAGAGAGTTTCTCTGGACATTTGTGATTTTGTAGCAGATTCCCGTGTCGTCATATGTTAGCTCTTGTAGCAGACGCTACAATGCGATAGATGCGATTATGTAGCAAGTGCTACATGGCATGGAGATTCGGTGATGGACTATCTGCAAATTCTCTTTTTCATGATAATCGGCGCAGCCATAATCGCAGCGGTTTACATCCTCACTGCTCGCCCGACGAAGGGCAGTCCGCTGATCGCAGCGAGCCTTGCAGGTCTGTTCGCTGGTTACACGGGCGTTCAGATCGGGACCGAGGGCATCGTAGAGTTCTTCACCAATCACTCGGAAGACATGACTGGCATCCAGGTCTGGTGGGACCTTGTCATGTGCGTAATAATTGCTTTCTTCTTCATCCTTCCACGTGCGCAGAAGCAAAATATGAACATCCTGCCGTGGGCGCTCTTTGTGTGCGGCACAGCCAGCATTGGCCTGTTAGCCATGTGCGCACGGTTGTTTTGGCTCGAGAATAGCGGTGAGCATGCAGATAACTCGGTGGGCGACAAGCCGGGCGCTGATGATGCGCATGAAGACACCGCCACTAGAGGCACGCCAGCAGCGGCGTGATCGTCACTCACCACTTGCTCTTTGCCGGGGGCTTACTCTAAGCCTCCCGCTGCAATGGCTCAGGAAATTTCCGCCGAAAAACCGAATGTTGCATTGGGAACGCCGCCTGATCCACCAAGCCACCACAGCGATCCGTGGCTTTGGTGCCTTGCGATGCCCGTGCTTTTTGCAGTTCTTAGCTGCATCCGGCTTACCATTCCGAGCAGCTCCTATTTTGACGAGGTGCACTACCTGCCCGCCGCACGCGATCTGTTGGAAGTGTGGAACGGTGGTGAAGCGCGATATGTGAACCGCGAACACCCGTTGTTAGGCAAGACCCTGATTGCCATCGGCATGGGTCTGCTGGGTGACAATCCAATCGGCTGGCGGATCATGCCACTGATCGCCGGGACGCTAACGGTTGGCGCTTCGATGCGCGCTATGTGGCATTCCAGCACCGATCGATTTGCTACTCTCGCTTTTGGGGTGCTGCTGATCAGCGGATTTCATCTGCTTGTGCAGGCGCGCATCGCGATGCTCGATATCTTCATGGTCGCTTTCCTCAGTCTTGCAGCGTGGCAATTCGCAGCCGCGATCCGGCAGCCTGAAACCGGACGGTGGCGACTTATGCTGTGCGGTATCTCCATTGGCTGCGCGCTCGGCTCTAAATGGAATGCCGTTCCGCTCGCAATGACATTCGGGCTCACATTTTTCACTGCTCGCGCCCTTGCTGGCCGTCGCCGGCTGTTGCTGAGCCGCAGAGGGGCTCCTGTGCCCGGCATCAGCCTTATCGAAGCCTTCTTCTGCCTCGGAGTGCTGCCTTTGCTTGTCTATGCGATCACTTTTGCACCTGGATATTGGCTTGGTACACAAATTCAGCCCTCCCCCTTGATGCAGCTCGGGATCGTCGCATTTCATGGAGAGATACTGGAGCTGCAACAGCAAGTCCTCAGCCCGCACACCTATCAAAGCACTTGGGTGCAATGGGTGCTGAACACGCGTGGCATTTGGTATCTCTATGAGGACATCAATGGAGCCCAGCGCGGCGTCCTGCTGATTGGAAATCCACTTACAATGTTGCTGGGCTTACCAGCTCTACTCTGGTGTCTTGTCGTCGGGATCTATCGCAGCGATTGGGCGCGGCTTGCGATGGCGGTGGGCTATGGAGTGAGCCTTGGTCTGTGGCTGATCGCGCCCAAACCGGTGCAGTTTTACTATCATTACCTGACCCCGAGCATTCTTCTTCTCGGCGCGCTCGCCCTGTCGCTCAGTGACTTGCGCGACGCGGGCTGGCAGAAGTTGAGCTACCTGGTGCTTGCAGCAAGTATAGCCTTATTCGCCGCCTTCTTCCCGATCCTCACCGCCGCCGCGCTTGAAGGGACAATGAGCTTTACCAAGTGGACCTGGCTCAGCGGTTGGCGTTAACTCAAAACCTGCCCCATACAAAGCGGCTTGATAGGGCGTAATTCCAGACCGATCCGACCAATACTCCGATAAGCGCAGCCGCCAGCCAGAAGACACCCTGTCCCTCGATCAAGGTCGCAACCGCAACGTTGGCAAGCGCTCCCACCGAGCAGGTGAGGCAAAAGCCAATCCAACCCCTCACGAACTCACCCCAACGCCGCAATCGTCGATCCCGGTAGGTCAGCCAATTGTTTAGCCAAAAATTAAAGCTCATGGCGGTGAGGACTGCAAGGCCCTGTGAGAGGGCAAACCCCTCCCCCAATGCGAGGTAAAGCAATGTCAGCACGATCACATGCACCACCACGCCGAGCGCCCCAACAGTGCCAAACAAGGCAAAGCGCGTTGGGATCAGCTGGCCCAGCGTCTTGTCATAAAGCCCCGCAAGAAAGTCCAATAAAATGGCTCGGTCGAGCTTACTCACACCCTTTCGACGTGCGGCAAAGTTGAGCGGAAATTCCCTTACTCCCATTGGCGTGTCAGAGGTCGCAAGAAGATCGAGCAGGATCTTGAATCCAATACCAGAGAGCCTCGGAGCAAGCGCCCGGGCGGTGGCAGTCGACAACATAAAGTACCCGCTCATTGGGTCGGTTAGTTCTACACCAGTGATCCAGCGCGCGGCGCGATTGGCGATGTTCGATAGGCGCTCGCGCTGTGGTTTGTCCCAACCCTCCGTGCTCGCTCCCGCAACAAAGCGGCTGGCGACGCACATTTCTGCCTCGTCACCTTTAAGAGCAGAAAGCATGTCTACCAGGAGCGTGGGATCGTGCTGATGGTCGGCGTCCATGACTGCCACGAAAGGAGCGGCGGTCGCGCAAAACCCCTCTATAGCGGCGCTCGCAAGTCCACGTCGGCCGATACGCTGGATTACCCGGATTCGAGGGTCTTTGAGAGCCAACTCGCGCGCCTCATCCGCGGTGCCGTCCTCGCTATCATCATCGACAATCAGAACTTCCCAGTCCCATTCACCCATACTCTCCTCGATCCGCTCAACCAGCGGAGCGAGATTTCCACTTTCGTTGAGAGTGGGCAGGATGATCGCAAGCTCAAGCGACATAGGCGCACTCTCTAGAGCCGCTCGCACACCGCCTGACCAATAGCTTCAGTGCCATAGTCTCCGCCCAGGTCTCCCCCATGCACGCCGTCCGCGAGAGCGCCGGCTACCGCATTCTCTATTCGCGCTGCCTCGGCATCGGCACCGAAAGAATAACGCAGCATCATGGCCGCTGAGAGGATGGTCGCCATTGGATTAGCCTTGCCCTGCCCCGCAATATCAGGCGCACTACCGTGAATGGGTTCATATAGGCCAAACAGGCCATGTTCAGTCTGACGCTCTCCTAGAGAGGCGCTGGCGAGTAGGCCGATTGAGCCCACAGCTGCGCTCGCCAAATCAGATAGAATATCGCCAAACAAATTTCCGGTCAGGATCACCCCAAAGGCGCCAGGATTGCTGATAATCTGCATCGCCGCATTGTCCACATACATATGGCTTAGCTCGATATCAGGGTGCGACCCAGCGGCCGCCTTGACTGTATCGCGCCACATCTGACTGGTTTCGAGCACATTGGCTTTATCGACGCTGCACACCCGGCAATCGCCGCTGCGGGCAGTCCGGAATGCCACGCGGGCAATGCGGCTTACCTCATTTTCAGAGTAGGACATCATGTCCCACCCTTCTCTGCTACCATCAGTGCCAATGCGCGTGCCTTTTTCGCCGAAATAGACATCACCATTAAGCTCACGCACGAACATCATGTCGATCCGAGAAGCTTTGTCAGGGCTAAGCGGAGAAAGATGCTCCAGACCGGGGAAGACCTTGGCCGGACGCAAATTGGCAAACAGCTCCAACTCCTTGCGCAGGCCAAGAATTGCCTGCTCAGGCCGCAAATGGCGTTCAAGCGCATCGCAGTCAGGATCACCCACAGCGCCAAACAGCACCGCATCACATTCGCGCGCCATGGTGAGCGTTTCAGGGGGAAGCGGATGACCGCAACGCTTGAATGCTGCTCCTCCCACATTACCATCGAAGAGAATGAGGCCGGGCAATCCGAGCGCTTCGAGCACCTTCACCGCTTCTGATGTCACCTCTGGACCAATTCCATCACCGGGCAGAACGGCTATTTTCATTGGGCTTACCTCATTCAGTCATGCGTTTCAGCCGCTCTCCCAAAGCGGTGCGCGCGGCCATAACATCGCGGGCATTTCCCGCAAGCAGGTAGTCACGAATGGGCCGGTGAAGCTGGCGGAAAGATTCGAATTGCTTGGGGAAGTCAGCGTCCAAGTCAGGCTTTGCACCACCATACCCAAGTTCGCGCAAGAGCATCGCTTCATAAGCGACCATAGCAGCAAGCCAACCGCGCGCGCTCGGCGCTGAACAAATCGCCTCAAGCAGTGCATCTAAAGCACTGTAGAGCGAGGGGTATGGATTGCGTTCCGGCAAAGCACTGGCGGTGAGCGCACAGGCCCAGGATATTGCCGCGGCTGGCAGAGGCTCGGTCATCCATGGCGCGCGGCTTTTCGCCAGTTCGAGCTTAGCAAATGGCAATTGCGCTTCGGATTTCGAACGCAGTTCGATCTCAACGCGATTGCCCGGGATAATGACCGGCCCCATGCGTTTGCCCCGTCCGCCAGGCACATATCCAGCGACGAGCCCATGATCCTGAGTCAAAGCTCGGGCAATACTCGCATTTTCGCCATGCGCGCGGCTAGCAATCAGTATTGCAGGTGCGCTGAGGTTCATTCCGGCTTTGTAAGGCCCAATTGCTCTTCCAGAAACTCAGCCTGTTTGCGGAAGTAAAACAACTGGTTAGATAGCTTGCGCCAGCCGTGGCCTTCATCCGGGATACGCACGAAAGGTGCATCAATGCCGTTGGCGCGCAGGGTCTTTACCATTACCTCCGTTTCGAAAATATCGATGCGCGGGTCTTGCACTCCATGCGAATAAAGCACTGGTACGGTGATCTGATCGGCTTTGCGGATGGGTGAGTTGACGCGGTAAAACTCACGCCAACGCTCTTCGGTGATATCGCCATATTCGATCCGGTCCGACGCTTTGAGCGCAGGAGAGGCAATCTCCAGCGCAGTGATCCAATCGGCCACTCCGAACAGCGACACACCAGCCACAAACTCGCCCGGATATTCAGCCAGCACCGCATTGACCATGTAGCCACCGTAGGACCCACCCATAACCGCAGCGCGATTACCATCAATCAGGCCATCGGTCGCGAGAGCCTGCTTGAGATCAACCAGATCGCGCACAGAATCGAGGCGCTTTTCGCGATCATCGAGCGTTGCATATGTACGGCCGAGTCCGGTTGAACCGCGAACGTTGCTCTCAAAAACGGCAACACCGCGAGCGGCATGATACTGCGCCACGGCATCGAAAGTTGCCTGACTTTGTGCAGAGGGTCCACCGTGAACCGAAAACACAACCGGCGGTGCGTTCTCGCCTTTTTCAGCACCCTCCGGCAGGTAGAGCAGCCCCTGCAACTCCACCCCGTCACGGGCCGTATAGCGCACCACTTGCGGGCGGATCAGGCGCTTGGCGTCTAGCCCCGCAAGATTGGCGGCGAAGATCTTTTCGCCAGTGCCAGCGATTGGATCGACCATCCAAAGTTCGCCGGGCGTTTGCCAACCACCAACGCGAACAAGCAGCTTTGGATCAGTCGTGCCTTCGCAATCGAGGGAGTAATTGCCTTCGGGCAAATCGGGCAGAATCCGGTCACTGCCATCTTGGGCATTGCGAATGCGCAAAACATCAAAGCCGTCCCGATTTTCGGTGTAGGCAACGATTTCTTTCTGGCCCTCTCCGCACACTTCAAGATTTTCGATATCCGCATCGGTCTCTGCAATTGTGTCAATTGCGCCGTTAAAAACGTCGTAAACCGAAAGAGCCCCATATTCGCGGCCCCTATTGGTCGAAAATGCGAAAGCGCTTGAATCCGGGAGCCATTCGAAACCGCCGAGTGTATGGCTTGCCCGATCCCCGGTCGGTGGCTGGGAAATCGTTTTCATCTCTTGGGTTCTGAGGTCGAGAAGATAGAGATTATCGCCATCCTCTCCCACCGTCTCAGTGACGATTGCATAATTACCGTTGGGCGAAATCGACCGCGCGGCAAGCCCAAGCTCGGATTGCACAATCATCTCGCTGTCGCCCGACAGTGTACCGCGATAGATGTCAAAGACGCCAGCGCCGCGGGCAGTTGAAGCGTAGATAAAGCTGCCATCCTCAGCAAAGCCGCCAAAAATGCGAAAATCGCCGCGCTTTGCGGGTAGAACCTCGGTTTCTGTTGCGCCGTCGGGAGACAGCACGAAATAGCCGGGCTGCTCATTTCCATCCCGGTCCGCCGAATAGAACAGACCCTTGCCATCTGGTGTCCAAACGGGTGCAAAAACCCCAGTTTGAAAGGTGATTTGCTGGGGGACACCGCCTTGCGCTGGCATCACCCAAAGCTCCGGCTGGCCGGTCACATCCCAAGAGAAGGCAATCGTCTCCCCATTGGGAGATAGATTGGAATTGCCAGGGCCGCTTGCCAGCAGATAGCGTGCAATATCCGCTGGATACTCGCCTGCTCGGCCCAAAGTCACGGTTGAACCATCGGGTTCGATCGCTTCGATTGAGAGGTCGGCACCTTTTGCTCCGCCAAAAGTTTCTTGCGCCTGTGCCGATATGCTGGTCGCAGCGAGTGACAAACTGGCAGAGAGAAACAATGCTCGGTTCATGATAGCGCCTTTTCAGTTTGCGTTTCGTACAAACTAATCAAACGTCCAGACCGTTCAATCCCGATTTGGCTAAATGGCTATTTATCGGCGAGCTTCCGCTCGAGCTCTGCCACCTTGGCCTCAAGCACGTCAGCCTGCTCGCGAGCCTTTTGTGCCATCGCCTTGACCGTGTCGAACTCCTCACGGCTGACAAAGTCCATCCCGCCTAACGCTTCGCGCATTCGCTCTCGCGCACTGTCGCGCGCCTCGCGCGACATCCCAGCCATTGTTCCAGCGGCACTGTTTGCAAGTTTGACGAAGTCGGCGATGATCGGGTTCTGGCTTTGCATAGGAAGCTATGTGGAGAAGCAAGGAACAGAGGGCAAGTGTTTCTAGCCCTACGAAACACTAAAATTCAAATCGTTCGACCGCACCAGCCTCACCTGTGTTGGCACCGCCATCAGGGTTCTCGACCATGAATTGCCAGTTAAGCACAGTCGCAAAGCTCGCCCAGGCAAGATAAGGAATCAGCATCAGTGCCGCTAGCCTGCGGACCCGCCAAAATAGCGCGATCACCACCAACAAAGTGAGTGTAGCGTAGATCAAGACACCCAGCCCCGCCTGCATGTTCTGCAAGCCAAAGAAAGCGTATGTCCAAGCAAGATTGCCAATGAAGTGAATGGCGAAGGCGATGATAGCGATCCCGCGCCCGTACGCCCCCCAAGCGCTACCAACCAGCGCGACTGAAAAGCCGATCATGACGTACAACACGCTCCACACTATCCCAAAGGCTGCTGGTGGCGGGAAAATCGATGGTTTTGTGAGGCTCTGAAACCACAGCGTATCCGGACCTCCCATTTGCCCTCCGAGAAAGCCGAGTAGCACAATGAGTGGAACCATAAACAGCGACCAGCGCGCAAAGCTTGCTCGCAACTGCGCTTTCGATGCGAGAAAATTCATTGCATCTCCTGAAGCGACCGGTGGACCGCTAAATCTGAAGGGTGATTCGCCCTGTTATTGTTCTTGAGGCACGCGATACACGAGCCAGTTTTTCCTGCAAATCATGTCGGCAAAAGCGTCGCATTTCCACTGATCTCAAATAAGACCATTCGCGCTTTCGCCACATTGTGTTAGCCTTGCCACATTCTTGCCGTGATTCGGGGCGCTGCGGCAGGAGTTATCCTCGCGCTCCAGGTACCAACTGGAACAGGCTTTTTGTTGCTACGTTCCAATTGAGGGGAAGATTTGATGAAAAAGACCAACTTTGCTTCGATGCTCGCCGTTTCTGGCGGTCTGGCGCTTGCCACCGCTGCTTGCTCGGCTCCCGCTGAAGAAGCTGACACTGCTGCTGATGAAACTTCTGTTGAAGAAGTTGCATGCGAAGGTGCCGCTTGTGAAGGTGCTGGTTGCGAAGGCGCTGGCTGTGAAGCTGCATGTGAAGGCGCTGGCTGTGAAGCTGCTGCATGTGAAGGTGCCGCATGTGAAGGCGCTGCATGTGAAGGCGCTGGCTGCGAAGCCGCCTAAGCCCTCTACGCGTCAAGCGTTACAATTCGACCGGTGGCAAGAGAGTTGCCGCCGGTCGTTTTGTATGTGTTCACTATCTGACCGGACAGCAGACCAAGGTGATATTGAGACTGTAACTTTATTCTCGGTGCGCTAGAATAGCTTTCTATGACGACCGCGACCGCCACAAAAGCTCAGATGAACCAAGAAGAAGCTGCTTTCACCGTGATTGAGACAATCACGCAAATGGCGCAGGAGCAACGGCCTCTGATGCTGCGGGTCGTTCCACAAGAAGGGGCGACATTCTGGACGCACTATCCAGTCAAAGATGCGCGCGACAAATATTGCAAGTCGCGCTGGTATTATCACGTCCATGCGCCGGGTAGCCGCGATGATGATGAGCACGGTCATTTCCATCTGTTTCTGCATCGCACACAACTTCCTGAGGGTCTTGAACCGAAAGTCTGGCCGCCACAGGGCGAGGACGCGCGGGCGCATGTCACCCATTTGATCGCCCTGTCGATCGACACCAATGGCATTCCACGCAGCTGGTTCACAGTGAACCGGTTTGTAACCAATGAATTCCTCTATCCGGCTGATGTGATGATCGAGCATTTGCCCGAATTTAGCGTTGATCACACCGCCGAAGATGACCTTGTAAACCGCTTCGTCACCGCCATGGTCGCGCTCTATCGCGAGGAAATAGCAATCTTGTTGCGCGAGCGCGATATGCGTCAGGCCGAACTGGTCAATGAGTTTGGGGATGATGCGTACAATAAGGCGAGCGGGGTTGAGGTTCTGAGCCAGATTCCGATCGATTTAGACACGAAACTCAGTTCGCTCGATTTGGAATAGACGCTAACTACGCTGAGCCGAAATCAGAAACTCAATATTGCCTTGTGGGCCGGTGATCGGGCTTTGCACAATCCCTTCAACGTGCCAGCCAAGCCCCTCTAACCATCCGCGAACCTCGTCGCAGACCCGTTCATGCAGAGCCATATCACGCACTACCCCCCCTTTGCCAACTTCATTTTTCTCTACCTCGAATTGTGGCTTGATCAGGGCTACCAATCGACACTCTCGAGCCGCCAACTCAAGTGGGCGCGCCAGCACCTTGGCAAGACCAATAAAACTCGCATCACACACGACCAGGTCGCATTCTCTGGTGATATGATCGCGAGTGAGAATGCGCGCACTGGTTTGTTCAAGGACGGTTACACGATCGTCTTGCCGCAGCTTCCAAGCCAGCTGATTGGTCCCCGAATCCACCGCAAAAACATGTTGTGCGCCGCCGTGCAAGAGTACGTCGGTAAAGCCGCCGGTTGAGCTGCCAATATCCATCGCTACTACGCCGCTCACATCCAGCGCAAACTGCTCAATTGCATGCGCCAGTTTTAGGCCGCCACGACTAACCCAAGGATGATCGCGG
>JBCDKX010000042.1:0-18791 GCA_038746055.1 Pseudomonadota bacterium
AGCGGCAAGCCAGCGACAGCGCCAACATGCACAGACCGATCGCCCACAGCACCTGCAGGAACAGGAATTGCGGGTAGCTGTCTACCCAGACGAGGTAATACAGCACCAGCTCAATCGCGATGATCACAAGGCCGCGAGTAAGTAAGAAACGTGACGGCGAGCGATACTCGTTGGGCTTGGAATGGGCATAAAGCCATGCGCCTATGCCAGCTAGAAAAATGAAAATCGGCGCACATAGATGCGTCAGCATGCGTGTGAAAAACAGATCCGGCTCGATGCTGTCAGCGATCGGATCGCCCGTACGTATATGCATGAAAAACCGCTCGCGCACATGGTCAAGCATCATGAGTATGATCACCAGCCCGCGCATGATATCGATCGAAGCGATGCGTATGCTGGCAGAGGGTTCAGTGGTCATGTGATTAAAGCTCGCGATGGATATGGCCCGTACAGGTGCAAAGGGATCGCTTACGAAGGCGGCACATAGGCTGGAAGATCGTTGAGCAACGCTTCATCATAAGGCGCCTCCGGAAACATCAACGGATAATAGAACGCCCGCAAGTCGCCATGAAAGTTGCGCACCGAATCCTCATACGTTATCAAGGATAGTGCGTCAGTCCGTGCCAACCGTTCAAACGCGCGTTCAACGAACGAGGCTGGCGATAGCAGCGCAACCAACCCAGCCTGGTCATCACGCGCAATTCGCGCAGCTCGGTACTGCGCGACCAGCGGCGCCGCAGTCTGGTCGCCGACCTGTTGGAACGCGTAGTACCATTTCCACGCCCACGCTCCCTCAATCCTTGAATACTCAGCCAGCTCGGGGTGTTGCGCGACAAACGGCTCCATAGTGGCTTCTTTGGGCAAGTCCCAGGCATCATTGACGGTCTCGCGCTGAAGCAACAAGATCTCGCCACCGTCAGGCACCGGATTGGCCAGTTCGATAGACGACTTGGACAGCGCGGGAACAACGATCGCCAGCGCTAGCCAGATGCCGATCAAAGCAGTGAGCAGGATCGAGGATGGAGCTTTAATCCGGCTGATCAATTCTGTGATTGCCCACCACACCAGCAAAGCTGCAACGACCAGCCCGCTCGCCTGGGTGAGCACGCCAAATGAAGCGCCTTCGATGATCGCCGCAACCCATAGCGGAGCAAGCAGGAGCAGCGCCAATGTCGCCACTCTTACAAGAGCCCGTGGGAACCATAATCTGCGTGGCGCACCAGCGGTTGCGACCAGCAATTCGTGGCGATTTGCAGTGCGTTCCGAAGCGCGCAGATCATACAGTAGCAGGATCAGCAACAGGGGCGCGATTGAAGCTACAAGAAAGGCGTAGTCAAACCGGCCCACCATGCCAAAATCGGCGTTACGAGTATCGGCTTCGTGAATCTGGCCTTCGAGCGCGAGCATCCGCACGCGATGTTTCCACGGTACGCTGTCGCGCTGCCCCATTGCTGCAAACGCGAATTCAGATGGCGGCGCATAGGTTAAGTGGAACGCATAATAGGCCGCGCTGCCCCATTCTGCATGTCCTTCCAGCGCGCTGGCGCGGTCGGCTGCATCTTCTTTGAGAAGAGAGGCAATAGTGGCGCGCTGTTCGCGCACTTCTACAACACCAAAACTGACTGCGATGATCGACAAAGCGAGTGCCAGAGCCAACCAGCCCACAGCACCGCGATCCTTGCCCAGAAACCGCAATTCGCGAGCAAGCGACGCCAACATCAGAGCCGCACTTGCCGCGCCGATACCAGCACTATGCCGACCATGAGCAACAGCCAGGCAAACAATATTCCGAGTGTCAGCACGGCGCGATCCAGTCGGACGCTGGCAGGATCAGGCGCAAACCGGAATTCATCCAGCACTTGCCAACTGGCCGCGTTGATCCGCGCACGCTGAGATGACGCCGCATCAACATTACGGTTGATGTCAGCGGTGTAGCCCAATTGCTCGGCATGAGCCTGATTAAGCGCTTGGACGAAGTCGAACCGTAGCGCCTCACTCTCGCGCAAGAAGCGATGATGGGTGGCAAGATCGGTCCCCGCCAGCGCGCGGGAACTCGTGCTGATGGCGATGGTTGGTGAAGCCAATCCAAACAGTCCGAATAGGCGTGATTGCCGAGCTTCCAACTCCATTCGCTGCTCGGCATAAGAGTTCAGCAGATCAGTCAGCTCGGCTTCCGAATAGCTGGCTACCACACCGCGCCAATTGATCGGCAGGTCTTCGATGGTCTCGACGCCGTATTGCTCGAGCACTTCGGCCTGAAGCTGCTGAAACGCAGGGTCTGCAGCGTTGTGGCCATCGCCCAACTCGCGCTGCTCAGCCAGCATGATGAGATCGCTTTCGATCTTGCCCGGCGCATCGATTACCGCGCCACTGAAATTGATTGCCAAACGCGGCACCAAAAGCGCAGCGAACAGCCAGACAAAGATCAGCACACCCAAAGAAACCGCACGTTGCCTGAGCAGAATCGAAGCCGCCAATACAATTGCACCCCAGACACACAGATAGATGAAATAGCCGCCGACCAGCGTGATTACTGCCAGTGCACTTTCTCCCAGACTGAGCGCATAGGCCGCGACTAGCACCAGCGGCAGCATGAAAATGATGATCACGCTCAGCAATGCAGTGGCTTTACCCAGAGCCAGTTTCACTCCGGTTTGCCCTTGCGCAAGCATGACGGCGAGAGTGCCGCTTTCACGCTCGCGCAGGAACATCGCATGGCCCAGCACGATCAGCAGCAATGGCAGCAATAATTGATACAGGCTGGCGGGTGTGAGCGCAGCAAACCCGCCCATATCTGCCGCAGCCTTGGTATCGGCAAACATGGCGGTGTTCTGGCGGTGCCCTTCAAGAAAGATCGATTGACCAGTGACGGCATCGACGCCGGGCTCAAACATGGCCAATGGCGGAGGCGGGCGGAACGCATAATGACCGTAATGTACCATTCGGTGCGGGTGGCGATCCGGCTGGGTGAAGAATGTCTTTTCCGCGGCAATCTGTTGATCAGCTCGCTGTGCTTGCTCTGCGCTGATCCGCTGAATCGTCAGAAAGCTGGTGCCCGCAAGCAGCACCGCGACAATCAACGCTGCCGCGATGACCACTTTCGAACGCGACCACAGCCGCCATTCTTCATGCGCAATGCGAATTGTCCTGCTCATGCCGCATGGCGCTCAGTAAAGGCTGCGTGGACCGCTTCTGTTTCGATCCGCTCGCCATTCTCAGCTGCAAAGCTCCCGACCAGCTTACCGCCGCGCAGCAAGCCAACCCGATCGGCAACCTGACAGGCCCCGTAGACATCATGAGTTACCATCAGGATCGCTTGCCCATCTTGTGCCAATGCCGTTACCAGATCATGAAATTCGTCGATTGCAACCGGGTCGAGGCCGGAAGTGGGCTCGTCAAGCAGCAGGATCGGCGTTTTGCGCAGCAAGGCAAGAGCAATCGCGGTCTTCTGCTGCATCCCTTTCGAATACGATTGCAGGCGCCTTGATCTTGCTTCTTTGGGAAGCGCGACCTGATCCAGCACCACATCAATCGCTCCTCGATTGGCTGAAGTCCCTGCCAGGTCGAGGAAATAGTTCAGATTTTCGTAAGCTGTCAGATGGCCATAGAGCGAGGCCGCTTCGGGCAGATAGGCAATCGCTGCGCGGGCATTTGCCGCATCACTGCTGACGCTCCTGCCATTGACTAAGACCTCACCGCTGGCTGGCTCAAGAAAGCCGAGAAAGGTCAGCAAAGTGCTCGATTTCCCGGCCCCATTCCCGCCGAGCAAAGCAAAGATCTCACCTCGCGCGACGGTGAAGGAAACTCCGTCAAGTACGGTGTTTCCTTCACGAATCAGCGAAAGCGAACGGGCCTCCAAGGGGGCTACCATATGCTTAAGGTCCTTTAGAGTCAGAAGCTGAGCCGTGCCGAAACGCGCACCGTTCTTGGAGCACCTGGTTGGACCCAGACATTCGCAAATGAGTCTGTGAAGAAGGTCTCATCGAACAGATTCTCGACATCGACCCGCAAGGCAAGGTTTTCAATCGGTTCGATCTGACCGAACAGACGAACTGTGGTGTAGTCCGGGAGGTCAAAATCGGCGCCGACCTCGCCGTTGCGTTCGCCAACGTGGAGGACACCGCCACCAATCTGGGCCTCGACCTCAGAAACTGTGAAGCTCTGCGACACTTGCAGGCTGAGCTGGTGATCAGGCGAGTTGATCAGCTGCTCGCCCGGTTCAAAGGTAGTAAAGGTGGCAGAGTCGGTTCCGCTGTTGGTGTATTCCGCATCGGTATACGCATAGGAGAACCAGATACTCAGCCCACTATCGAAGTCGGCATTCGCATCCAGCTCAATGCCACGGCTGCGCGCTTCACCGGCCGGGATCAACTCGCCATTCGCTTCGGGACGGGGGTCAAAGATAAGAATGTTGCTCTGATCGACGTCGAAGTAGGTGGCAGAGGCTGAACCGCTAACCCCAGGGAACACCGTGCCAAGATCAAGTTTGACGCCCGCCTCGAAGGAGGTCGACCTGTTTGGATCAAACGAGTTGCCTTCAAAATCTGCGCCCGACAGTTGGCGGATGCCCTCCCCATAGGATGCATACAGGCTAACGCCGTCGCTGGCGAAAAAGACTACGCCGGCCTGCGGAGAGAATGCGGTGTTGGATGATTCACTTGCAACACTCGGCGGATCAGCGAGGCGGTTGATCAATTCCTGATCGAAATCGTCAAAGCGGCCGCCAATGCGAATTTGCAGATTGTCGGTCAGATCAATCTGATCCTGAATGTAGAAGCCGAAGCCACCGGTTTTTTCCAGCCGGTCAAATTGTGGGTCGGCGGGGGGATTCGGGAACAGGCCATATTGCGGATTATTTACATCAAGCAGTAAACAGGCCGCTGGATCGAGCGCGCTGCCTGGTAACCCGGCGCTAGGACAGTCACGAAAACGGTTGGAAATCTGGTCATTATCAAATTCATCGTAGTCCGCCCCGAAGATCAAGCGGTGGCGCAGAGTTCCAGTTTCGAACTCGCCATTTATTTCAGCGCGCAGGGACAGATATTCTGATTCATAATCCCTGAATCGGAAGAAGCGCGAGATCGTTTCACCGTCGACCAAAAATGGCTGACGACCGCCGAAATTGTTCTCAAACGCGCCGCCAACCAGCGACGTCTCGCGGAAACCGGCGCCGATCAAAAGGCTCCAATCAGCGTCAAATTCATGTTGAAATTCGAGCTGGTGGCCAAGCACTTCGGTGTCGATGAGCGCATCGGGTTCGCCGGTGAACAGCCTGCGTGGTGAGAAACCGAACTGTTCGGAAAAGATAACTCCACGATCCTGCGGCAATTCCTGCGCGGTGTATTCCAATTCATAAGTAAGGATTGAGCTGGCGCCTAATTCGAACCGGATCGATGGGTAGATGCCGAACTTTTCGGTTTCTTTTTCCCGCCGGAAGCTGCCAGCATCTTCGAAAAAGGCCGCTACCCGGACACCGACACTGTCACCAAGGGTCGTCTGCAAATCGACGTCGCCGCGGTAGAAATCGAATGAACCACCCTGAAATTGAACATAGCCCGAGGTTTCAAATTGCGGGCGTTTGGTGATCAGGTTGATGGTGCCGCCCACTTCACCGCGCCCGTATAGCGCAGAGCGAGGACCTTTAAGCACTTCAACGGCCTCAATCCCCGCAATATCGCGCGGTCCAGCAAATCCGCGACCGGCATTAAAGCCGTTGACGAGAAAGCCGCTCGGCAAGTTAATGTCACCCGAAAAGCCACGGATCGAGAAGCTGTTCCACAATCCACCGAAGTTGTTTTGCCGGGCAACCGAGGCGGACAGGTCAAGCGCTGCATTGAGGTCTAGCGCGCCGGCATCGCGCAGAACTTCGTCATTAATGATCTGATCGACTGCCGGGATCTCCAACTGGTCAAAATCGCCGCGATAAGCCCGGCGTTCAGTTACGATAATCTCGTTGGTTTCCGCAAATTCTTCGCTCTCAGAATCCTGGGCGATGGCTGGTGTCGAGATCAGCGCAAGCGCGCTCGCGCTCGTTATCATCCCCACCAATCTACTGGTGTTAAACCTTTTCATGACCCGTCACTCCTAACAAGCCCCTTATTGAGACTGATTCGCAGGTTTCGTTATGATACAACATCTCTTATTGCAAGCGCAGAGTGGTTTTTGCATCAGTAGCAACTCGTTTGTTTGGATAGCCCGGGCGCAGCAAAAGGAAATGACCGCTCCCATTCTCAAAGTCGACCGTAGTCCCATGGCTTAAGCGGGATGGAGAGCAGAAGGTCTGCTTTTAACTGGTCGACTCTAAAAAAGCGGACAGTCTGCAACCCGTCACTCTCAGCCCTCAGTCAATGTCTCGATCTGTGGGGGGAAGGTGGACGATCAGTAGCTGAATGGCTCAACAACTCGCCAAACGCCACGTGGTGGATCAGGAACCGACATCGGCTCGTTTACCCCCGCGCTGATTGAGGGCTTCTAGGGCCAAGGACAAAACTGCTCCGCGAAACTCTTTGCCACATCGCTCGCTCAAATTGTTGCTGTGCTTTGGCTTCGTGCAGATAAGTTCGACCAGACTCTCTCTACCACGGGCCGGGAGTTATGCCTTGACCGAAAGATAACGATCTCAAGGTCTGCGCCATACTCATCGGAAATTTGTCGCAGCACACCCTCCGATGAAAAATGCTCAGCAGTGCTTTCAGGCAGCCACGCAACCCCTAATCCCTCTCGCGCGGCAGTAGCAAGACTTTCTGCCAAAGTGGCACGATAGATAGTTCGTAAACGCCGCTCGAAAGGCGACTGGTCGAGTACTGTCCGCAATACGCGCGACATGATCGAGGTCGGACCATATTCAAGCAGCGGAATGTTTCGCTCGCTCGCCGGATCGAGAATTCCCGCATATTTCTCATAGGCTGCATAAGGAAGGACTCGATCTTTTGAGATAACGAGGCGCGGATAATCATCGCCATCAACGTCGAACGGGATCGAGGTGTGGTTGTAGCAAATGAAAAAGTCGCAGGTGCCGTTGCGTAGGCCGTACAGATATTCCTCGATCGTTCGGGTTTCCGGCACGATTCCCGCTTGGAAAGGAGGAATTTTGCGATGCAGATCGGCAATAAGCTTGGGCAGAAAATTCAAAGCAAGTGTGTGCAAGCAGGCAACTGTGATCCCGCGATCGCCGATCCTTGCATGATTGGCAGCGACCGCCTTGGCTTCTTCGGCTTCCTTGATGATCGTGCTGGCACTGCCCATGAACTCGATACCCGCAGCCGTCAGCTTGATGGGGTGTTCGGTTCGGTCGACCAGTTCCGCGCCGGCCCATTGCTCAAGTGCCTTGATCCGCCGACTTAGCGCGGATTGCGTCACATAGCGCGCCTCCGCAGCTCGCGCAAAATGGCCCAATCTTGCCACCGCAGACAGGTCTTCAAGCCATTTGAGTTCCAATTATCAACACCTTGCATTTTCAGCATCAAGGCTACCGATATTAGCATTTGAAGTCGAACTCTATTTGCCGCTGCTTGACGCGATGATTTGTCCGGGGCTCATTCTAGGATGATGCGCATTTGAGCAGTGATCTCGTCTTTGTTTGCGCTGTTGTTTTCAGCGGCTGCTTGCTTCAGCGTGCGCCTTTGCCATCGCAAACATGTAAACCGGCCAAAGCACTGCGTGCTGGCCCGGAAGGGACAGCGCAATGATCTCAAATGACGCAGTGATAATGGGTCTATTGGCGGCACTGTTGGCCTTTGTCGGAGTCACACGGCAATTCGGTGGCGGTTGGCAGAAGCTCTACACCTTCGTGCCCGTCATTCTGGTTTGCTATCTGGTGCCATCCTTGATGGTCACATTCGGTCTGATCGATGTGTCGGAATCCAACTTATGGCCGATTGCCAAGGATTACTTCCTTCCTGCAGCCTTGATCCTGTTGACTTTGTCGATCGATATGAAAGCGATCCTTGGTCTTGGGCCCAAGGCGTTGATCATGTTCTTTACAGCGACCCTGGGTATCATCATTGGGGGACCTGCCGCTTTGTGGATCGTTGTGCAATTCGATCCGTCGATTCTTGGTGCCGGTGAGAATTCTGCTTGGAGGGGCCTCGCGACTCTGGCGGGGAGCTGGATTGGCGGTGGCGCCAACCAAACCGCGATGCTGGAAATCTATGGCTATAATCCCGAACGCTATGCTGCACTCGTCGCAGTCGACATTATCGTTGCAAACATTTGGATGATATTTCTGCTTTATGGCGCAGGCGCGCCGGAACGGATCGACCGATGGCTTAAAGCGGACACCTCGGCGATCGAAAAACTGCGCGACGAGATGGAGGAGTACTCCGAGTCTGTGGAACGCAGCTCGGATGCGAATGACTGGCTGGTTTTGGGTGGCTTCACGTTGGGCGCAGTCGGCCTGTCGCATTTGGCTGGCGGGGCGCTCGCGCAGTTTTTCGATGAAGCGCTGCCCGGCGATGACGGGGGTTTAAACAGCACCTTTTTCTGGGTCGTGATCATTTCGACGACGATTGGACTGACCGCCAGTTTCACTAGGGCTCGCGATCTGGAAGGTGTGGGCGCGTCGAAACTGGGGACGGTTTTTATCTTCCTGCTGGTGACCATCATCGGGACAAAAATGGACATTCTGCAACTCGGTGACGCGCCATCCTTCTTTGCTATCGGAGTGATTTGGATGCTGATCCACACCGTGTTGCTGTTCATCGTCGCAAAGGTGATCCGCGCGCCGTTCTTCTTCATTGCGGTGGGAAGCAAAGCCAATGTCGGCGGAGCAGCATCCGCTCCTGTTGTCGCAGGGGCATTTCACCCTGCTCTCGCGCCGGTCGGCGTTCTCCTAGCTGTGCTGGGTTATGCCGTGGGCACCTATGGCGCGATTCTGACGGCAACGTTGATGAGCCTGGTTAGCTAGTACAGCAATTATGGAGCCCAGTCCATGAGCGCAGCATCTCAGGCACTCGCTATCAGCAATTCCTCGGCCCTTTTCGACGACGCTTCCGAGAATGCCGTTATGGGCAACTACATATTGGAAATGATCGGGTGCTCCAAGCCGGTTGTTTGTCACGTTGGCGCGGCTAACGGGGACTCGATTGAGCGGGCGGACAGATTTTTCTCACTGGCCAAGCGGATCGGATTTCAGCCGCAACACCTAAACCTGTTCGACCTAAATGATGGCGATCCGACGAGCTTTTTCCGCGATGTCGATGCAATCTATATCGACGGCGGTTCGACCCGTAATTTGAAGGCTCTTCTGAAAGAATGGCAGGCGGACAGGGCGCTGGCAGAGGCCTACGCTGCCGGGATACCATTGGTAGGAGCAAGCGCGGGAGCGAACATCTTGTTCGAATGGGGCATGACCGATTCAGTCCGCACAAAGATTGCGCCCGTACAAGGTCTGGGGCTCATCGAGGGATCGATCTCTGTCCATTCGAATGTGCGGAAAGACCGTGTGGTCGCATTCAAGGACCATATGTCGAGCCCACAAGCGAAGTTCCCCGCCTACTCGCTTAATGATGGAGCCGCCCTGCATTTCATTGATGGGGTGCTGGCCGCTGTAGTTTCACTGCATGGTGACGGCCTCGCCTGGGAGTACACCGTCGACGGGTGCGCTCGCACGCCACTGGCGAGCAGCGTTCTGGCACCTGACGGTGCAGCGACAAAGTGACAATTGCCAGACATTTATGCACTTGCCGAGTTACGCCATCTAAAATTATCACTTGTAATCAATATATTGCGTTTTACGCATCGTATGTCGCAATATCAGAATTTGCCCCTTACTGGCGTCGGCATCAGCAACTTATGAAACATCCTTGCGTACGACGTGCGCGGCTTGGTCAAAAATGAGACAAGGGGCATAAACATGAAGCGATTGTTAGCCGACGGTACATCTATAAGTCTTTGTGCCCTTGCGGTGGCCATCGGCACTCCCGCTATTGCTCAAGAAACGCAGCCCGACGAAACCGTATCGCAGGGTGCGAACGATCAAGACGAAATCATCGTTGAAGGGGCACGCGCCTCGATTGGGAATTCACTTGATACTAAGCGCAATTCCGACACGATCATCGATGTGCTGTCGGCAGACGACTCGGATCGCTTCCCGGATCAGAACATCGCCGAAGGACTTGCGCGTATCCCGGGTATTTCGTTCCAGCGTGACAATGACACCGGCGACGGCGAGTTCATTTCTATTCGCGGTCTAGATGCGACTTATAACACCGTTTTGAACGATGGCATCCGCGTCGCGACTGCTGATACATTCAGGCGCAGCGCGCTCAACGTTATCACGGGGACCGGTATTAGTCGGATCGAAGTGACTAAGGTGCCTCTGCCCGAGCATGCGTCCGAAGGAATCGGCGGGACTGTTGATGTCGTGACACTGGGTGCGCTGGATCGCAGGAGTGGTTTCACGCTGTTCAGTGAATTTGTCGAAGACAGCTTTGCCGACAATGACGGCTTTCGGATCGGTGGTGAGGCGACCTTCGATCTAGCAGATAACTTCGCGTTCAACGTCAACGCCTCATTTCGTCGGCGGTTCTTCCAGAACTTCCAGATCAATCCAGCCACCGTCGTACCGGAAATCCTGTTCCCGCAGACCTTCACAGCAGCCGATGGCAGTTCGCTGGTTTTCGATGATGCTGACGACATCGAAGATGTATTTGACCTAATCCCAACCGACTTCCTTGATATCAGCAATTTTACGACGGAACAAACCGACTACGAGTTTGCGGACGTTCGCGATGACACTTTCAACATTTCAGGCACCCTTGACTGGCAGGCTACCGATACAACCCGATTCACACTGGGTGGACG
Organism: Pseudomonadota bacterium; assembly: GCA_038746055.1. Taxonomy (GTDB): domain Bacteria; phylum Pseudomonadota; class Alphaproteobacteria; order Sphingomonadales; family Sphingomonadaceae; genus Erythrobacter. The sequence goes on from JBCDKX010000042.1 coordinate 10,804, forward strand.
CTACAGCCGTGGTAATCGACAGGAGACGATTTCCAACATTGAATTCGATGCCGATCCCGATGATTTCGTCGATGGCTCTCTGGTGCCGGGCGGCACGCCTGGGCAACTGATCCGCAGTTTCCGTGATCCCGAAGTGGCATTCGAAGGGCAGATCGAAGACGAGTTGGAGATCCAGCAAACATATTTCCTGCGCGGGGAAACAGTGCTGGACCAATGGACGTTCGACTATGTCGTGGGTTTTTCCCGAGCCACGAGGAATGATCCAACACTCTCGATCGACTTCTTCCAGGAATTCGAGGACATTCCAGGTAGCCCGGGCACCAACGCTGCGTCAGAGCGGGCAGTCAGCTTCGCCCCCTTTGTCCTTGGCGGCCCCTTTATTTCTCCCAACCCGTTCGATCAGGACATCTTTCTCGCCGGGATTGACCCCTTTTGCTCGGACCCGAGCAATGTCGATTCTGACCAGTTTCAGACGGGCACTTGCGGCGAGCTGATTGACTTCGACGAAGAGCTCGAAGACCGTTCGGTTGCGGAACGTTTTTCCGCCCGGTTCGACATCACTCGCAACTTCGCCAGTGATGTCTTGGAGTATATTAGGCTTGGCGGCCTGTTCGAGGACAGCCGTACGACCGAAACGCGGATTGATCTTGCAGATGTTGATGATGACCTTGCGGCTATTCTGACTGGCATAGTTGATCAAAATGGCGATCCGGATAACTCACCAGGTACTCTCGGTGTGATTACCGACCAAATCAGAAGCTTCGATCCGATTGGCAATCCGTTCGCAGATATCGGTTTCAACGGGATCCCACTCTTTGACCGCGCGGGCTTGCTCAATATTCGCAGTGCCTTTCGCGATGGGTTTATTACCTCTGGCGCGGAACCGCTGGTTGATGAGTTTCTGCAGGCTGATGAGACGATTTATGCTGGCTACTTGCAGAGTAAGTTGATCCTGGCCGAAAGACTGTCTCTGATCGGCGGCGTGCGTTTTGAATATTATGATGCGCGTTTCGATTCTCCATCGGTGTTCGAAGGTGACATCGATTTCCAACCCGATGCCGCAGATGACACGACGGCGGACTCTGTCCCCCTTGCCCAAGGTGTCCAGTCGCAGGCGATCAACCTCACTGACAATTTCGAAGTGCTGCCACGCTTCCTGCTCAACTACGACTGGAGTGAACGCTTCCGAACCCGGTTTGGCTACTCAACCTCGTTCTCACGCCCGACGTTTGATCTTTTGCTCGGATCGTTCGATGGGAATCTCGGCGTTCAACTGGCCGATGGTGTGGCCTTGGCGGACGCAACCACAGCTGATGTCGAGCAGGTAAATGCCAATTTCAGCTTCGGTAACCCAAACCTCCGGAATTCTTACGCGCACAATTTCGACGTGTCGTTCGAGTATTACTGGAACCGTCAGAACGCTCTTTCTGTTGCATTTTTCTACAAGTCTATCAGTGACTTCCTGTTTACGACATTCGCGACTGACATTGATGTATCTACCCAGACCGGTCTGGCGCCCGATCAGACCATCGGACAGATTCTAGCGGGCGTAAATCTCACCAATCAGGGTCAGCAACTCGTTACGCAGCTGGGCGGGATCGAGACTCTGCTGGCCACTCCGGGTGCGCAATTGGCAATCGCACAGCCTGCGAATGGCGATCGCGCCGAAGTGTACGGTGTCGAGATCGGCTTTGCGCACACATTCGATTATTTGCCCGGGCTGCTGTCCAATCTGGGGCTGATTGCCAACCTTACGCTGCAAGACACAAAGACTGACCTCACTCTAGGAACTCTGAACGATGAAGACATCCTGGTTCAGATCGGAGAAGCCCAGGCGGGCGATCAGCTGGTCCAGTCGTTCCAGTTCTTCAACTCGCCCAATGTGATTGGCAACGCGGTGTTGTACTACGATGACAGGACGATTGATGCGAACCTCAGCTACCGTTTCACCGGAACGCAACTTGAGGAAATCGAAGCGTTCGGGATCAGCCAGTTCCAGCAAGGGCGCGGGATTCTAGACTTCGATTTCGAATATACGATCCGCGATCTGGGACCGATCGGTCGTCTGGCTCTGACATTTGAAGCGCGTGACCTTACCGATAGCGGACGCCGATTCTCGGTGTTTGAGACACGCGGGCGCGGTGAAGAATTTTCCGATCTGGCAACATTCAATGGCCGCTCGTTCACCTTCGGCGCACGAGTACGGTTCTGAACCGGCGTCAAATCCTCTCAGGTGTGAGACCGTTGTAGGCGCCACCGTCCTAAACGCATCTTGATGATCTCTGGAGTGTGACAATGTTGACGATATTTCGCCGGTGTCTGCTGCTTGCCAGTCTTGCGCTCGCGCCAGTTTCGGTTCTCGCTCACGAACGGGCATTCGAGCATTACCAGACTCCCGACAATGCAGAAGATGGGCAATTCGTCGCGCATGAGCAGTTCAAGGCAGCACCGTTTGCAGTTGGTGACGTAAGCCGGTTCATGTTCGATGACTGGACCGGCCCAGCGATCCCCGTTTGGACTTACGTGCCGGCCAGCGTCGATGTAAAAACAGCGCCAATTTTGTTTATGATGCACGGAGCGAAACGCAATCCGGCGCGCTACCTGCTGGAATGGGTTCCCCACGCCCAACAACATGGGTTCGTGGTCGTCGCACCGGAGTTTTCGCGCCGCGACTTTCGTGGCTCGCAACGCTATAATCGCGGCAATGTCTCCTTTCGCAAGGACGGGAAGTATATCCGCTTGGCTGAAAGTGAATGGAGCTTCGCGGTTGTTGAGCCACTCTTCGATCATACTGTGAAGGCGTTGGCCAGCGAGCAAACTAGCTACACCCTCTATGGCCATTCGGCGGGATCGCAATTTGCCCATCGCTTCTTGCTTCACAAGCCGGAAGCCCGTGTAAATCTTGTTCTCGCGGCCAATGCCGGCTGGTACACAATGCCCGATCTCGAGATCGCCTATCCCTATGGGCTGCAAGATTCCGGGGTGTCGTCGCAGGCACTCGAACATGCGTTCAAGACACCGGTCGTCATATTGTTGGGCGATCAGGATATCGACGTAAACAGTGGCAGCCTCAATCGCACCGACGGTGCCATGCGTCAGGGCACTCATCGTTACAGCCGTGGGCTTCATTTCCTCGCAACTGCTAGCGAACAGGCTGCGAGGCTTGGTGTAAGGCTAGATTGGCACATCGAGCGTGTCGAGGGCGTTGGTCACTCCAATTCGGGTATGGCCAAGGCTGCTGCGTCCTATGTGCGATAGGACGGCTGGGCGATGTAACTAACCAGCGTTTGAGAGACCAGTCGACATTCTCCAAGGTCTGACAAGCTAGTCAGAATCTGCGCTTTTTTGAGCAGAAAAACCCGAAAATTTGGTTTTGTTTTGGGTCGTGAAAAGCCGGTCCGGCTTTGGGCGCTGAGTAGACTAAGCTGACAGGCAGCTAATAAACCATCAAGCGAGCCTCCGATGGGTCAGCTCTTGGGGGTGAAAGCAGCCATTGGCTACCGGACATCAGACGGCCCTTGATTCATGACCTGGCATGCCATTTCTCCAGAACGCTAGGCTCATTTGCGTATGCTTGTTTAGCCCAAGAGTCTTTTTGAAAATTGTCCGCACTGACTGAGCCGCTTCGAACTTACCTCCGAACTACCCGTAACTGACTGGATCCTTGGTGCATGATCTAATTCTGTCTCCGACGAGGCTCGAGAATTCAGCAGGATCAGCGCATCCAACGTCAGATCAGACACCGCTTTCCTGAGCCGCTGGTTCTCCTTCTCAAGATCCTTCAGCCGTCTTGGTTGGCTGACTTTCAGCCCGCCATACTCACCTCGCCAGCGATAGTAGCTCTGTTCCGATACGCCGAGCGACCGACAGATGCCGCCCACCTTCTCGCCTTGCGAAAGCCGAACCTCAGCTTCTCGCAGCATCGCGATAATCTGTTCTGGCGTGTATCTCTTCCGTGCCATTCTCAGCTCCTTTCAAGCTGCAAATAGCCGAAATCCTAACTCTCAGTGTGGCTCACTTTTCAGGGTGCAGGTCACACCGCCATCGAATTCGCATGACTGCCGCTCAATCTCATCTCGGCAAAGTCCGAAACCCGCGGCAAGACTTCCCCAATCATTGTCGTTCCCGGACTGATGGCCGATGATCGCTCAACCATCCCTCTCCGCACGTTTCTGAAACGCAAAGGATTCCAATGTGAGGGGTGGGGTCTTGGTACCAATAATGCCGGCAAGGGATTGGTGCAGGAATTCGATGAGGTTTCTGAGACCTGGGACCTTGATACCGAGCGAACCAATAATGGCGAGGCCGACGTGCCCGCGCTGTGCGATGCGATGGTCCGGCGCGTTGAAGAGCGTTTTGCTGACCTTGGTGAACCCATCATTCTAATCGGCTGGAGTCTCGGCGGTTTCGTCGCGCGCGAGACCGCCAGAGAGCTGCCTGATAAAGTGCGGGCGGTGATCACTATAAGATCGCCCGTGGTTGGCGGCCCCAAATACACTCTATTCGCCCCGTTGTATGCGCGTAGAGGCTATGATCTCGATTGGGTCGAAGAAGAAACCATCAACCGGCATCTCGCCCCGATCACTCAGCCAATCACGTCCATCTATTCGAAACGCGATGGCATCGTTGGCTGGAAATCATCGATCGATCATTGGAGCCCGAATGTCGATCATATTGAGGTCAGCACCACCCATATGGGCATGGGCATAAACCGCGAGGTGTGGGACATCATTGTCAAGCAGCTAATAGAACTGCATGAGCCAAATTCATCCAACAAAAGAGCTTCTCATAAAAGCTCCCGATAGACGCAAAGGAAAATCCCAATGTCGATGACATCGCTGTTCAAGGTTGAAGGCAAAATCGCCGTAGTCACTGGCGGTTCGAGCGGGATTGGCGCGATGATGGCGCAAGGCCTGCTGGAAAACGGCGCCCGGGTTTACATCACCGCGCGCAAAGCAGAACGGTTGATGGCCAAGCAGCAGGAATTGTCACGATTTGGCGAGTGTATTGCCATTCCCGCTGATCTCTCAACCGTTGAGGGGATTGAAGCGCTGGTCGCTCAGATCAGCGAGCGCGAACAACACATTGACATCTTGATCAACAACGCCGGGGCCAATTGGAGCGCGCCGATCGAGCAGTTCCCGGAAAAGGGCTGGGACAAGGTGATGGACATCAATATCAAGTCCATCTTCTTCAGCACGCAGAAGTTTCTGCCTTTACTCAAAGGCTCAGGCAGCCAAGATGACCCAGCGCGCGTTGTTAATATCGCGTCGATCAATGGAATCCGAAATTCCGGTATGCCGACATATGCCTATTCAGCGAGTAAGTCTGCCGTCATTCACCTCACCGAGCATCTGGCGACCGATCTTGCTCGTCATCACATTAATGTTAACGCCATTGCGCCCGGTTTCTTCCCAAGCAACATGACAAAAGCGATTGTGGAGAATGAGGAAATGACCAAAGCTGCTGTCGCTCAGATTCCGCGTGGACGCCCAGGGAAGCCAGAAGATATTGCCGGGACTGCCCTTTATCTGTGCGCGCCAGCGTCAGCATGGATGATCGGCCAGTCTTTGGTACTTGATGGCGGTATGATCTCTACCGCTTAGTCTCTCCGACTATTGCAGGAAATTGGATCACAGCCAGGCCTCCCTTTACAATTGAGTAACCGCCGAGCCGGTCTAATACTCGCGATCCTTTTTCTCCATCCAGGCAACTGTATCAGCCGAAAGGTCTTGGCTCGGCTGCTATGGCATGACCGCTTTCCAGTTCAGGCCAACGCAAGTTTGCGTCAATGACATCAGGAACTGGGCCGCAAGCGGTCGATCCACTCTAAAGTATTCATGGTCGAGAAGCGGACGTTGCGCTTCGGATACAAAGCTAGAGATAGCAACCCAGTCGCTGCGCTCGATAAAGTTGACCCTTGCTTGACAGAAGATTGGCATGAGGATCATCTGTTTTCATGGTCAAATCGAGATTGCTCACTGTTAAGCCGCTTTGCTTGCTCTTATTCTTGGGCTCCTGTGCGATCTTTGAACGATTCCCTGCAATCGATATTGAGACAGACATCCAGGAGATCGGGGCGGCGGTCATCGAACGTCCTTTGCTCCATTCTGCGTCGATTGGTGTGGTGTACAAGGGCAGATCGTTCATCCATCATGCTGGTGAACTTGAGGCCGGTCAGGCGAATCCTCCCACTGACGAGACCATTTATGAGATTGGGTCGCTGAGCAAAACTCTTGCAGGCACACTGATTGCCAATGCCGTGCTTCAAGGGGAGCTGAGCCTTGATGATCCGGTGCACGAGTATCTCGGTGAAGGATACGATGGGCTGGGTTTTGACGGCGCGCCGGTTCGGGTTCGTCACCTTCTTACTCATACTGGAGGCCTCCCAAACATGTTGCCCGATAAGGCAAGCAAGATTCTGGAGCGTTTCCCGGATCACGAGACGCCCGCCGATCTCAATGAGGTGTACAAAGACTACGGAAAAGCCGAGTTCATGGCGGACTTGCGCGCCGTCACTATCGAAGCAGAACCAGGAGCCTCATACTCCTATTCAAGCGTCGGCACTGAGCTGAGCGCTCATATCTTAGAGTCTATTTATAACACAGAGTATGAGACTCTATTGACAGAGTTTTTTGCGCAATCCGCCAATATGAGCGACTTGACGATCCAACTACGCCAAGACGACCAAAAGCAGTTGGCGATTGGCTACCATAGCGACAATCCAGCGCCGACCATCCCGATGCCTAAACTGCCTTGGGGCGCTGCTGGCAATGCAAAAGCCACCGTTCCAGACATGATCAGATTTATCGAGTACCAACTCGCCAGCGGGGATGTCGTAAGGGAAGCTCGCCGACCATTGGTTGACTTTGACGACTTCAGCGCTGGGTATTTCTGGAACATCATCAAAGACGATAAGCAGAAAGGCACCTACTATGCTCATCATGGCGGCGTTCCGCGATCACAGTGCTACATCTACATAGTACCCAAACATGATCTTGGCATCTTCATAATCACCAACCAGAGTGGCGAGGACACTGCCGATGAATTGGAATGGGCGCTAGATGAAATTGTTAAGGGAGTGGAAGCACGAGAGGCGCAGGCGACTGCCAAAACGCAATAGGCTAGTCGGCTCTTCCGCAATCCACTTCAATCCTAGAGGAGTATATGACACCCATACCTCCGGAATGGCCATACTTATCTCGTTTGGTGCCTAGGATCGATCAATGGCAGCTAGCCACCATTCATCTACCTGGAGCGGCACTTTAGCTGACCGCTTCGAGCCACGGCGTCGTGTCGGAACTTTGGTCTAAGAGCGTTGCGAGGGTTTCCATGGGTTCGCCTCAGTACAAGAAAAGCCAAAAGCTGCATCGAAAGCCGGTGGACCACCTTAATGGGGCAGGTCAGGACTATGTTTACGCCGCTGCGACACGAGTTTTCCACTCTTCCAACAGGTCACGCGTATCGGACTCCCGAGGATGAAAGTCCGGACTGAAGAATGTCTTGTGATGCGGTCGATACTGACGGAAAATCCAGCCTTGCCGAGGAAGAATTTCGCCGCGCTCTTAAGTGTTTGCCACTTCCATAGGTGCTTATCGTGGCGTAGTACCGATGTGATCATCGCTCGTTTCCCTGCCGACTAAAGGTCCCTGAACCACAGTCACCCCTGCTCTCTGGTTCACCGTGTGATGGGTGGACCCCCCGAAGGAGATATCCTATCCGACTAGTCTTAAAAACGAGACAGTAGAGAACCCAGATCATTGACGGAACATTTCGATAAGCTGGACGGACGACGTCGGCGCAGCGTTCGGACTCAGGAGAAAATTGTAGACGCCCTGATCGAGCTCATCGGGCAGGGAAATCAAAACCCCACCGCCCAAGAGGTTGCCGACCTCACCGGCATGTCCATCCGCACAGTGTTTCGCCAAATTGACGATATGGAGGGCCTTTATCGCGGACTTACGGAGCGTCTCGAGGCTGACGTCCTG
>JBCDKX010000043.1:0-18756 GCA_038746055.1 Pseudomonadota bacterium
GCTGGGCCTCGTTACGCTCATCTTCCTGCGCCTGCGCTTACCCGATGATGAGCCGCAGTTCGCAGCCCGCGGCAAGACCTTTGGCGATCCCAATGCGGGAGTGGCTGATTCCGATGCGACCGAGGATGAAGCGGACGACACAGCAACCCTGCCCCCAAGCGAACAGGCGCGCCTAAAGTGGTTTGAGCCTCGTTTGCGTCATTGGGTCATCGCAGCGCTGGCCGGAGGCCATGCTCACGCCATGGTGATGGGAGTTATCGGCTTTCTTGTGCTGGATCGGCTGGGCCTGCGCGGTAGCCTTACCGAAGGTGCAGGCCTGATCAGTCTGGTTCTGGTGTTTGGTGCACTCGCCACTTTGTTGGCGCAATGGGGCATCATCCCTCGTTTTAAGATTGGGCCACGAACGGCGACCTTAGCGGGTATGATTGTCGCCGCCTTGGGCACCGCCATTCTGGGGTTTGCAAGCACCGTTTCAACCCTGTGCCTTGGTTACGCCATCGCCTCGCTGGGCTTCGGCTTATTCCGGCCTGGCACAACCGCTGGCACTTCGCTCGCCGTTACCCGGGCAGAGCAAGGTCAGGCCTCTGGCATCGTCGCCAGTGTCGCCGGCGCGAGTTTCATCTACGCACCCGGGCTTGGCGTTTGGCTCTATTCTGTAAACGATTGGCTTGGCTTTGGCATTATCATCGCGGTGTGCTTGTCGGTTGGCTTAGCTGGCTATCACAATCTCACCCGCGACGAGGTGCTGACAGCGGATCGATAGGCATTTTGAAACCCTAGAGAAGGGTAAGTACCTTTTCCTGTGGTCGACAAATTGCGACACCTTTCTCCGTTTCCACCAAGGGCCGCTCCATCAGGATGGGTTCAGCGACCATAGCATCAAGGACCGCGTCGGCATCGGCCTCTAGCAGTCCGCGTTCCATAGCGTCAGTCCCACGAATGCGCAGGCCTTCATTGGGTGTGATTCCGGCGACATCGTAAAGCTGGGTGAGCTTCTCACGTGTTGGTGGATCTTTCAGATATTCGATCACCGTGAGCGCGACATCGGCGCGCTCTTCTAGGATCGCCAGAGTTTTGCGCGAAGTGCCACATTTGGGATTATGCCAGATGGTTGCTTTCATTGCTTTCCTTGGGTTTTTTCACCTAGCGCGGGAACTTTGTGTTGCGGTAGGCTTTTAGGCTCCGCGCGGCTTACACGATGTGCGTTATTTATGCCACACCACGACGCGCTTTTCCAATATTCGATTATTTGCATATGACACGCATTATATTCTCACTTGTGTTTGAGAATCATTCGCACTAATTGGCGCGCCTTCTCTCTCTTTGAAAGGCAACCAATGATCCCTAGAATATCGCGTGCCGCCCTGTTTTTAGGGTGCGCGACCATCGCCTTCCCCGCAGCTGCGCAGGAAAATTCCGAAAAATCGGACCAAGAAGATCGCATCATTGTGACTGGCGATGTTCTCTATTCAAGTGAGATCAACGCGGTAAAAACGCCAACCCCAATCATTGATGTTCCGCAATCGCTCACCATCACAACTCAAGAGCAAATTCAACAGCAAGGCTTTGACAGTCTTGGCGATATTGTCCTGTATACCCCGGGCGTAACCAACTCGCAGGGTGAAGGTCACCGCGACGCTATCGTCTTCCGCGGCGTTCGCTCAACCGCTGACTTCTTTGTCGATGGTGTGCGTGATGATGTCCAATATTACCGCGGTCTCTACAATGTCGAGCAAGTGGAAATTCTGCGCGGCCCCAATGCGCTTTTGTTTGGTCGCGGCGGTACCGGCGGTGTACTCAACCGTGTGACCAAAAAGGGTGTTATCGGTGAGCAATTTGTTGGCTTTCTCGGCTCCGTAGACACATTTGGCGCCTTCACCGGACAAGTTGATCTCAACTTTGAAACCAGCGAAAGTTCTGCACTGCGCGTCAATGCGGCTTACGAAAGCCTCAACAATCACCGCGATTTCTTCGACGGCGAACGCTTCGGTTTCAACCCGACGTTCCGCGCAGAGTTGGGTCCGGACACGATCATCGATCTGTCCTATGAATATGCCAATCACGATCGGTTCATTGATCGCGGCATCCCGTCAAACACCTCCGGAGATCCCGCACGTGAGCTGGTCGACATCACCTTCGCCGACCCGGAAAACAACTTCCTCGAATTCGAGGCACACGTATTCCGCGGCACGATCCAGCATTCTTTCTCGGAGACTGTAAAAGCTAACTTCACCGCGTCTTACGGCGATTACGATAAGCTCTACTCCAACATCTTCCCAGTCGGGTTCGATGAGACAACCAACGTTGTGAACCTGGATGGCTATATCGACACCACACAGCGCGAGAATTTTGTCCTTTCAGGCAATCTGATTGGTGAATTTGAAACGGGCGAAATTACACATTCTTTGTTGTTCGGCGCTGAATATATCGACACGGTAAACAACAACGATCGCTTCAACGCTCTGTTCGACACGTCCAATGACGACGTAGAGAGCTTCCTCGCGACCCGGCCATTGGCTCTGAACAATTTCTCGGGAACAAATGCTGCGGGCAATCCCACGACATTTGCTTTTTCAGACCTCAATGATGACACCGAAGCCGATGTGCGCGTCTTCTCGATCTACATTCAAGATGAGATTGAAGTCACAGACTGGCTTAACGTCGTTATCGGTGGCCGCTTTGATAGCTTCGACATCGAAGTGCTGCGGCTCGACAATGGTGATTTCAGAACCCGTAAGGATGAAGAGTTTTCACCACGAGGTGGTATTATCCTGAAGCCACAAGAGAACATCTCGATCTATGCGAGCTATTCAGAAAGCTTCCTGCCGCGTTCTGGCGGTCAGTTTGCCAATATCAACGGCAACAACAACATCCTCGATCCGAACACATTCGAGAACATCGAACTTGGCCTCAAATGGGACTTTGCTGACGGTCTGAGCTTTACCGGGGCGATCTTCCAGATCGAGCAATCATCACCGGTTGTCTCTGATCTTGATGCAGGATTGTTCGACATCATCGATACGCAGGTTGAAGGTTTCGAAGCGCAGATTCAGGGACAGGTTACCCCGTGGTGGTTTGTTTCAGCTGGCTACAGCTACATCGATGGCGAACAAGTCAATGAGACTCTGCGTCCCCGTGAACTGCCAGAAAATCAGTTCTCAATCTGGAATCAGTTCCAGCCTACAGAGCAGCTGGGGATCGGCGCAGGCCTGACCTATCAGGATGAGAGTTTTGCCGATAATGGCAATAACGTGACTCTGCCGGACTATGCCCGTGTGGATTTGGCGGCGTTTTATGATGTGTCCGACAATCTGCGCCTGCAGGTGAACATCGAAAATCTATTCGACACTGAGTATTTCCCCAATTCGCACACTGCGGACAACATCACCGTGGGCGCGCCTCTCAACGCACGTTTCACCGTGATCGGCCGCTTCTAACAGAACTGGCTCTCTCGGGCGCGCCGTCACTCGGATCGGATGGCGCGCCAATCCCATTAATCCTGCGGGAGCGGGGAAGGCTCCATCAATCGTCGACCGGTTGATGGAGCCTTTAACTCATTCTGGAGGCGCTGCCGGCGTCTGGGAAACCCGCAAAGCAGGCACTGCAGCAGCGGCATCTTCGACATCAATGGCCGGCGGCGGGACGGCACTAACAGTCTCTTGTCGCTGCGCAATCCGGCCTGCCCTTTGCACAGCGCGTACTAGACGCGGATAGGTCCCGCAGCGGCAATAGATCCCGTCAAAAGCCTCGGCAATCTCGGCCTCGCTCGGAGTTGGATTGCGTTGCAGCAAGGCCGCGCCTGCAATCACAAAGGCTGGCGTATTAAACCCGCCTTGGATCGCTTGCTCGGCCACCATTGCCTGTTGCATAGGGTGAGAGCGATCGCGCGAAAGCCCTTCGATCGTAGTGATAAAGCGTCCCTCTGCCTCAGCCAAGGTGATCCTGCATGATCGCAATGCTGTACCATCGACCAGCACCATACAGCAGCCCACACAGTCGTTTCCGCCACCGCAAAACTTGGTGCCAGTCAGATTCATCGCCTCACGGATCGCGTAAAGCAGCGGCATCTCATTATCGAGATCAAACTCGACCGGACGCCCATTGATCGTCATACGCGGCATAAGCGCGTCCTAACCTTATCGCAGCACGAGGGTCAGCTGCGCCAGCTGTCGTCGATCTTGTCGATTTTGCGTTTCCATGCCTCGAAATCGAAGACCCCAGCCCCGCCTTGGCTTTGCATAACCGAAAGATCACGCTGGTGTACGTCCACCACCTCCTGCGGAACCACAGTTGGCTCGCCCTGAGACAGCGTTGCGATTTGAATTTCGCAGGCGCGCTGAAGCGCCCACATCTTTACGAACATGCCCTGGATGCGGCTGTCCATCACAACTGGACCATGATTGCGCAACATCAGGATTGAATGGTTGCCAAGGTTTTGGACGAGGCGATCGCCCTCTTCTGCCCGTACTGTCACGCCTTCAAATTCGTGATAGCCGATCTGGTCCTGGAAATTACAGGCGTAAAAGCTGATTGGGCGAAGTCCCTCTTTGTGACTGCACACCGCCATCGTGGCCGTGGTGTGCACATGGCAGATCGCATCAGCACGCCCACCCAGATGCTTGTGAAAATGTGCGTGCTGAGTGAACCCAGCCTTGTTCACCATATAAGGCGATCCGCCGACATTATTGCCCTCAACATCGATCTTCACGAGGTTTGAAGCGGTGACTTCATCGTACAGGAGGCCAAATGGGTTGATAAGGAAGGTTCCTTCTTCCCCCGGCACTTTTAGCGAAATGTGATTGTAGATCGATTCGCCCCAGCCAAGGTGGTCAAAAATCCTGTAACACGCTGCCAGGTCGAGGCGCGCTTGCCACTCCTCTTTGCTAACCTGTCCTTCTAGACTGCTCGAAGGCTTCAATTGGGTTGCCATGGAACTATCCCTTTCGCGTTTTTCTCTTCGCACGCCTTATCGCACCATTGTGCCCTTCGCCGCAAGCATATCCATGTTAGGATAAGACTCAGCCGCGAAAGGTCACCTTTACAGGGCGCCAAGGTGAATTGCTTTGCGCGAGGCCTCCGCGCCGGATAAGCCCGCCGCTTCCATGAGCCAATCCCCATCCGCCTCTCCTTCAAACATGACCGCAAAGCTCACCACGGGCAGCATCACCGGCCATCTAGTGGGCCAAACTCTACCAGCAATCATTGGCGTAACTGCGGTAATGTCAATTGGCTTGGTCGATGCCTATTTCATTGGTCAGCTGGGGCCAGATGCGCTGGCAGCCATTGCATTTATCTTTCCGGTAACGGTCGCGCTTTCTTCGCTAGGCGTTGGCGTGATGGTGGGGATCAATTCGGTTGTGGCGCGCGCTCTGGGTGAAGGCGATGTGCAGCGCTGCGCGCGCAGAGCAAACTTTGGTCTGGTCTTCGCTGTGGTCCTCGGGGTCGTTATGGGCGCGGCGCTCTACGTCCTGCTTGAGCCGCTGTTTACGCTGATGAATGCACCGCCCCATCTGCGCAAGCTGATCCTTGAATACATGCAACCCTTTTCGCTGGGCTTTCCGTTGGTTCTCGCGATTATGGGCTTCAATGGGGTACTGCGCGGCCAGGGTGAAGCGAAGCGGACAAGCTACATTTCCATCACCTACGCCGCAGCCAATTGGGTGCTCGACCCGATCCTGATCACTGGCGCATTTGGTTTCGAGGGATATGGCATTGCCGGAGCGGCCTATGCGACGATTATCGGCTATTCCTTGGGTGCTGTCTTGGCCTTTATACTCCTGCGACAGACCGATTTGCCGGTTGATTTCTCCCTCATTCGTGAAGGCAGCTGGGTCGATCCAGCGATCTCGATCCTACGTGTTGCAGGACCCGCTTCCTTTTCGAATTCGATAAATCCAATCGGTATGTCGATCCTGACAGCCGTCATTGCCACACAAGGTGAAGCAGCCGTTGCAGGCTTTGGTGCGGCCGGTCGACTTCAGGGCCTTGCCACAGTCCCTCTGCTGGCACTCTCAGGTTCGATCGGCGCGATTGTTGGACAAAACTGGGGCGCAAGGGAGTATAACAGAGCGCGACAAGCAGCGCTGTATGCCTTTGGCTTTTGTGTAGTTTGGGGACTTGCCCTTGTCGCCGTCACTGTTCCTTTAGCCGCGTGGTTTGCCGGCTTCTTCACCAGTGAGGCTGATATTGTCGACCAGTTTGTCTTGTATATTGAGATTACAGCATGGGGCTATGCCGGCTTTGGCACTCTTATCGTTGCCAACGGCATATTGAACGCGATCGATAAAGCCTCCTATGCGCTTAGCCAGTCTGCCGCCCGCGTGTTCCTCATCATGCTACCATTTGCGTGGCTTCTGCTGCCCAGTTGGGGGAGCGCGGCGGTCTTTTCGGCTGAGCTTGCAGCCAATATCTTCGGTGGGCTTACCGGGGTAGCCCTGGCCTATTGGCTGCTTACCCGCCATGCCCCTGATAATCTGCCCCGCAGTAGGGCCTGAATCCCGGCAGAAGAAATACAGTCTTACCCGCTCGGGCGAACCGAGCAAATGGGTAGGCTTTCGTTAACCATCTCCCTTCATAAGCTGATGGAAGGCGTGACCTTCTCACGAGCGCACAAGGGGCATACGCAATATGGACGAGCTGCTGGCGGACTTCGTCGCAGAAACACGCGAAATGCTGGAGGCCAGCGCAGGCGAAATTGTCGCCTGGGAGGCCAATCCGGCTGACGGTGCGCGTCTCGATAGCATTTTCCGGTTTGTCCATACTGTCAAAGGCAATTGCGGCTTTTTCGACTTTCCGCGCCTCGCCAAGCTCAGCCATGCGGCTGAAGATGCACTAGCAGATTGCCGCTCCGGCACACGCGAACCAGACAGCGCCCTTGTTTCAGCCGTACTCGCCGTTATCGACCGAATTGTGGCGATGGTCGATGCAATCGAAGCTGGAGAAGACTTCGCGCATGGCGGCGATACGGAGCTAATCGCCGCGCTTGAACCAAGTGACGCGGATGACACGCCAGTTGGCGAAAGTACGATCAACGAGTTAGAATCGACGGAGTTGCCTGCGGATATCTTAGACACCAAAGATAACCTAGGCCAAAAAGCCTCGCAGCCAGCATCTGTAGACCGAGCCAAACACAAACCTGAAACCGCCGCAGTCCAGCGTTCTATCCGCCTTCCGGTTGACCTGCTGGACCGGGTGATGAGCGGCGTTTCCGATATGGTCCTGGCCCGCAATGATCTGGCGCACCGATTGCGGCAAGCCGGCACTCAACCGACCATTGACGGACCATTCGAGCGCCTTACCGCTATCCTTAGCGACGTGCGCGATGCCATTACGCGGATGCGGATGCAGCGTATCGAAACTCTATTTAGCGCTTTTCCAAGACTGGTGCGTGATCTGTCGAATGATCTTGGTAAGCAGGTCATGATCGATATCCAAGGTGGGGACGTAGAGCTCGATCGCGAGATGATCGAGATGATCCGCGACCCGCTCACTCATATCATCCGGAACTCCATCGACCACGGGATCGAAAAGCCGTCCGATCGCCTTGGCCTCGGCAAACGTGAGATTGGATTTCTCTCAATCGCGGCACGCCAGTCAGGCAATATGATCTCCGTGGTGGTAAGCGATGATGGGCGCGGTCTTGCTGAAGAAAGGATTGCTGACAAGGCTTTGGCCGTGGGCCTCATCACTGAGTCAGAGCGCGCCGACATGACGAGCGATGGCATTCTGCAGCTCATTTTCAAGCCGGGCTTTTCAACTGCGGAAACGGTTAGCAATGTCTCAGGCCGCGGCGTTGGACTTGATGTTGTACGTCAAAATCTCGAGCGCGTGGGCGGCGCAATCTCGGTCAAATCCTCCGCTGGGATTGGGACGCAGTTCACCCTGCAAATCCCACTTACGCTCAGCATCATTGCCGGACTCACAGTAGAGACCAGCGGCCAGCGCTTCGCCATTCCGCAAAGCTATATTGAGGAGATTATTCACTCCTCTTCAAAAGCGCTTGATTTTACCCGTGTCGGCGAGACTGCGCTGGTCACCTTCAGAGGTAATCGTGTGCCGTGCCTTTTGCTGAGTGATGCGCTTGGGCTGAAGAGAAGCGAGATTGCCGAAGACCAATCAACAATGGTGCTGCTGCGTCTTGCCAGTGGTGATCTGTTCGCGATGGGTGTCGATGCGATCCACTCCCACGGCGATATTGTCGTCAAGCCACTGGCCCCCGCCGTCATGAAGTGCGGCATTTACGCTGGCTCAACACTACTTGACGATGGTCAGCCAGTTCTTCTGCTGGATGTTACCAGCATTGCTGCGGACAACAACATTGTCTCAGACTTTAGCAGCCACGTCCTCCAGATCGAAGACGAACACACTCAAACTGAGGCCGCTGCTGTCAGTCGCGCAATGCTATTTGTCGACTTTAATGGGCACCCGACCGCCATTCGCTTGGAGCTGGTTCAGCGTATCGAGACGATCACGACAAATGCGGTTGATCTTTCCGGCACTCACCCGCGCGCCGTTGTCGATGGCGTCATTCTCCCTCTCGTCGGTCTGTCCGAAGAGCCGCTTCAATCTGACAAATTGCACCTTCTGCGTCTCAGCGATGGGGCGAGTCAGCTGCTTTATGCCGTACGCGAGGTGGAGGAGGCCGTTGAACTAAGCGGCGCTTTGATGCCCGCCAGCGATGAGCCTTTGGTCGAAGCTGTAACCCTGGTTGGAAACAAACCCGTCAGCCTGATCGATGGGCACGAGCTGTTTGCGCGTTTCGGCGTAGTCCCTGAGATCGTCAACAAGCCGCTTTGCCGCTTGCCCGAGGGTGAGTGGGCACGCACGATACTCACGCCCTTGGTAAAATCCGCCGGATACGACATCGTCTCAAGCCCGGACACCGCTGAGGATCTCGCGATCTGGTTCGAGGACGAGTTTGAAGCGGCTGCGGCGCTTGATACCGAATTTTTAACGCCAGTCGTAAGACTGCGCGATGCACCCGAGGCGGTAGCAGGTTCGCCCACCATTTATCGATATGATCGTGACGGCCTACTTGAAGCCCTTCGCCAGGTTCGCCGCGCAGGAGCATCGGCATGATAAACTCTCTCTTAGTCATGGCCCTTATCGCTGGACGTCGCTGCGCATTCCTTGCACCTGATGTGGAGTCGGTGATCGAAGTCGGCAACATCACACCTATTCCGCGTGCACCCGATCACATCGCGGGGCTCACTGCCATGCGCAGCCAGGCATTGACCGTGTTAGACTGTCGCACCGCAATCGGATTTGATGCGGACGAATTTCCGCTCGATCACCGCGCAATCGTGGCATGTCATCTGGGTGATACCTATGCGCTTCGGGTGGACGCGATCGAAGATATCTGCAGCGCCGTGAGCGAACCCGGCACTGTTCCGGGCGGATTTGGCCAGCAATGGTCGCGGGTTTCCAGCGGTCTGGTAGAAACACGGGTTGGACCGGCGCTCCTTTTGGACCTGGAAGCCTTAATTGGTGGTCAAGCGGCCATTGGAGCAGCAGCTTAATGTCTTTCTTACTTTCTCGACCTAACCCTCGTATCTTTAGAGCTGGGGACTGAGCATGAAGACTTGCCTTGTCGTTGACGATTCCAAGGTGATCAGAAAGGTATCAAGGCATATCCTTGAGACCTTGGGATTTGCCGTGGAGGAAGCTGAGAACGGCAAGCTGGGTTTGGATGCATGTGATGCAGCCATGCCCGATGTCATCCTGCTGGATTGGAATATGCCGGTAATGACTGGCATCGAATTTATCTCGCATCTGCGTAAGCGTCCTGATGGCAACAAACCCAAAGTGGTCTTTTGCACCACAGAGAATGACGTCTCGCACATTCGCGAGGCGATCAGTGCTGGAGCGGACGAATATGTGATGAAGCCGTTTGACCATGAAACGCTTCAGATCAAACTTCAGCTTGTTGGCTTTTCATGAATTCCGTGACTGGCTCCCCGGTAAGGCGGAGACGCACTCAGCTCTCATTCGACCCCTCGTCTGAGCAACGCGTGCGAGTCATGATCGTGGACGACTCCCTGACTGTGCGAACGATTTTCCGGCGAATGATAGAGGGCGATCCTTCGATGGAGATCGTAGGAACTGCTGCTAGCGGTGAGCGCGCTATCACTCAGATCAAGAAGGATCCGGCGGATGTGGTCCTGCTTGATCTGGAGATGCCTGGAATAGGCGGTCTAAAAGCACTACCAGAAATCCTCAAAGCGTCGCCAGATGCGCAAGTCTTGGTGGTATCATCTCTGACCCGAGACGGGGCAGAAGCAACCGTGGCGGCGCTTTCCAACGGAGCAGCTGACACTCTGCAAAAACCGCGCCCCGGAGGATTCAACGAAGATTATCGTAGCCAACTGCTCGGCAAAATTCGCGCCTTGGGCTCAGCGAACATCACTTCGGACATCGCCGATACAAATGGCACTGTAAGCACCGAACCCAAAGCAGGCCTCACCAGGCAGTCCGCTCAATTCCGTTCGCACAAAGCAGATCGCACTCTCAAACGCCCTGATGTGATAGCGGTTGGTGCCTCAACAGGCGGAATTCACGCGCTAAATCTGATGCTACAAGAGCTTACATCAAATTGCTCTTTACCGATTCTGATCACCCAACACTTGCCCAGTAACTTCATCCCCGTCTTTGCAAGGCAAGTCGAAGTTTCAAGCGGTCGACCCACTCACATTGCCGAGGATGGAACCGAGATTCGGCAGGGCAAAATCGCCATTGCAACGGGCCATGGCCATATGAGCGTCCGGCGGATTTCGGACCGTCTGATGGTCCGCACCCTCACTGAGCCTGCTCGTAGCGGCTGCCTACCCTCAGTTGATCCTATGCTTAGTAGCCTTGCAAAGGCTTGCGAAGGACGAGTTCTTGCAATCTTCCTCTCAGGGATGGGTCGAGACGGGTACGAGGGTGCAGAAGAGGTGGTTGCGGCAGGCGGACAGGTCTGGGCGCAGAGTGCAGATACATGCGCGGTGTGGGGAATGCCGGGCGCTGTTGCAAAGGCAGGTCTGACCACTTTGGTCGGCACTCCCCAAAAGCTCGGACAAGAGATTATGGCGCAATTTGCCGATGTCAGAAGAGTGGCTGGTTAACCGTTGAGTGGGCGCATATGGAAGTCAGCGAAGCTTCATATCAAATTATCGCCGATCTTCTGGCCAAACGCACGGGACAACAGCTTACCGACAATCGGAAATGGCGGCTGGCATCTGCTTTGTCCGGCATCTTTCGTGAACAAGGTATTAGTAACATTGACCAGCTCGTCTGCTTGCTTGACACACGTTCGAGCGCTTCGCGACCGAACGATTTAGCGGATGAAATTGTCGAAGCTCTGCTCAACAATGAGACCTATTTTTTCCGCGACAAGCCCACCTTCGATCAGCTTCCGCTGGAAATTTTACCCGAGCTGCGAAAGCGTCGAGCACATGCGCGGCGATTGTCAATCTGGTGCGCTGGCTGTTCGACCGGGCAAGAAGTTCATAGTCTTGCCATGCTGTTTGATGATCAAAAGGATCAATGGGTTGGATGGACGATAGAGATTTTAGGCACCGATATCTCTCAGAAAGCGATCAATACAGCACGGCGAGGCCTATATAGCCAATTCGAAGTGCAACGCGGCCTTGGGGTAGCTGACATGCTTCGGCATTTCGATGAGGTCAAAGATGGCTGGCAGTTGCACAGCAATGTTAAATCTTTCAGCCGATTTGAGCAACGAAATCTGTTTCATGCGCCGCCCGGACGAGCTCGATTTGACCTTATTCTATGCCGCAACGTATTGCTTTACTTCGATGCTGCGAAGCGATCTTTGGCATTCGATCGGCTTGCCAGCGCGCTAGCGGAGGATGGGTATCTGATGCTGGGTACAGGGGAAACTGTATCACCCCACACCGCTGCATTTGCTCCATCCGGCAAGCGTGCAAGCATATTCAAGTTGCAAAACCCACGAAGGCAATCCTCGCATGAAGCGGCCTAGCTACTAAGTTGCTCAAGCTTCATTGTGGTGGCCAGTGCATGTCTTGCAGCTCCGCCGGACCGTTTATTTTACCGATCTTTAGCCATTACTCTTTAGGCTTTGCCCGAGGCGAGACTGCATGATTGCGCCAATAAAGGAACCTTTGTGCCAGAACCGACTATACCATTGCGGTTGACAACAAGAGCACTGGCGCTGCTACCTGCAGCTACGCTCTCGTTGGTGGCGTCGGCAATCGCTTTGGTGATCATTGCCAGCGAAAACCTCTCCTTGTTCGCAATTGCATCTTTGCTAACCTCAGCCATCTTGATTTATGTGGCAACTGTCTTCTTTTTGAGCCGCAACAGCCTTGCGACTGCACAAGAGTTAGAAGCGCTTGGGCGTATCGACCCGCTAAGCAAATTGCCCAATCGCGATGCCCTTCGGGAAGACATCAAACGCCATCTGGAAGGCGGTCATGAAGTCGCTTTGGCGATGCTTGATCTCGACGGTTTTAAGCAGATAAACGATCATTTCGGCCACGCTGAGGGCGATGAACTAATCCGTCAGTGCGCGGATCTCTTGCGGGACCTAACCGGCAAGGAAGCCGCTTGCTATCGGCTTGGTGGCGATGAATTTGCAGCAGTCACAATCGGACCTCTGGCAGGTACAATTCTGGAAGGGCTGAGCCGAAAGCTTCTCGGCCGGCTTGAGTCTCCAGTGAGAATCAGCCAGCGCGACCTGGCAATTGGAGCCAGCATTGGCCTTGCCAATAGCACCGCTGACGTCCGGATAGCTGCTTCCGAGTTAATCCGCCGCGCCGATGTGGCAATGTACATGTCCAAGCGTGGCGGCAAAATGCGCTGTACCTGGTTCAACACTAGTTTTGACGAACGGCGTGAGGCGGTACGCGACTTGGAGGAAAGCCTGCGTTCGGGCCTGACCAACAATGAGTTCGCATTAGCTTATCAACCGCTTGTCGATGCCGAGCATGGCCATATTGTCGCAGTTGAAGCCTTGCTGCGTTGGCACAGAAGCGATGGGGAAGAAATTAGCCCCAATGTCTTTATCCCGGTGGCCGAAGAGTCAGGGTTAATCAACCCAATCGGTCTGTGGGTCCTGCGCGATGCGATGACCAAGGCACGCAATTGGGACGGCATAGCATTATCGGTAAACATCTCAGCGGCTCAGCTGCGCAATTCTGAGTTTGCAATCAAGCTTGGCGAAATCCTTGAGGAGACCGGTTATCCGCCGCATATGCTGGAACTTGAAGTCACTGAAACCTGCCTCGTACTCGATCCTGTCGTGGCCGAGCGTAGCCTCGATGTGATCCGCAAGTTCGGGATCAAGATATCGCTGGATGACTTCGGGACGGGATATGCATCAATCGGGTTCCTGCGCCAATTCCGGTTTGAGAAGCTCAAACTGGATCGTAGTCTTGTGGTGCAAGCATCGAGAGATGAAGGCAGCCGAGCGATGATGCTCTCAAGCATTGCCGTGGCGCGCGCGCTCGACATGGGCGTGACCGCAGAAGGGGTTGAGACAGAAGCCCAAGCCAACATGGTGCGTATGGCAGGATGTGATCAGATCCAGGGTTGGCTGTACTACAAGGCGATGTCCGCCTGCGAAATTGACACCTTAGTCAAAAACCAAAAGCAACGATCCAACCTTGGGACAACCTCCCTTACTGAAGAAGCACCTGCCCGCTCTGCCAAGCTTGGAACGGCACAATGAGCGCACTACGGGAAATCGCAATCGACCTCGATCCAGATCGTATAGCCGATCCTGGCAAGAGCGAGAACATGCCAATAGGGGCATTGGGCACGCTCGCTTCCCGATTCCACAGCTTTTCGATTGGTCGCAAGATCACCCTTTTCTTCGGTATTAACCTTGCCGTCGCGCTGCTGGCGGGCTTTGTTGTTGTGATCGCTTTCATCGAAGTCAGCAATCGCTCAGATCTGACCACGGATGCCTATCGGGACGCATTTGTTGCAGAACGGCTGATCGTTGAGCTGTCCGAAGCGCAGGGTCATGCTGAACGCTTCAGCGCAAGCGCAGAAATGCAACAAAGAAGCGAGGCAGTGGCTAAGATTGATCGTGCGCTCGTATCCTTGGATGAACTCAGCGAATTGGAACAAGCGTCTACCCCGGCTTACTCGGCGCAAGTTGCTTCAATCACAGCTTCGCTTATCGATTATCGCACAAGGTTAGAGAGCGCCGCGGGCGACACACCCGTGAAGCGTTTGGTCGATCTTTCCAATAGTGATTTGGAGGCCGGCAGGGACACAATAAAGGCTGCCCAGAATCTCACCGATCAGCTGGAAAAAAAAGCGCACACCCTGGCAGCGTCAAATGATGGGATGATTACAACGATACTCTCCTTCTGGATTGGGTTCGCCGGAATACTTGTTTTGCTAACGCTAATCGCACAGCGCTATTTTGACCGCCATGTCGGGGGCGCATTGTCTGACCTTGCCGGCCGCATGACACGGCTTTCTTCGGGCGAACTTGCCGCCGACACTGAAGCAAGCAATCGTCGGGATGAGATCGGTGAAATGAACCGCGCCATGATCGTGTTCCACCATGCCGGAGTTCGGCTCGAGCGCTTGAGCCATGAGCAGTCAAAAAGGGCTCGCGAAAGACTGGAAGAGCAAACGCGCCTGCAAGAGCAGCAGGAAGAAGCCAGGCTCGAACGCGAGCGCACATTGCGCCAGATCGCTGACAAATTTGAGCGCAAGGTTGCCGATATCGTCGGCCAGGTGGCAAGCGCTTCAAGCCAGCTCCAAAGCACTGCGAGTTCGATGGCAGCCAGCGCAGATCAGGCATCCACCCGTACCAGCGGTGTCACCGTACACATGCAAGAAGCCAATATTGGCGCAACAGCAGCAGCTGCCGCCTCGGATGAATTCGCTATGTCGATCGGTGAGGTCAGCCGCCAGGCAGCTTCTTCAGCGGAACTCGCGCGCAAAGCCAGCACCTCAACTCATGAGGCCGATGCGACCATTGCCAAGCTCTCCCAAAGCGCGGAGCAGGTTGAGCATATTGTCGAACTTATTCAGACAATTGCACAGCGCACGAATTTGCTCGCCCTCAACGCATCGATTGAAGCAGCGCGCGGCGGCGAAACGGGTCGAGGCTTTGCGGTAGTGGCGAGTGAAGTTAAAGAACTTGCCATGCAGACCAGTCGTGCAACAGAAGAAGTGGCTTTGCAAATCCGCGATATGCAGGAGACGACCGGAGCCAGCGTTGCCGCCTTGCGTTCAATCGCCAGCGAAGTGGCCGAGCTGGAGAGTGTTGCGGTATCGATTGCCGGTGCAGTCGATCAACAAAGCTATGCGGGGCAAGATTTAGCACGTAGCGTTGAGATTGCTGCGCGCGGTACCGAGCAAGTGTCCGGCCACATTCAGGAAGTGCAGGAGCTTTCAACTTCAACTGGAGAAGCGGCGAGCCAGGTTCTACAAAGTGCCACCGCACTCGAACAGCAAGCGGCCACTTTGCGCTCTCAGGTAAATGGGTTCCTCGAAGAGGTACGGGCGAGCTAGGCGGTTGCCCCAGCGCATATAGACGTAACAGATACATTGGAGAATTCTGTCACCATCTGATCATTCAGAGCTTTCTCTGCGGGCCATCTTGCGACTATTAACCGCATGATAAAGAACCAAGGGAGAGTCGGACAAATGACCGAGGCCGTCAAACGCCCCAATTCAGAACGAGCCACGCATTGCGCTGGTGGTCAATATGATGCGCTTTATGCTCGTTCTATTGGTGATCCGGATGGGTTTTGGCTGGAGCAGGCGGAGCGGCTTGATTGGGCGGTTAGGCCCAGTATGGGCGGAGACTGGTCCTATGATCCGGTGCAGATCAAATGGTTTGAGGATGGATCACTAAACCTGTGCCATAATGCGGTGGACCGCCATGTTGCCGCCGGACGCGGCGAGACAACAGCGTTGATCTTCGAGCCCGACGATCCGGCGAAGGAAGGCCGCTCCCTCACCTATGCCGAGCTGCAACGCGAAGTCATTGCCATGGCCAATGCGCTCAAAGCCATTGGCGTGACCAAGGGGGAGCGGGTGACGATCTATATGCCGATGGTGGTCGAAGGCGTCGCTGCGATGCTCGCCTGTGCCAGGATCGGCGCGATCCACTCCGTGGTGTTTGGTGGCTTCTCGCCAGAGGCGCTGGCCGGGCGGATTGAGGATTGCGGCTCGCGCTTTGTGGTCACCGCTGATGAAGGGCTACGCGGTTCCAAGTCGATCCCACTTAAAGCCAATGTCGATGCGGCCCTTCAGATCAAAGGCGCAAGCGGAGTCGAAGGAGTGCTGGTGATCAAGCACACCGGAACTGAAGTCTCGATGCTGGAAGGCCGCGACCAATGGTACCGCGATGTCGCGTCTGATGCGCCCGTACCATGCGAAGTGATGCAGGCCGAAGACCCGCTCTTCATCCTCTATACCTCAGGTTCAACCGGTAAGCCCAAGGGCGTCCTCCACACCACAGGCGGCTATGGCGTGTGGACCGCCACAACCTTCCACTACATCTTTGACTATCAACCAGATGAGGTCTTCTGGTGTACCGCAGATATCGGCTGGGTCACCGGGCATAGCTACATCGTCTATGGCCCATTAATGAATGGGGCAACGCAGGTGATCTTCGAAGGCGTGCCCAACTACCCCGACCATGGCCGGTTCTGGGATGTGGTGGATAAGCACCAGGTCAACATCCTCTACACCGCGCCGACCGCGATCCGTGCCTTGATGCGCGAAGGTGATGAGTTCGTGACCAGTCGCAGCCGCTCCTCCCTTCGCTTGCTCGGGACTGTGGGAGAACCGATCAACCCCGAAGCATGGCGCTGGTACTTTGACGTTGTCGGCGAAGGCCGCTGTCCGATTATCGACACCTGGTGGCAGACCGAGACCGGCGGCTGCATGCTGACAACTCTCCCTGGAGCGCACGATATGAAGCCGGGGAGCGCAGGACTGCCTATGTTCGGCGTGCAGCTTGAGCTGGTCGATAATGACGGTGCAAGTTTGGACGGCGCCAATGAGGGGAACCTATGCCTGACGCACTCATGGCCCGGGCAGGCTCGTTCTGTCTACGGCGATCATGAGCGCTTTGTGCAGACCTATTTCAGCACTTACACCGGCAAGTACTTCACTGGCGATGGCTGCAAGCGCGATGCGGATGGCTATTATCGCATCACCGGCCGCGTGGATGATGTGATCAATGTCTCTGGCCACCGCATGGGCACCGCCGAGGTGGAAAGTGCGCTGGTGCTGCATAGCATGGTCGCCGAGGCTGCAGTGGTCGGCTATCCGCACGACATCAAAGGGCAAGGCATCTATTGCTACGTCACTTTGAACGCAGGGCTTGAAGGCTCCGATGACCTTTACGCTGAGCTGCGCGCGCATGTACGCAAAGAGATCGGCCCTATTGCAACACCAGACCACATCCAGTTCACCGACGGCCTGCCCAAAACCCGCTCCGGCAAAATCATGCGGCGCATCCTGCGCAAAGTCGCCGAAAATGACCACAGCGCGCTCGGTGATACCTCAACACTCGCCGACCCATCAATCGTTGACCGACTAATCAACGGAAGACAAAATCGGTGAGCCTCTTCACAGATCATCGCCGAATTCAGCGAGTAGCTCAAGATATTCAGCATCGCGCACTTCGAGCGAGCGGCCAACGCGCGCAATAATGCTCTGGCTCTCCCATTCCGAAAGCAAACGGCTCACATTCTCACGCGCGAGGCCAGCAAAGGCACCCAAGTCGTTCTGGCTCGGGCTGTAGACAAGCCGCCCATCACTGTGATTGCGATCAATCAAGCGGACCAGGGCACGCGCCAAACGCGGTCCCATGGAAAAAGTGCGATCGCTTTCGACCACAAGGTTCAGTTGCCGGACACGCCGCGCAAGTTCGCGCATAACGCCCACCACCGACGCCGGATTGGTCGATACTGTCTCGAGAAACAGCTTAGTCGGCAAGAGCAGCACTTCCGATTGAACAACCGCGCTTACCGAGGCGGTGCGCGGACCGCTATCAAGTAAAGCGATTTCACCGACAAGCTCATTTGGCGCGCAATAGTTAAGGATAATCTCTCGCCCACTCGCGCTCACGAAGCTGATTTTGAGCGCGCCGGAGAGAAGATAGACGGCAAAATCGCCATCCTCATCGCCCTGATTAATCAGGACATCGCCTTTGCTGAGTTCCCGACGCGATGATTTGACCAGCAAGCCTTCAAGCTGGTCGCGCGAGAGTGCCCGCAGCAGACTGTCGGGTGCCAGCGCACCTATAATGGAATCAAACTCGTTCATGTTGCTCCCCGCACAGCGTTACCCATTCCCGTCGCTCTGGGCAATCGAACCGCGATGGCACTTTTTCAAAATGCGCTGAAAACAAATGCACCCGATAGTGATGGCCATCACAGAAGGGCCACAGCCAACATGCTTAATACAGACTTACGCAGCGGGGGGTTAGCGAAGGCGACCCGAACGGAGGGCGGTGCAGCCCTCCGGCGCCGGGCCCACACCTTGGGGGGAGGTGTGGGCCTTTTCATCCTAGCAGCAGCAATCAAGAATGTCGCTTTGCATATAGCGAGGATGATGATCATCGCTAGGTTAAGAGCAGGTAGAGACCCTTCTCATCTGACAGTTTCCAGTTCTTTTCCCGTGGCTTAGCGGCACGAATTGCATTGTCCGTTAGAGGCATTGGGGGCCTTTCTCGTCAAAATCGGCGAAACTGCCCTGCATTTGCTTAAGAAGCCCCCAAGAGCCCCCAGCTGTGGACGGACTTTGGCGAAC
>JBCDKX010000044.1:0-18507 GCA_038746055.1 Pseudomonadota bacterium
GGATGAGATTTGAACTTGCTGCGATAACCGTAGCGGGAAACGCAAACTTGCTAATCCCGATGCTCATTGCGGCGAGCACGAGAGTGAGAATCCACCCAGAAGCAATGAGCGCTAACATGGTTCGCTTCCGAATTTCTTCTATGGAGAGGTTCATACAGATCGCCCCGGTCGGCCTGCTGGCCAGAGCGCCAATGGTGCTCTCGCGGGATCCGTCAATGTGGCCGCTGCCGCCCTGGCTATAGTTTGAGCCTTGACGCGAACCATCAGGATGTTTGCCATTCCCATGGCCGCAGTCATGGGATAGTTTGGTTAGCGTTTCTGTCTCGCAGATTTGCGTAATACAACGTGTCTTTGACCGTTTGATGCTCGGTCTCGCAAACGAGTTACCTAAAGGGCGGCTCGTTGAAAGCCCTCAGTTTGCGCGAATGCAGTCGGTCACCCTCTTCGCGAAGGTGTTGGCAAGCTTCTAAGCCAATCTGCAAATGGGCAGCGATTGCTTCTTCATAAAACTTGTTTGCCTGGCCCGGCAGTTTGATTTCTCCGTGTAGTGGCTTATCGGAGACGCACAGAAGCGTTCCGTACGGCACACGAAACCGGTAGCCTTGTGCCGCGATAGTGGCGCTTTCCATCTCAACCGCAATCGCCCTGCTTTGCGAAAAACGCTTGGCAGAGCTGGCGTAAAGCAGCTCCCAGTTTCGGTCATCAGTGGTGACAACGGTGCCGGTCCGCATACGCTGCTTAATGTTTGCGCCTTGTACGCCCGATACGGCTTCGGCAGCGCTGGCGAGGGCGAGTTGGACCTCAGCGATCGGCGGGATGGGCACTTCAGGAGGAAGCACACTGTCGAGCACATGGTCATCACGCAGATAGGCGTGAGCGAGCACAAAATCGCCGATCTTCTGACTGGAGCGGACGCCGCCGCAGTGGCCAATCATCATCCAGGCGTGTGGCCGCAGCACAGCCAAGTGATCGCAAATGGTCTTTGCATTTGAAGGGCCAACACCAATGTTGACCAGGGTGATACCTTTACCGTCTTCGCGGATGAGGTGATAGGCGGGCATCTGGTGCTTGCGCCAAGCTGTATCGTTCAACTGGCCTTGGGCGTTATCGGTGCACTCTTCGATATTAAGCCCTGCAGCGCCCTTCAAAGCTGTGTGTCCGCCGTCACAAATTTGCTTGGCGCCCCAGTTTACAAACTCATCAACATAACGGTGGTAGTTGGTGAAGAGGATAAAATCTTGAAAGTCTTCAACATTAGTACCGGTGTAGTGAGCGAGGCGCGCGAGTGAATAGTCAGTGCGCAAGCCGTCGAACAGCGACAGCGGCATTTCCGAGTTCTCATCAAACTCAATCCCATCGGCAAGCTCATCACCGATCAATGAAAGATCTGTCGAGGGGAAATGCTGTGCAATATCTTGCGGTGCAATGCCTTGCATGGCTGCGCCTGCCTCGCCGTCGAGCACGTAAGGAAAGGGGATTTCCTGTCGCGAACGGCTAACGGTCACGTCGATCTCATACTCAGCTGAAATCAGTTCCAACTGTTCAGTCAAATAGCTTGTAAACAAGTCGGGCCGCGTAACAGTTGTGGTGTACGTCCCCAGCAATTCCAAGCGGCCAAAGGCACGGCTTCGGTCTTTGGGATCACCCACTCCAGAATAATGCAAAGTCAGCTGCGGATAAGCGTAACTGCCGTCATGACGCTTGCGTTCGGGCGGAAGTGTGCCGTCTTTGCCAAAGGCTATAACGTCGTTGCGGAGGGTCAGCACTGCCGCTTCATAATGCTGCTGCAATTGTTCAAGGATAGTGGGGATTGGGGTCATATAGTCTTTCCTGTAGTTCATTATTTAGCCCTTGCAGGCTGCTTTTACAAAAAGGGCGCGAAAGCCATGTGACTCTCGCGCCCTTTTGATTGGGTCTCGAAAAGAGGGGGGGAAATGATCAGCCCTCGCTCTCCTCGCTTGTTTCCGCCTCACCTTCCGAGGGGTCCTCAGCTTCCGGAGCAGCGCCTTCTTCAAACAGCTCCTCGGGGATTTCGCCAGGCTCAAGGCTTGGGTCACGAGTGTTGGCAGCGGCTGCTTCCTCGATCTCGCGCTGCTCGTCGGCAAACATTTGCGCAAGAACGTCAACGCCTTGTGACTGAAGCTCAGCTTCATCATCAGAGCGGGCAACGTTTGCTTTCACAGTCACATGCACCTCAGGGTGCAGCGCAACAGTCACATCGTGCATACCGATGGTTTTGATCGGTGCGCCCATGATAACTTGTTTTTTGTCGATCTCGTGGCCTTGCTCGGTCAGTCCAGCCACCATGTCGCGTACGTTGACTGAGCCGTAAAGCTGACCGGTATTGGAGGCGGCACGAATGAGGACAACCTCAGCGCCAGCAACTTTTGCACCAGTGCTTTCAGCCACAGTCCGCTTTTCAGCGTTCTCTTTTTCGAGCCGCTCACGGTTGGCTTCAAACACCGCCTTATTGGCGTCATTGGCCCGCAGGGCCTTCTTTTGTGGCAGCAGGAAGTTGCGAGCATAGCCATCTTTTACAGTGACAACATCGCCAATCGTGCCGAGCTTCTCGACGCGTTCAAGGAGAATGATATCCATGTGTCTTCTCCTCTTACTTCACGATGTAGGGAAGCAGGCCGATGTGGCGTGCGCGCTTGATGGCTTTGGCCAGTTCACGCTGCTTCTTGGCGGAGACGGCGGTGATGCGCGAAGGCACGATCTTGCCACGCTCGGACATAAAGCCCTGCAGCAGACGCACGTCTTTATAGTCAATTTTCGGGGCATCATTGCCGGAGAATGGGCAAGTCTTGCGGCGGCGGAAAAACGGACGGGCCATCAGTCGCGCTCCTCACGTGGTTCACGGCGCTTACGGTCGCGCTCATTCTTACGCATCATTACGCTGGGACCTTCTTCGTGTTCATCAACACGGATGGTCATGTAGCGGATGACGTCTTCGTTAATACGGGTCTGACGCTCAAGCTCTGCGACGACCGCACCGGGTCCATCAATGTTGAGCATGACGAAATGCGCTTTGCGGTTGCGCTCGATTTTGTAAGCGAGGGATTTAAGGCCCCAGGTCTCGGTCTTGGTGACCTTGCCTTCATTCGCTTCGACGATTTCGGTCGCCGTGGCCGCCAGCGCGTCAACTTGGGCCTGCGAGAGGTCCTGACGCGCGAGGAAGATGTGCTCATACAGAGCCATACTTCACGTCCTTACAATGTAATGCCGATCGCTGGCTTATCTGCAGGATTGCAGGGCCCCTCCGGCTTTCTTTCAGTCCTTCCCGGAAAGAAGGGTTGGGCGCACATACCGAGTTTAGTGGGGAATGCAAGCTTTGAACGCTTGGCGTGCGGACCGCTGTCGGGCATCACCCACTCCTCGAATGAGGGAATATAAGAAATGCCATCAGGATTGGTAGCGCTGCTTGACGATGTTGCAGTGATCGCTCGGACAGCTGCGGCATCGGTTGACGATATTGCGGCGGCGGCGGGTAGGGCCGGGTCAAAGACAGCGGGCGTGGTGATCGATGATGCTGCGGTGACGCCGAGCTATGTGACGGGGCTGTCTCCCGCGCGCGAGCTTCCGATCATCTGGGCGATCACCAAGGGCAGCTTGTTTAACAAGCTGATTATCCTCTTACCGATTGCCATGCTGCTCGATTATTTCGCGCCTTGGCTCATCATCTATCTGCTAATGATTGGCGGCGCTTTCCTGTGCTATGAAGGCGCGGAAAAGGTGATGGAAAAGCTCGGTGGGGCCAAGCACGGTAAGACGGTCGAGGATGAGATCGATGACCCCGAGGCTTTTGAGAAACAACGCATAGCGGGTGCAGTCCGCACTGACTTCATCCTTTCGGCCGAGATTATGGCGATTGTGCTCAATGAGCTCACGCAAAACGCGGTGATCGCGGACAGCCTGTGGCAAAAGGGCGCAGCGCTCGCCATTGTCGCGGTTGCAGTGACCGTGGTCGTCTATGGCACGGTTGCGATCATCGTTAAGCTCGACGACATTGGCCTTGCGATGACTAAGCGTCAGAGTGAGGCTGCGCAGAAGTTCGGGGCAGGGCTGGTGGCCTTTGTTCCCAAATTGCTTACCGCGCTTTCGGTGATCGGCACAGTGGCGATGCTGTGGGTTGGCGGGGGGATTATCATCCACGGCACGCATGAAATCGGCTTCGACCTGTTCTATGATATTGCTCACGGCGCAGAATATGCCGTTGCAGGAGCGCTTGGCGAGATTGGCGGCTGGTTCAGCTATGCTGCGATCTCAGCGGTGCTTGGGCTTGTGCTGGGCGCTATTATTGCGGTCTTGCTACACAAGGTGATTGGCTATGAGGGAGGGCATTGATGGTTAAGCCAACTCTCTACACCTGCGCCCGCTCGCGTGGGCTTCGCTGCACATGGGCGGCCGAAGAAGCGGGCGTTGAGCTTGACCTTAGAATGCTGCCATTCCCGCCGCGTCACAAAGCGCCAGAGTATCTTGAGACCAATCCGCTCGGCACTGTTCCGCTGTTGATTGATGGCGATACACATATGACCGAAAGCTGCGCGATTGCCCATTATCTCGCGGTTCGCGGCGGAGCGAGTGGGTTGATCGTCGAGCTCGGTGAAGCGGATTATGGTGAATATCTTGACTTCACCTACCACGCCGATGCCACGATCACCTTCCCGCAAACGGTATACATGCGCTTTGCCATGTTCGAGAAGCAAAAGGGCTGGGAGGATGCGGGGCATGCCTACGCCGACTGGTTTGAAAAGCGCCTTGTAAAGGTTGAGCAGCGGCTTGCGACGCGCGAGTACATTTGCGCCGAGCGTTTTACCGTTGCCGATATATGCGTGGGTTATGCGCTCATCTTGGCTCAGGCTGTCGGGCTGGACGGTCGGGTGCCGGATGCGCTTAAGGCTTACCGCGATCGCTTGACGGCAAGAGCTGCCTACCAAAGCGCAGTAGATAAAGAAAAAGCGGGTTAGTCTGGCTTATCGAGATTAGTGCCACATTGGCTGCAAGTTTTGCTAGGCCAAGGGAAGATGATTGCGCCACGAAAGAACAGATTTTTCCCGCAAGTAGGGCAATTGAAAAGCCTGATCCGGGCATTGAAAGCGATCAGCGTTAACACCGCAACTGCGAACGCCCAGGTCGAATGACCGATCCACTTGTCGATCGTGATGACAAACAGGAAGGACGCCAGCGTGGCGAACAGCATTAGCTGAGCGTGCCGCACCGCCAGGCGGTAGATGTTCATTCAAGCCGCTCGTAGATGCTTTTAGCGAATGTGCTCAAAGTGTCATCGCGCGCGCCCATTATGACAATGCGGTCACCGGGATTGGCCAGTTCGACAATCCGATCACCGCAAGCATCGCGTGACGCAATATGTTCAGCCGAACCGCCGTGGTGTTCGATCAAGCTGATGATCCGCTCCGTCCCTTCGCTGCGGTCGACCGTTCCCCCGTAGTAGACAGGATCGCACATGATGGTGATATCATCTTCGTTAAGCTCGCGCGCGAAAGTCTTGGAGAGCTCCTCTCCCATTTGCCGTAGTGGGCCGTAGCCATGAGGTTGGAAGAAGGCGATCACCCGACCCTCAGTCGCCTTTAAAGTCCGCAAGGTAGCCGCACACTTTTCGGGATTGTGACCAAAGTCGTCGATCACGCTGATCCCGCCCGTGGTGGTGCCAACAACATCAAATCGCCGTGCCAGCCCAGCAAAGCGGCTCAGCGCGTAGACTGAGCGGCTTACTTCAATCCCCGCCGCGCTCATCGCTGCAATCGCTGCCAAGGCGTTGGAGAGATTGTGGAGTCCGGGCATCGGCAGATCGAGCGGGAAGACCTTGCGCTCGCGATTATCGATCACGATTGCGCGAATGCTCAACGGACCATGTTCAATGGAATCCGGTTCAACGATAACATCAGCGGATTGATTATGAATTGCGAAAGTGACCTTTTGCGAAGCTTTTTCTGCAAGCGCGCTGGCTTCCTCATTATCGCGATTAATGACTGCACAGCCGGCTTCGGCGACGAAGTTACCGAACAGTGTCCGCAGTTCCTCGATCGACTTGTGATCCAAACTAACGTTGAGGAGCACCCCGATCGTGGGCTTGTATAGAGCGATTGAGCCGTCGCTTTCATCCACTTCGCTGACAAAGATATCTGGCGATCCCACACGCGCACTCGCGAACGGATTACTCTCATCGGCGAAGTTCTTCATGACTGCGCCGTTCATCACGGTGGGGTCATGTCCAGCCTCAGCCATGATCCAGGCGATCATGCCTGTGACTGTACTTTTGCCCGAA
Organism: Pseudomonadota bacterium; assembly: GCA_038746055.1. GTDB lineage: Bacteria > Pseudomonadota > Alphaproteobacteria > Sphingomonadales > Sphingomonadaceae > Erythrobacter. Next base: position 6,290 of record JBCDKX010000044.1, read on the forward strand.
GTACCCCCGACTGCGACCGAATAATCTGCCCCATTGAACAATTCAGCCAAGAGTTCAGCACGCGTCATGCGCTGGCAACCAAGTTCCTTGGCTCGAGCGACTTCAGGAACAGTGTCTTCAACCGCAGCTGATGCAATCAAGACCTGCTCTCTCAAGGTAATGCCGCTTCCGTCCTGCGGAAACAGGGTAAAGCCATTGTCACCCAGCCAGGAAAATTTCTCAGGAGTGCGGCCCTGGTCATAGCTTCTGTCTGATCCTGCCACCTCATAGCCAAAGCCACGAGCAAGCTGAGCGAGCGGCAGCATGCCGGACCCGCCAATACCGCAGAAAAAGAAAGGGCGCTTGCGCGCCGCCTCACCCTCAGAAATCGTCATGGATTGCATGGTTATGGGCTTGCAAGAGGACTGACAAGCGCCATAGGCTGACTTAATGACAAATATCGCTATCTGTGCACCCGCAAGGGCTATTACCCGCGATCATGCTGCTGCGTTGGAGACGTTGGTTGCAGCAGAGTTTCCAGATCACTCGGTAACCTTTCATGATCAGTGTTTTGAACGGCTAGGTCATTTTGCCGGAGACGATCTTACGCGGCTAACCGGATTACTAGACTGCGCAAATGATTCTGCCTTCGACGCTGTGTGGTTTGCGCGCGGCGGCTACGGCTCCAACCGCATTGCTGAAGCGGCGATTGCGCGAATGAACGCAGCGGCGCGGTCGAAAACCTATGTCGGCTATTCCGATTGCGGCTATCTTTTGGGCGCGCTGTACCGTGCTCGGATCGGCCAATGCGCACATGGTTCCATGCCAATCAGCGCCAGCTCCAGCAGCGGTCCAGAGTCCGCTAGGCGCGTTTTGCGGTGGTTTGGTGGAGATAACTCCGGCCTAGAGCCAAGCCTTGACGGCACGACGCCGACAGCCGCTTTTAACCTTATCACTTTGGCGATGCTCGCTAAGACGCCGATGATGCCTGACCTGACCGATCATATTGTCATGGTCGAGGAAGTGAGCGAGCAGCTCTATGCCATCGACCGGGTGTTTTTCTCACTCGCGGGCAGCCTGCCACGCATTGCAGGGCTGAGGCTCGGCGCGGTTACAGATATTCCTGACAATGATATCCCCTTTGGCTCAGACGAAGTCGATATTACCAAGTTCTGGTGCACACGAGCTGGCATACCTTATCTAGGTCGGGCGGAGATTGGCCATACATCGGCCAATAGGGTTGTGCCATTCGGACTTGCAGGTCCGGCCGGTGGTGGCTAGCGGGACCCGCAAAAGTTCAGGCGCCCAAGCGTCAGAAAAGGGATCTGAAAAATGACAGCATTCGTGTTTCCAGGACAAGGAAGCCAGAAAGTCGGTATGGGCGTAGAGCTTGTCGCTGCCAGCAGCGCGGCGCGCGAGGTGCTTGAAGAAGTCGATGATGCACTCGGGCTAAAGCTCTCAGCAATCATGGCAGAGGGTCCCGAGGACCAATTAACCCTCACCGAGAATGCACAACCAGCGATCATGGCAAACGCAATTGCTACTCTGCGCGTCCTTGAAACCGATTTTGGGGTAAAAATTGCAGACGCAGGATCTTGCGTAGCGGGCCATTCACTCGGCGAGTACACTGCGCTGTGTGCGGTGGACGCTTTTGATCTGGCAACAACCGCACGCTTGCTCAAACTGCGCGGCAACGCGATGCAGGCGGCGGTTCCGGTTGGTGAGGGTGCAATGGCTGCGCTATTGGGTGCGGATGTCGAAAAAGCTAAAACTCTAGCTGAGGCGGCGTCTCAAGGAGAAGTCTGCGAAGTCGCAAATGACAATGATCCTGCACAGGTCGTCATATCCGGTCATAAATCAGCCATTGAACGTGCGGTGGGTCTGGTGAAGCAACACGGAATAAAGCGCGGTGTTATGCTTCCGGTCTCCGCGCCGTTTCATTGTTCACTTATGAAGCCCGCGGCAGACCGGATGGCAGACGCTTTGGCTGACAACCCTCTGACTGCACTTGCCTTACCGCTCTATGCCAATGTGACAGCAGCAAAAGTGACAGACCCAGCTCAAGAGCAGAGCTTCCTGGTGGAGCAAGTGACAGGTCGTGTTCGTTGGCGCGAAAGTGTTGCGGCTATGCGCGCGGACGGTGTTGCTCAGTTCGTGGAATTCGGTGGAAAAGTGCTCAGCCCGATGATCCGCAAGATCGCGAGCGAGGCGGAGGCAGTCAGCCTTATCACTATGGAAGACCTTGAATCCTACGCCAAAAAGCACGCGTAAGGCAGCATTCAGCTTATAAGGTTCAGCGTATCCCGTCTGGATGAACCGAGGAGGGGTTTCATGCTGAAGGTAGCTTCCGCCGCTGCGTTTTCCTTGATCACGGCAATGTTGGGTGCGGTTTCACTGGGGACTGTGGCACTTGCAGGCCCGACGTCGCAAACCGCTCTTTATGACCAGAGCGGGCTAAGTGGCTTTGCCAATGAGCGCGAGCTTGATGCCTTCGTTAAAAAGATGCTGGCCTTAGAGGAGCGTAATCGCCGGAGTTACAGTGCTGTGGGGCTCGAGGCAATGGCCGCGCCGGCCGAGATCGAGGCCCTGGCTGACGCGGGCAGTGCTGAGAACGAGAGCATCACCAATACGCAGGAAGCGGGTGTCGATGAAGGCGGTATCGTCAAGAACATAGGCGACTTTCTGGTTGTTCTTAGGCGTGGGAGACTGTTCACTGTTCGCATAGGTGACGGCGCACTTGAATCGATAGACACCGCCAACGCTTTTCCGCCGGGCAAAGAGAATCCTGGCAACACTTGGTATGATGAAATGCTGGTACGCGGCAATCAGGTAATTGTCGTGGGCTATTCCTATGGAGCGTTTGGCACTGAGATCAATCGCTTCGATATCTCGGATGAGGGCGAGATAGCCTACCGAGATACACACTACATGCGCTCAGGCGACTATTACTCATCTTCGAATTACGCCTCGCGGCTGATCGGCGATGAGCTCATTTTCTACGCCCCGGTCTATGCTTATTGGTCAAACCTTGAGAGTTCGCTTCCTGCTATGCGCGAGTTTGGCAGTGACCAGGAGCAGATTCTGGTCAAGCCTGAGGATTTCCTCGTTGCCGAGCCCTATCGCAGCGGACGTTTCGCCATTGATGTACTGCACACGGTCACCCGCTGCGATCTTGCTGCTGAGAATTTTGAGTGTTCGGCCACTGTTATCGCCGGGACATGGAGCCATGCGTTCTACGTTTCGCGCGAAGCGGTCTATGCGTGGACGGGTGTAGCGCGCTCTGGCTGGGAAGAACGCGCCGCAAGAACTCCGGGACAGCTCTATCGTATTCCGCTCGATGGATCGCGTCCTGGCGCTGTTCAGGTGGCTGGGTCGCCCGTCGACCAGTTCTCCTTTGCTGAAAACACCAAGGATGGCGTGCTTCGGGTCCTACTTCGTGCTGTCGGCAATGGCGAGGGCATGTGGGCAAGTGAGTATTCCGCTGGCGATGTCTCGCTTGCAAAGATACCATTTGACGCCTTTGGCGGGGGCAGCGGGACGCTGGTTCGACAGCATTACCGCGAGCTGCCCAAACCTAGTGGATGGCGCTTCCACAACCGCTTTGTTGGTGACTATCTGCTCTATGCAGCCGGAGGTTATGACCGTGAGGCGCAAACACCGATCGTCTATGCTGTTCCCCTGGATGGACGACCAGTACAAGAAGTTGCCATACCTCATGGGATCACCCGGTTTGACAAGATGGGCAAAGATGGAGTGGTAGTTGGCCCTTCAAATGATGGAGCATTGGGATTCAGCTCGCTCGAACTGGCGCGCAATGCAAAGCTTGAGGCGACTTATATGCTCGCCTCTGCAAGCGAAGGTGAAACCCGCAGTCAGGCGTTCTTCTTTAAACCAGATCGAGGCAGCGCGGATGGGCTTTCCGGCACGCTCGGATTGCCGATTGCCCGCCGGCTAGAGCGCGACGGTTCTGAGTTTCTCGGCTCTGGCTCAGCCATCGCGTTTCTGCGCCGCGATGCTCGCGACCTCAGACCCGCTGGCGAGCTTGCGGCACGCACCGAGGATGCCGTTGACGACGCTTGTATCGCATCCTGCGTCGATTGGTATGGCAATGCACGGCCGATCTTCATGGGGAATCGCATATTTGCACTGATGGGCTATGAGATTGTCGAGGGAGACATGTCTGATGGCCGAGTCCAGGAAGTGCGCAGAATCAGCTTCTCACCCAACACCAGAGCTGCACTGGATTAGCGCGTCTAATGCCGATCTACTTGGCAATGTAGCTGCCGGTGTCTTTGACTATGCGATCGACCAGACGCGGCTGACGGCTTATCTTGCACAGCCAGTAAACTGGCTATGCGTCGCGGTCTATAAGGGCCTGGTGATCGGCATGGCCATGGCGGTCGTCCACAACCATCCTGACAAGCCAACCGAACTCTTCCTTGACGAGATTGGCACGGGCGACGATTGGCGACGAAACGGTATTGCCCGCTTTATGATCCAGGCGGTCTTTGAGAGGGCTGACGCGGAAGGCATTGAACAGATTTGGCTGGGGACCGAACCGGATAATGAGGCAGCGAATGGTCTCTATCAAGGGTTCAAGCACGAGCGTGAGAATGCTGTGATCTATTACTTTGATTGGTGAGGAGCCGATAATGTTTCGACTTGATGGAATGAATGCCCTGATAACAGGTGCTAGTGGAGGAATTGGTTCGGCCATCGCGGTAGCACTTGCAAAACAAGGTGCCCGTGTTGCTCTCTCTGGTTCCAATGGCGAAAAACTTCGCCTGTTCCGCGAGCAACTGATTTCTGAGGTGGGCTCGCCAGAAGCGGGGGATCACGTAGAAATCACCTGCAATCTGTCCGATAAGAAGCAGGTTGATGAACTCATCCCCGCGACGCTTGATACGCTGGGCGGTATCGATATTCTGGTGAATAATGCCGGCATCACGCGCGATGGTCTGGCGATGCGGATGAAGGATGAGGACTGGGACAGCGTTTTCGCGGTCAATCTGGAAGCCGCCTTCCGCCTGATGCGCGCCTCCGCCCGCCCAATGATGAAAGGCCGCTTCGGTCGGATAATCAACATTACCAGCGTTGTGGGCCATACCGGTAACCCCGGTCAGATGAACTATTGCGCGGCGAAGGCGGGCCTCACTGGCATGACCAAGAGCTTCGCCCAGGAAGTGGCCTCACGCGGGATTACCGCCAATTGCGTCGCTCCAGGCTTTATCCGCACTGCCATGACAACAGCCCTCGATGAGAAACAGACCGAGACGATCAATGCCAAGATTCCGATGGGGCAAATGGGTGAGGGTGACGATATCGGATCGGCCTGCGCTTTCTTGGCAAGCCGCCAGGCCGGATACATCACGGGCGAAACCTTGCATGTAAATGGTGGCATGGCGATGCTGTGAGGCCCTTATCCCCAAGGGAATCGTCTCTTGGTAAGCTACAAACTTGCCCGTCGTGACAGCCGCGCTAAGGTTTTTTGACCCAGGGGCACTCTCAGGGGCGATTCCATCCCCTTTTGGCGCCGAAAAACACGAAGACGATAGGTAACGCTGATGAAGGCTACGATCGAACGCGCGACGCTTCTGCGTTGTCTTTCCCATGTTCAATCGGTGGTTGAGCGCCGCAACACCATTCCGATCCTCTCCAACGTCCTGATTGAGGCGGCCGAAGGTGGCAGTGTCCGAGTGATGGCTACTGATCTTGATTTGCAAGTTGTTGAGACAATGAGCGCAGCTTCGGTGGATACGCCGGGCGCAATCACCGTCTCAGCGCATTTGCTCTTCGATATCGCTCGTAAGCTTCCGGAAGGCTCTCAGGTCAGCCTTGATGCCGCCGAAAATCAGATGGAAATCAAGGCCGGACGTAGCCGGTTTAAGCTGCCTACACTTCCGCGCGATGACTTCCCAGTTATTGTCGAGGGTGATTTGCCAACCTCGTTCGAATTACCAGCGCGTACGCTCGCTCAGATGATCGACGCGACCCGCTTCGCCATCTCAACCGAAGAAACGCGCTATTATCTGAATGGCATTTTCCTTCATGCCAGCGACGACGACGGACCATTGCTGAAGGCTGCTGCCACCGATGGTCACCGGCTTGCCCGCTTTACCATTGCACAGCCTGATGGTGCGGATGGGATGCCGGATGTAATCATCCCGCGCAAAGCTGTAGCTGAGCTGCGCAAGTTACTTGAAGAGGCGCTCGATGGCGCGGTCATGATCGATCTGTCAGCATCCAAAATCCGGTTCACCTTGTCGGGTGAGGGCGGGGTCATCCTCACCAGTAAGCTGATCGACGGGACATTCCCGGATTATAGCCGGGTTATTCCGACCGGAAATGACAAGCTTCTTAAAGTGGATCCCAAGCTCTTTTTCCAAGGTGTCGACCGGGTGGCTACAATCGCTACGGAAAAGACCCGTGCAGTCAAAATGGGACTCGACAATGACAAAGTCACGCTGTCGGTAACCTCGCCGGACAATGGTAATGCTGCAGAGGAGCTGGCAGCGAGTTACAGCAGTGATGGCTTTGAGATTGGCTTTAACGCCAATTATCTAAAGGACATTCTTGGTCAGTTCGATGCGGAGGAGGTTGAGCTGCATCTTGCTGATGCCGGCGCGCCAACGCTCATTCGGGAGGACGAGACAAGTCCAGCGCTTTATGTGCTGATGCCGATGCGCGTGTAATGCGTACCTTAGGTGGGATAATCGCTGCTGCTCTCTTACTGACGGGCTATTTTCCCACTGCAGCTCAAGAGAATACAACGCAAACTGGGCAAGGCTTCTCACCTGATAATGATCTCGACTGCGCCCTCTATATTGGTGGTCTCTTGGCCTCAGATGAAGGCGTGAGAACGCCCGACTCCCGCATGGCACTTGTGAGCTCAATGACATATTTTCTGGGGCGCTACGAAGCCCAGCGTGGAACGCCTATCAACGTCGCACTGGCTGAGCGTTATCAAACGTTTCTCAACGAGGACTCGACGCAACTCGAGCAGACTTGCGGGCTTCGTGCACGCGGTTTTGCCAGGCGAATGGAGGATGTGGGCCGGGTAATGGTTGAAGTGCAGGGCGAGCAAGAGCCGAACCGCGGTACGGCTGAAGCGCCGTAGAGCGAGGCAAATGAAGGACGCGGTTGCAGCACAGGTCCAGATATACGGGACAGTCATCTCGACTTATACGCGCATTATTCAGATAACATGTGAAGAAACTGGACTAAGCCACGCAACAAACGCAACTTCTGCAAAGTCTCCAGAGAACCGTCACCCGTTCGGTAAAGTGCCTGTCGTCGAGGTCGATGGTCTCGAACTGATCGAGAGCGTGTCCATCACTCAATACCTCGATAATGCCTATAATGAGCGCGCTTTGCAGCCGGCGGATCCATCACATCGCGCTGTGATGGATAAATGGATCGCGATTGCTAACAACTATCTCTTCCCGCTGTTTGAGAACGGCTTGGTCATGCCATGGATTATGCATCGGGTCGCAGGTTATCCCATTGATCCCGAGAGAATAAACCAGGCGCTTCCACAGATCAGCCGTGCCCTTGGTTTTCTGGAATCCGAGCTCCAGCGTGATGCTGCATGGATGCAGATCGATGAGGAACAAAATTTCACATTGGCTGATGTGTTCCTTTATCCCATCGTCCGTTCGCTCGAGCTTACGCCCCAAGGCAAAGTGGGCATTGAGCAATGCGATATGCTCAAGGCCTGGCTCGATACCACCGGAGAAAGGGCATCGATCACCGCAACACGCTGGGAAATCGAGAATTGATGGGTTAAGCTTCCGACCGAACGAGGAGGAATCTGCACCCATGACCTTAGCCCAAGTCCATGTCCGCAAAAGCGAACTGACCCATGCTGTGCTTGCTGAAGCCGGCACTGACAAATTAGCCGATGGCTCTATACGTCTGAAAGTAGAGAGCTTTTCGGTAACGGCAAACAACATTACCTATGCCGTTGTCGGCGATGGCTTTGGTTATTGGAACTTCTTTCCACCCGCCAGTGATGAAGAGGGGCTTGGCATTGTACCTATGTGGGGACATGCGGTAGTTACCGAGAGCAAATCGCCCGATATTGCGGTGGGCGAGCGTGTCTATGGCTATCTGCCGATGGGGACGCAGCTTGATATCGTGCCGGGGAATGTGACCGCAGCAAGCTTTTCTGACATGACGGATTATCGCCAGCCGATGAGTCCGGTTTACAACAACTATACCCGCCTTGCCGCTGACCCGGAGCATGACCCTGCGCGCGAGAATGAGCGCATGATCTACGGCCCTCTGTTTAAAACGGGCTTCATGATCGATTACTTCATGCGGTCTGAGAGCTGGTTTGGAGCGGAGCAGGTGATCCTTACTAGCGCATCATCGAAAACCGCTTTGGGCCTAGCGAATGTTGCCAAGCAAAAGTCACCCAACATTAAGCGAATTGGACTTACCTCGACGGGAAATGTCGAATTTGTCGAAACTACAGGGCTTTATGATGAGGTCCTGACATATGATGCGCTTGGCACACTACCGATCCGCCCGAGCGTGACGGTTGATTTCGCTGGCAATGCTGAAGTACTGGCCAAGCTGCATCATCACTTTACCGACAATCTGAAGTATTCTTGTCTTGTCGGGGCGACGCATATCGAGGCTCGAAGTGCTCTGGGTGGTGAAGGAGGAAAGCTGCCCGGACCGCAGCCGACCTTGTTCTTTGCGCCCGATCATTTCGTCTCCTTCTTCAAAGAACATGGGCCAGTTGAAGGCGGGATGATGATCGCGAAGACATGGCATGCGTTCCTCGCGGCAGTTGATGGCACGGTGGATATTGAGACGCATCAAGGGCTTGAGTCTGCACGAACTACCTATCTTGAAATGATCAGTGGCAGAATTGATCCTTCCAAGGGGATCGTGATTAAACCGTAGGCTTGTAAATCTCCATGGTCATCTGAACGTTGCAGCGACCGTAGGGGCTTGGCCAGAGTTCCTCGCAGGTAAGCTTGCGAAAACCAACGCTCTCATAAAGTCGGACAGCGGAGCCAAGTGCATCATTTGTCTCCAGCCATAGCGCATCTGCGCCCCGCTCGCGGGCGATCAGAATTAGGCGGTTGAGGACCATTTTACCAACTCCCTTGCCTTGGGCCGCTGGATCAGTCGCCATTTTTATGATCTCCCACCATTTGCGGCTGTCAGGTGCATGGTGTGCTGGCACGACCGCGCCAGTTCCTATCGCCTGCCCCTCTTCAAGTGCCATGACAATTGCGCCGCCGGCAGAGATTATAGCTCCTTGCGGATCGCCGAGCTGCTTGCTGTCAGACTCTTCAATATCAAACAGGTCCTCAATCCAGCGCTGATTGAGCGCCGCAAAAGCCGCCGCGTCTCCGGGTTCAAATTCTCGTATATTTATACCTGGGTGATTGGCGATCATTACTCCGCTGCTTCGGCCAGTTCTATACGTTGTGGACCACGGATTAGGCCGCCGGGCGCTTGCCCGGTCCAGGCTCCAGCTTCAAACGTTACGATGCCATTTTTAATGGTGAAATCATATCCATCGGCCTTCTGAAGCAAGCGCCTTCCGCCTGCTGGTAAATCAAATGCCAGCCACGGGCGGCCCAATGACAGCCTGTCAAGATCGATCACATTGAGATCCGCCATATAGCCCGGTGCAATCACCCCGCGATCTTCGAGACCATAAAGCACCGCCGTATCGTGGCATTGGCGCTTGATCGCATTTTCCAATGTGATCCGGTCACCGCGCTTCCTGTTTTTGACCCAATGTTCAAGCATGAAGGTCGGGGAGGCGGCATCGCAGATCGTACCGCAATGTGCACCGCCGTCTGACAGCGAATTCACCGTATCGTCGGAGTGCTGCAAGGGATGGAGGAAGTCGAGATTGCCATCCGCATAGTTCAGGATCGGCAGGTAAATGAACCCAGAGCCATCTTCGCGGCAGAGCATGTCATAGGCGTATTCCTGCGGAGATATCCCGGCTCCTTCGGCACGGGAATTGACGCTAGCTGTGGCATCGGGCTCGTAATCGAAGTCTTCATCCATCTCATATTGCAAGGCCCAGCCCATGGTGATGACCATGACGACTTCCATGATATCTTGCGGCGCGCCAGTATAATCATTGGTTTCAGATAGCAGCTGCGCTTTGAATTCAGGGTCGAGCAATTTGGGCTTCTGCTCTTCCCACGGAAGATCGGCAATGGCATGCCAGCTCGGCCGATAGACAAAGGGGTGAACCGTGCCCCGCCACGCCATAATGATACCGTTTCCGCGCAGAGCGATTTGCGCGACAATGTTTGCGCCATTGTCGTTTTCGGCACGCATATTGTCGATTTGTTCTTGCAGTGGCAGCTCCTTCGCGATGGACTGAAGCGCGGCGAAGGTAACAGGCACGCCCGCCTCACGGCTTAACTTGCCCATCCATTCGAACTCATTCCACTCACGCTTTAGATCGCTCGCCATTTCGAAAACCGCGTGACCGCCCGCATCCTGACCGCGACCCATGGCATGGCCGATAGCCACCAGCTCCTCCGCCGTCGCAGTAGTCCCTGGGACAAGCTCGCCATCGACCGATTTGTGTAAGACGGTGCGCGAGGTGGAGAAACCGAGGGCACCGGCTCTTACCCCTTCCTCGACGATGTCAGACATAGCTTTGATGTCGTCATCTGTCGGCACCGCGCCCGGTTGCTCGCGATCACCCAGCACATAAGCCCGAACTGCTCCATGCGGAACGTGCGTCCCCACATCGACTGTGCGTGGGAGCTTTTCGAGCGCGTCGAGATACTCCGGGAAAGTCTCCCATTCCCACGTTATCCCCTCGGCCAAGGCGGTACCGGGGATGTCTTCAACCCCCTCCATTAAGCTGATCAGCCATTCGTGCCGGTCAGGTCTGGCTGGCGCAAAGCCCACGCCGCAATTGCCCATCACCACGGTGGTGACTCCATGCCAACTGGAGGGAGCCATTTCCTGATCCCAGGTTGCTTGACCGTCATAGTGAGTGTGAATGTCAACAAAGCCGGGCGCGACGATCTTGCCGGTTGCATCAATCTCGCGGTCTGCATGGCCAACCACGGTGCCGACTTGAGCGATCAGTCCATTCTTTACGGCTACATCCCCGGTAAAGCGGGTTTCTCCGGTTCCATCGACGATGGTTCCGCCCCTGATAATCAGGTCGAATGCTGGCATTGTGGTTCTCCTCTCTCTCTCAAGTGTGAAGGTCTCACAACCCAACCGGCTTGTCTAGGCGGACAAGAAGCATGGCAATACCGCGTAGGTGCGCTAGTCTGAGCATAGCGTTCAGGAGAGTGATTCCATGAAATCAAAGGCAGTTGTTGCTGTGGCACTTGCGGGAGTTCTCTTTGCTCAGATGCCCGCGCAAGCGCAGTTTAAGGCCGGGCCATGGGAAATGCCCACCAGTGGTGATCTCTCCGCGACGCTTGACTGTCTTGAGGTGGCAGAGAAAACGTTAATCTCGGCGCATCGCGGCGGACCTTCTCCTGGGCTCCCGGAGAATGCGGTCGAGACAATGGATGCGGTGCTCCATGCTACGCCGGCAATGATGGAGATTGACGTCGCGAGCAGCCCTGATGGTGTGCATTATTTGATGCATGACCGAGCACTTAATCGGACGACTACCGGCAACGGCGCAGTGAAGGATGTGCCCTGGACGGAGGTTGCCGAGCTCCAATTGGTTGATGAGGCGGGTTGGGTGACGCCTTACAAAGTGCCGACATTCGCACAGACGCTTGAATGGGCGAGGGGCAAGACGGTGCTTCAGGTCGACTTCAAGCCCACAGCGGATTTCGCAACCGTAATCTCGGAGATCCGGTCGGCCGATATGGCATCAGGCGTGATCTTGATCGCATATACGAGAGGCCAAGCTCTGCGTTTGCATGAGCTCGCGCCTGAGATGCTGATTTCCTATTCGCTCAATGCACCTGGTGAGCTTGATGCCATTGTTGACGCTGGCATTCCGGCTGAACGCATTGTTGCATTCACAGGCACGCGGACGGCTCGACCTGATCTTTATGCAGCTTTGGACAGCCAAGATGTAGAAGTGATATTCGGCACACTGGGTCGCCCGGATCGCTCGCTTGACGGTGTTTTTGCACGCTTTGGAACGGATGAGCGCTATGCCGAATTGGGCGAGGGCGGAGTCGATATTATCGCGACGGATCGCCCTCGTGCAGCTGCTGCGGCTCTCGCCAGGGCTGGCAGATTACCATCCTCAGGGACGTGCGGAA
>JBCDKX010000045.1:0-18363 GCA_038746055.1 Pseudomonadota bacterium
ACAGTGATCCCGGTCCTCTCAAGGCTCTTTACCTTGGCCGGATTGTTAGTGAGGAGGCGAATAGAGCGCGCACCGATCAGTTCCAACATCCGCGCAGCCACAGGAAAATCGCGTGCTTCATCGGGGAGGCCCAAGCGCTCATTGGCCTCAACCGTATCAAAGCCCTGATCTTGCAGACGATAAGCCCGCAGCTTATTGATAAGGCCGATCCCGCGCCCTTCCTGCCGCATATAGAGCATAATGCCCCAGCCACCTTCCTCGCGGGCATGCTCAGACATCGCCTCAAGCGCTGCATCAAGCTGTGGTCCACAATCGCATTTAAGGCTGCCGAGCACATCGCCGGTTAGGCACTCGGAATGGAGGCGCACGAGCGGTACCCGATCACCCGATTGTTCACCGATGATCAGCGCGACATGTTCGCGCGTATCGGCGGTGGAGCGGAAAGCGATGATCTCCGCGTCTTCATTAGCTCGAACAGGCAGACGCGCTCTGGTGATAATATCAAGCCGCCCTGCGTCAGTGTAAGCGGCAAGGTCGCTCGCAATCAGCGAATGCGGCTCCCCTCCCTTGGTTGGGTTAACCATGAAAGCTGGCAAGATTCCCGCGATACGGGCGTATTCCATCGCTGCCACTGCCTCATCGGCCCAGTCAATGGCTTCCGCGCGGAACGGCCCTTTAAATGGGTTGTTCAAATCGAGCGACGGGTCAGCAATTGGCCGAGCGACATCGAGGTCGATCGCCTCGCCCCCACGAATAAGAACAGGCGTATGCGGCAAATCACCGCGTGCGGCTTCGCGCTGATTGGTAAGCTTAAGTGTGGCTGCCCGCGCCGCTGAAATCAGCAGATGTCCTGATTTGGCTCCGCGCGCAATCGTCGTCTCAATCGGCAGCAAAACCGGTCCACCAGCAAAATCGAGCGCCCAGCCATGCCGCAAAGCGTCCACCGCCTGCGCCGCACGTCGCTCGGGAGAGGATGCTTTTAGACCGGGAGGATGTTGGTCACACACGGGATCACGCTACAGGTCGAACTCAGTGATAAGCGGGATATGATCGGAGGGTTTCTCCCAATCGCGCGCTTCTTCGAGGATAGAGTGGCTGGTCGCTTTCGTCGCAAGTTCGGGAGATGCCCACATATGATCAAGCCTGCGCCCACGGTCATTCACTCGCCAGTCCTTGGAGCGATAGGACCACCAGCTGTAGTAACGCTCCGGATCGCGGATGAAGTGGCGTCCAAGATCAACCCAGCTGTGTGCTGCTTGAAAGCGTCCAAGAGTTTCAACCTCAATCGGCGTGTGGCTAACGACCTTAAGCAGCTGCTTGTGACCCCACACATCGCTGGGCAGCGGGGCGATGTTGAAATCGCCTACGATCAGTGTCGGGGCGCTAATTGTCTTCGCCCAATCGGTCATGCGCCCTAGAAAATCGAGCTTTTGGCCGAATTTAGGGTTCATATCGCGATCCGGTTCGTCACCGCCAGCAGGGATGTAGACATTGTCCACCCGGATATTCTTGCCCACTACCTCGACACCCACGTGGCGCGCTTCGCCGTTCGCCTGCCAGTCATGGCGCGAGTATTCGCGGATCGGTACACGGCTGATGGTAGCTACCCCATGATAGCCCTTTTGCCCGCAAATCGCCTGATGTTTATATCCCAGCTTTGCCAAAGCTTCAGCCGGAAACAGATGTTCTTCGCATTTGATCTCTTGCAGACACAAAATATCCGGCGATTGGTCGCTCAGATATCTTTCGATGATTGGAAGGCGCAAACGCGCAGAGTTGATGTTCCAGGTGGCAACGCTAATCATGCGTGCTCAACTAGGCCGAAGTGCTTTGTGCCACAAGCTTTAGCGAAGCTGTCACATTTTGCGTTTTTAGCGCCTGCATAGGAATACCAGACTGAAAGCATGACTATGACCCTTAGCCGTTTCTCGTTTGTCGCTCTGATCGCCAGCGCATCGCTTGCTCTCAACGGTTGTGTGGTGACCACCAATAATTATGGCGATGAGGTTGCAGCGAGTAGCCCAGCTGCGGTCATCGCTGATGGACCCCTTGCCAAGCCTGCTGGCGTCAAAAACGTCATCCTGCTGGTTTCGGATGGGATCGGTTTTAATGGCTGGCTGGCAGCTGACTACTATCAGGGGCTCGCGGGCAAGCAGTCTTATCAGATCGCCCGGCCCGACGGCACCGAGCCAGTGGTCTACGGCATGGAGCACAGTGCACTCAACACCGTTGACGCTGATGGGAAGCTCTTGGCGAGTGCGTCTGCTGTGGAAGAAGTACGCGGCGCGCGTGAGCAGGGATATGACCCCGCCACACGCTGGGACCGGTTCGACAACACTTTTGTTGGCGATTTTGAACCAGTGGACTTAAGCTACACCACCTACACTGATAGCGCTGCCGCGGGCACGGCTTTGATGTCAGGGCGCAAGACCGCCAATGGCCGGATCAATCAAGATTGGAGCGGATCTGAGAATTTTCGTACTATCGCTCAAATCGCAATGGATAAGGGACGTTCTGCTGGGGCAGTTTCCTCAGTAATGGCCAGCCACGCGACGCCAGCGGCGGTTATCGCCCACAATGTCTCGCGCAATAATTATGCTGAGATTTTCAATGAGATGGTGGCAAGCGATCTTGATGTGATTATGGGCGGTGGGCACCCACTGTTTGATAGCAGCGGCAAACCCATCAACCCTGAAAATGAATTCGGTTATCGCTACGTTGGTGGAAGTGAGACCCTTGGAGCACTAACCAGCAATGTTGGTCTCAATGGTTTTGCTTTCATCGACAGTCAGGCGCAATTTGAAGCTCTGGCAAGCGGAACTAACGTGCCGGAGCGCGTTGTCGGGATCGCCCAGACGGGTTCAACACTGCAAGCTGCGCGCGAGGACTCCGCCTTCAACACCAATGTACCAGATTTGGCCACGATGAGTCGCGGCGCGCTCAATGTGCTCGCTCAAGATGAAGACGGTTTCTTTCTCATGATCGAAGGCGGCGCAGTTGATTGGATGGGTCATGCCAACAATATGGAACGGTACATTGAAGAGCAGGCAGACTTCAACGCCGCGGTTGATGCAGTTATCGAATGGGTCGAGGCCAATTCCAGCTGGGAAGAAACACTCGTTATCATCACCTCTGACCATGAATGCGGAGGGATCTGGGGCGAAGGCACCTGGACCAATAGCGAAGGTGGGGCGGTCGCCGCTGATCGTTCCGACGAAGCGCTCTCAGCTGCCCGCTATGATCCCGGTCAAGATACCTTCAACGAGTTTCTGGCGGTTCAGGACCGCGGCAAAGGCAAAATGCCGGGCTATCAATTCGCGTCAGGCAATCACACCAATGAGTTGGTACCGCTATGGGCTATTGGAGCGAGATCGGAACTGTTTGCCCAATTCACGCTCACCGACAGTAAAGCCGCCCAATTGTGGGGCGCGCCCTATGGCTGGGACGGACGATACGTCAAAAACACTTCAGTTTTCACCGTGATGGAAGCAGCGTTACGCAATTAGAGCGCCGCTAGCATTTTTCCGCCCTACTGTGCGATGGGCGAAAAAGCCCCAGCACCGGGGGGCGTTGGTACTGGGGCTTCCATGTTAGCGTTCGTCACGCTTGGTCAAGACGGACCATTCATGAGGCTAGGGCAACAGGGGGGAAACCCTGCCTCGCCCGTCTTGTTTCATAGTTTTAGTGCCTGTTGGCTTTCACTTAAATGAACGCCCATCTAAGTTGGTCGCAGAATAACAACTTTTTGCCGGTGAGCCGTTCAACCTGGCCGACGAGAAGAGCGCCGCGGATCGCGGAATCTGAACGTCGAATCAGGCACGGACACGCCGTAGCGATGATTGTTCAAACGCACGGTGGTGCGATGATTCTGCGCATCGAGTGCCACCCAATGGGTTAGCTCAAGTCCGCCCGGAGCGCCTGAATTGCGCACGAAAATGAGATTAATCCGGCCAAATTCTGGCTTGTTGGGATCGCGTACATCGATGCTGAGCACATCGCGGCTGCCAGTTGGGACTAGAGAACCATACTGCTTCACATCACGGCTGGGATCGAGCAGCGCGCCCAAGGGCGAGTTCTTGATCGGCCAACGTTCCACCTGATTGACCTCATAATCGACCATGTAGAGCGAGCGGCCATTGGAAACGACAAGCAGATCGGCATCCTTGCCATAGTCAAAGCGGATTTTTCCCGGCCGCTTCAAGGTCATTGTGCCATTGGCAACATTACCTGCACGATCAATCTGGCTGAAATCAGCTCTCATGGTCGCAATGCTGCGCAAAGCGGTTACCGCCCGATCAAGATCAGCGCTGCTAGTCTGCGCACGCGCAGGCGTTGCGAAAGCGGATGACCCGCCCGTGTTACCGAGCGAAAGGCCAAGTGCTAGTGCGCCCACAGCAGCGAAAGAAAGCCTAAGCGGACGAAGAATTCTGGCGGTTTTCATAAGGTGACGGCTACGCGAGAAGCGTTGAACTGTCTATGAATTACGAAGCGTTATGGGGTTCATGACCAATGGCGCAGAGGAGGACCTTACTTGATCTTTGCTTCCTTGAACTCGACGTGTTTCTTTACGACGGGGTCATATTTACGGAACGTCATCTTCTCGGTGATGTTACGCGGGTTCTTTTTGGTTACGTAATAAAAGCCGGTGTCAGCGGTCGACACGAGCTTGATCTTCACGGTTGCTGGCTTCGCCATGACACGTTCCTAAAAATACTGGTGAGGCCCGAGGGAACAACCCCCCGGCGGCCGTAAAAACAAAGAGCGGCGTTCGCCCATAGTGGTCACGCCGCCTCAACAGACGCGCGCCTGTGAGCGATTCACGAGGAAAAGTCAAGATGAGTCACCAATCCGATCGGCTTATTTTGCCGCGCTTGGCCTTCACATCGCTGCGCGCCTTCTTTGCCTTTAGGCGCTGGGTTTTCCCGACTCGGTTTACGCGGGACTTCGCGCGTGTTTTGGGCGCGCGGTGAGCGGTTTCCAGCATCTCCTGAAGGCGCTCGCGTGCAAGCATCCGGTTGGCCTCCTGCGTCCGGTGTTGGCGCGCAGTGATAAGGAGATCCCCTGAGGTCGTAAGTTTTGATCCGGCAATCTCTCTCAGCCTTGCAAAAATCGGTGGAGACAGGCGCAATGCGTATATGTTGATGCGCAGCTGGACTTCGGTGGCAACTTTATTGGCGTTTTGTCCGCCAGGGCCGGAGCCGGCAAGGAAGCTCTCTTCAGCGAGCGCGTGGGCACGGTCGAGTAGCGTCTTATCCATTGCTCTGCCCTGGGACGAGAGGCTGGGCAAGGCCGGCACGGAGAAAGTCCGCTGGGAAGGGTGCATGCGCGATGATCGGCGGCTTGCCAAGGCGCTCGACTACAATGGTTTCAGCGTGGAGCATGGTGCGCGGGGCGCCTCTGTTCTGGCCTTGGATCGGGCCATAGACTGGATCACCCAGGAGCGGGGCACCAAGCCCCTGCAGCGCATGGACCCGCAGTTGATGCGTGCGTCCGGTCTCGGGACGAAAACGGATCAATGAGCGTGTGCGGTCGCTTTCACCGATGGTCTCTACCAGCTCCCAGTGCGAGATTGCTGGTTTGCCTTTCCTGGCGGCTATCATGCGCCAGCCTTTTTCTGCAGAGCTGATCTTGGAAAGCGAAAGCTCGATTGTTCCTGAATCTTCGCCAGGCCGAGTATCGATGATGGCGAGATAGGTCTTGGCGACCCGTCGGTCTTCAAATGCCTTATTGAAGCGCTTGAGGGCTTTGGGATTGCGCGCCAGCAACAGACAGCCTGAGGTATCGGTGTCGAGCCGGTGCACTGGGACTGGACGGCGCTGAAAGCCAAGTTTGAGTCGATCGAGGTGATCGTCAAGACACGCGCCTCCGCGCTTTGGACGGTCAATCGGTAAGCCTGCCGGTTTGTTTATTACCAGCGCTTCGCCGTCCTCGAACAGGATTGGGATAGCAGTCATGTTTCTTGCGTTTCGTGTTGGGGAATCCGAAGCCTCTAAATCAGATTTGCCGCAAACAATCCACGCACAGCATTTCCGAGCTGGAAACCGCCTGCCAGATCGTCAAGTGTGAGTTCTGCTTCGCGGGCTTGGCCCTTTTCGACTAGATATTCGCGTAATACTCCTGGCAACAGGCCAAGCGATGTGGGCGGGGTAAGCAATATTCCGTCGCGCTCAACAAAGACATTGGTAAAGCTGCCTTCGGTCACCAGTCCATTCCCGTCAACCAGCAGGGCCTCTTTGCCGCCCAGGCTATGGGCGGCCGTTAACGCGTCCTCGTAAAACCCGCGATCAGTGGTTTTATGAGCCAAACGCCAGTCGGATGAGTCGAGCGGGTTTGGCAAGGCGACCACCGCTGCAGGGCTATTGAATGGTTGAGGCAAAGCTTGCGTCTCGATAACGCTCGCTCCACCTTTAGAAGCGATCAGGCGCACTTTGGCAGGCTCGGAAAGTTCGAACACCAATGCCTGAATTTGATTTCGCAGAGCATGACGGTCAAACTCGAAGCCGAAAGCCTTGGCGCTCTTTTTCATGCGCGCTAAGTGCAACTCAAGCAGCGCTATTCCTGTTTCCGGGTCAAAGGCCATGGTCTCGATCAGGTCGAAACCCGCAGCATCGCCCCCGCGCGTAAAGCCAGCCTTTACCTCACATTCTCGGCGCTCTGCGAGGGGATCGCTATCCGCAACGATAGCCGAGCCGACGCCCAGGACCGCCATTCCCTGACCATTTTCGATTGGAGTAAGCCTCAAGGTGCGGATTGCCACATTGAACGCCGCCGAGCCATCCGCGCCAATCCGTCCAATCGCCCCACAGTAAGCCCCGCGCGCGTCGCGTTCCACCTCTTGGATCAATTCCATCGCGCGGATCTTGGGCGCGCCCGTGATTGATCCGCAGGGGAACATCGCCCGCACCAGATCGCTCGCTCGCATACCCTCAGCTAGCTTTGCGCGCACGCTGGAGACCATCTGGTGCACAGTGGGGTAGCTCTCGATCGCAAAGGGCGCATCGACCCGAACGCTCCCCGGCACTGCGACCCGCGAAAGGTCATTGCGGATCAGATCGACGATCATCAGGTTCTCGGCCTTGTCCTTGGCAGATCCGGCGAGCTCTTCGGCAAGTGCAGCATCTGCCTCAGCGTTGCTCCCTCGAGGCCGTGTGCCCTTCATTGGTTTCGCCTTGGCTTTGCCGTCAGGATCGAGTGCCACAAACAGTTCGGGTGAGAAGCTCAAAAGCCAGTGCGAGCCATCGAATAGAATGCCGCCATATCCGGCATTCGCTGAGTCACGCAGCCGCTTGTAAAGCGCCAGCGGATCCCCGCGATAGGAGCCAGCAAGCGGATAAGTGAGGTTGGCCTGATAAATATCACCTTTGTGAATGCCGTCGCGCAATTGCTCGAAGGCGGTCTCATAACCGGCAGGCGAAAGCTGCGGCTCCAGCGGGCCAAGGCTGGCCCTGTCCGGAGCGCGGGCGGCCAGCCAGGTCGGCATATCAGCTGCGGGAATTCGTGTCGGTCCATCGAACAAGCCGAGCCATACCAGCGGCCCGTTTGCACCGTTTCTTGTATCGGCCAGGGGTCCAAGCCTGTTTTCCAGCGCCAACCCCGTCTCATAGGCGATTAATCCAGCAAGCTCTCCCCCCTGCGCGCGTGCAACTTCTGCTGCTGCGAGAGCGGGCGCGACCTCATCCGGGCGGTAAGCAACGAACACCTTTTGTGGAGCTGAGTAATAGAGCGCATCGGCGGGCCCACCTGCGCCGCCCTGATCTGGCGCGCGAGCATCGTCCAGAATTACGAAACACTCATTGTGAGCTGTCTGACCCATTGCCGTAAGCCTTAGGCTGCTCCTACCTTCAAGTCGAGCAGGAAGGTTGACCCAAAGGGCGCGCGCCGCCACACTTTTGCAAAGAACTTTGAGGAAGGACACGGGACGCAATGAGCGACATTTTTCTGGGGCTTGGTGGCAATGGTGAAAATCAGGGTTTGGCGCTCTCGCGGGCCAACCGTCACGGCCTGATAGCGGGTGCAACCGGGACGGGTAAGACCGTCACATTGCAAGGACTCGCTGAGAGTTTCTCAGCCGACGGGGTTCCGGTTTTTGTCGCCGATGTGAAAGGTGATTTGTCCGGTATTGGCATGCCCGGTTCGCCCACCTTTAAGCATGCCGACAAGCTTGAGGGACGCGCCGAGGAACTGGGTATGGACGACTATGCCTACTCGGATAATCCGGTCATCTTCTGGGACCTTTATGGTGAGCAAGGTCATCCGATCCGTACAACTATCACGGAGATGGGTCCGTTGCTGCTGGCGCGTCTACTCGACCTTAATGACACCCAGGAAGGCGTGCTCCAGATCGTCTTCCGTTATGCTGATGACAATGGCCTGCTGCTGCTCGATTTCGGCGATCTACAATCGCTGCTGCAATGGGCAAATGAGAATGCCAAAGAGCTGTCGGGCGCAGGCTATGGCAATGTCTCTAAGCAATCGGTTGGTGCGATCCAGCGGCAATTGCTTTCGTTTGAGTCCCAAGGCGCCGATCATTTTTTCGGCGAGCCAGCGCTTGAGATCGATGACTTTCTCAAAAAAGACGAAGAAGGGCGCGGATATGTGAATGTGCTTGCTGCTGACCAGCTCATGCGCTCACCCAAGCTATACGCGACCTTTCTCCTGTGGCTTCTGGCAGAGCTGTTTGAGAGCCTGCCAGAGGTGGGCGATCCTGAAAAACCCACCCTCGTTTTCTTCTTTGATGAAGCCCATCTGCTGTTCGATGATGCTCCCAAGGCGCTGCAGGAGAAGATAGAACAAGTCGTCCGTCTGATCCGTTCCAAAGGTGTGGGTGTTTACTTCGTTACGCAAAACCCCATCGACATTCCTGAAGAAGTCGCAGGCCAATTGGGCAACCGTGTACAGCATGCCCTGCGGGCGTTCACCAAGCGCGACCAGCGCGCGATCAAAGCAGCGGCTGAGACCTTCCGCATCAACCCTGATCTTGATGTTGAGCAGGCGATCACCGAATTGCGCGTCGGTGAAGCACTGGTCTCAACCCTGGACGAAGAGGGCGCACCCACCGTGGTCCAGCGAACGCTGATCAAGCCGCCGCGCTCGCGGCTTGGCCCGGTGACCAAGAAAGAGCGCGCAATCATCCAATCAATCAGCCCTTTTGATGGCAAGTATGACGAAGTTGTTGATCGCCAGAGCGCCGAAGAGGTGCTTGCTCAGAAGGCAGCTGATGCGGTTGAAACTGCCAAAGAGGTCGAAGAGAAGGGCGAAGCTGAAGTCGGCAAACGCTCGCGCAAATCCAAATCCATCTGGGAAAAGGCGATGTCACGCGGCGCCAAGGTTGCTGCTGGCAGCGTGGCTGGCGTGGCCGCCGCCGCAGTGCTTGGGAAGAAATCGCGCGCTAATCCCATGCGCTCAGGACTGACCTCTGCGGCTGGCTCGATTGCGACTGATCTTGCCGGGCCAATCGCTGGGCGCTTTGTGCGCAATCTTATTGGTGGTTTGATGCGGTAAAGTGGTCTCATCCGCGTGATAAAACGACTTCTTATCCCGACAGGACTAAGCTTGGTGCTCACGGCCTGCTCTTACGAGGCCACCATCGCTGAAAATCTTGAGCCGGCCGTGGTGGCGGTGACCTTTGATCGCGAAATGATCGATCCTTTGATCACGGAAGGGATCGCAGACCGCAGAACTGGGCGAAGGGTGGCACCCAACGACCCGGTGCGTATTGCCAGCATCTCCAAGCTTATTATGGCGCTTGCCACGTTGCGCCTTGCCGAAGAGGGTGTGGTTGATCTGGATGCGGACGTCTCGGACTATCTCGGCTATCCACTGCGCAGTCCCGGCTTTCCCGACGCACCCGTTTCTCTTGCACACTTGCTTTCCCATCGCTCTGGTTTGCGCGATGATGGGGGCTATGTGATCCCCTGGGGAGAGGATCTGGCCAAAAAGCTGGAAGACCCCGAAAGCTGGTACGTCGGTGCACCACCAGGGGAAGCACCGTTTGAATATGCCAATATTGGTTCTCCGGTTGTCGCGAGTGTTCTAGAGGCGGCGAGCGGAGAGCGTTATGATGCGCTGCTTAGGCGGCTTGTGTTCGCCCCGCTCCAGATTGAGGCGTGCGTGAATTGGATCGGCTGTTCGCCCGAGATGGCTGCGCGCGCCGTTACCCTTTACCGCGACACAGGAGAGGTCGCACGTGACGATGCAGCTGACCTTCCGCCCAATTGTACCATGCCCGTGGCAGATGGCGTCGAATGCTCGCTTGAGAGTTACGTGCCCGGCAGCAATGCCAGCATCTTCAGCCCACAAGGCGGCGTGCGGATCGGCATGGTCGACTTGGCGCGAATTGGGCAGGCGTTGGTGCAAGGGGGTGATGGTTTGCTTTCGAACACCTCGCTAAAGCTGTTGCTGCAGTCCGCTGCCCCAATGGTGGAAGGTCAGGAGTTCTTCTGCGGGTACGGCTTGGGGCTTCAGGCTCTGGAAACACCGGGCCGTGAATGCACGGACACGCTCTTCAGAGATGGCGTCAGGCGTTACGGCCATGCGGGCGAAGCTTACGGCCTGCGCTCAGGCCTGTGGTTTGATCCAGATAGCGGCACAGGCATTGCTTATTTTGTCACCGCTGTCCCACCGCGGGCTGGCGCCGAAGACGAAGGCGGTTTTGATGCAAGGGAGTTTGCCCTGATCGCGCAGGTTCAGGAATTGCTGACTAAATCTGAGTGATCGAGACGAAAATCCTCGAAATTCAGGCGTACCGGCATCTCAAATTCTATAAATGCTTCACCGTCGCACTCGCGCAGCATTGCTTCTGCTGCAAAGCGATCATCACTCTCGAGCGAGGCGAGGTAGTCAAGGCCGCGCTGAAGCATCCAAAGACTGAAAGGAAGGGCCGCGCGCTGCCCGGTCACGCCCTCGATGCTAAAGTCCACCATACCAATAGCGCGCGGTACCTCGGCTTCCTTGTTACCAGATGCCCACTCACCAAGCAGCTGCGCGACCTTTTGCAAATAGGGCAGTTGCTCGCGCATCATCCGCTGTAAAATTGGGAACAGTGTCGCTGGCACTTCGTCATCGGTCAGAAACTCGCCTGCAAGGGGATTGGGCGCAATCATTCGTTCCACCCAAGCGGCGACATTGGGTGCAAGACGTCGCATAATCTCGCCGCTTTTTGGGTCACGGTAGTTATGCGCGTAGAGCGGTCCGATCAGCCCATAATCGCCAATGCTGGGCCGGGTGCCAAATAGATGTTCGTTCAGCGCAAAATGGGCATCAAGCTCGCTCAAGAGCGCTTCGTAAGACGCTTCGATAGCCGGCACAGTCGTTTCAGTAATGCCCAGCATCGGCACAAAGCCTTTGAACATTGAGCCGCGCTGTTTCCCGACGGCATATTGCTCCTCCGCGGTGCCTCCCGGCAAAGCCGCTTTGCCAAACTCGCCGTAAACCCACTCCTCATTATAGTGCCAACGGTAATGCATCGCCGGGATTACCAGCCACTCATCGCCGAAACACTCGAGCAGCAATGCAGCAAGGCGTTGGCGTGGGCCAGCGGGGTAGACTGACGGCACAGAGCTGGCGGCTTCGAAGTGATCGATGATTACTGTGGTGTCTTGCAACACCGTGCCGTCTTCCAGGCGTATCACCGGGATTACGGGCCGGCCGACCTGCGGAACGACCTCTTCAGTAAACACCGGATCAACCGGAAGCCTTTCAGTGTAGGGGATCGACTTCCAGTCGAGATATGCGCGTGCCTTTCCTGAATAGAGCGACAGTGGTGCGCCAAACATCGTCGCAGTCATGAGCATTTCTCCCGTCCAGTTCTCATGCATCTTCGCTGTTCATTGTAAACGGTTGGATCGGTCACAGTGACAGGCGCAATTCGGCGCGTAGGCCGCCATCGGCGCGGTTTGCGAGTACCAATTCGCCCCCATGCGCCTCAGCAATCGCCCGCGCCAAAGTCAAGCCAAGGCCCGCTCCCCCAGTTGCGCGATTGCGCGATGCCTCCCCCCGAGTGAAGGGCTCCATCATTTCCGTCAAAGCCTCGTCAGAAATGCCCGGACCATTGTCCTCAACCCGCAGGATTGCATGAGCTTCGCCGCGTACGACCGATACCTCGGCTCCATCGCCATAGCGCACGGCATTGGCAGTGAGGTTACGAAGCGCGCGCTTGACCCAGGTGACTTGAATCTTGGACACAAGCCGCTGCGAGGCGACCATTGTCACCGGATCGCCCAGATCCTCAAACTCTTCTACTACCCCGATTGCCAGAGCTCCAAGATCCACCGCTTCGGTCTCAAGTGCTCCCTTTCGTCCCATGCGTGCCAGCATCAATATATCGTCGAGCGTGGCGGAGATATCTTCGATCGAGGCTGCCATTTTCTCGCGTTGATCTTCGTCCGTCACGCTCTCAATCCGGACCCGCAAGGCGGCCAGCGGGGTTTTAAGGTCATGGCCGATCGCGCCCAGCATTACATCTTTCTCGTCTAGCAGGGCGGCAATGCGTGCTTCCATTGCGTTATGCGCTGCGATCAAGCGGCGCGTGTCAGCGGGCCCTGTTTCCTTAAGCTCAACGACTGTGTCGGGATCGCGTGAGAAATCATCGACGCGCGTCGTCAGCGCGGCCAACGGCCGGGTGATCCTCCTGAGTACGAAAAACAACACTACGATCAGGAACAGAAAAGTCATAAGTGTTTGAAGGAGAACAATACCAAGCCCACCGGTAGAAGGGTTTGGTGCAAGCAGTCTCGCGCTTTCCCACTGATCGCCTGGGGATCGCTGGATCGTAGCGACAACCAGTTGGAGGTCGCGCCATTGCCCATTCTCGGCAAGCCTTGGCCGACCTGCGGCCATACTCTTAGCCAACGGGTCTTCGCCTGCTCGAAGTACCTTAACAGACAATCTATGAGGCGCGATGCCCTCACCAGCCAGAACATCGCGCAAGCGATCGGCAAGATCTTCACGCTCATTGCCGAATCGTTCAGCCAGTGGTGATTGTTCTGTAACACTGTAGCGTAGCTGTCTGGGCATACGGTCGCGCATGATCCGATCGGCCATCGGGCCTCCCGCCTCCCGCAATCGACGGCGTTGCTCGCGCGATAGCTGGCGTTGCTCGGGTCCATCGCCCCGCTGCGCGCGCTGTGCTCCATTGATCAAACGGAAGGCAAGCGTTGTGACTGCTGCAGCCTCCCGCCGCTCCTCGCCCGCACGAAACAGTAAGGTTAGGGAGACCGCCTGCGAAATGAGAAGGGCGAGCGCGACACTCACCATTACCTGTCCAAGGAGGCTCGAGGGCACAAGGCGCTTCATAGGGTGTCGGACCCCGGTGGCACGCGCTTTACGCCAGCGGAAAAGCGATAGCCCCCACCGCGAACCGTGAGGATAAGCTGGGGCGCACTGGTGTCGGCCTCAATCTTGCGGCGCAAGCGGCTGACCTGATTATCGACTGCGCGGTCGAACAGATGGGCGGTACGACCTTGCACAAGGTCCAGTAAAAGATCGCGGTCCATTACCTGTCTGGGGCTATCCAAAAAAGCACGAAGTAAGCGAAACTCGGCGGTCGAAATGGGAACTGTGACCCCCTCTGGATCGATGAGCTTGCGCTTTAGTGGATCAAGCACCCAGTTTTCGAATTGGTAGTGCCAGTCTTCCATCTCGGTTTGAGGTGCCGAGGAGCGGTCAACGCGCCGCAGAACAGTGCGGATGCGCGCCACCAATTCGCGCGGCTCAAAGGGTTTAACGACATAGTCGTCTGCTCCCAGCTCCAGTCCAAGAATACGGTCCATCGCCTCGCCCTTTGCGGTCAGAAAGATGACCGGCAGCCCCCGTGTCTCGACCAGATGGCGGCATAGGGAAAGACCATCTTCTCCGGGCATCATAATATCGAGCAGGACGATATCGGGGCGAAAGGCTGTCAACTCCGAGCGCGCAGCAGCCGCGCTTGCGGCTTCGGTCACCATAAAGTCCTGACGTTTCAAGTAGTCCGCCAAAGGCTCGCGCAAAGTGGCCTCGTCATCGACCAGTAGAATTCTTGGTGTGTCGTTAGTCATCTGCTCGGTCGTGGCCCCAGTTATGAGCTGAGCTTATTCATGGAAGGTGTCGGCCCGGCGTGCAACCTTTGGGGAGGGTTACATCGCCGAGCCGATCTGTTGGCAAGAACGGGTGGGGAGAGGGGGGGTAAGCAGTCCCGCACCTGCCAATTTGGGAAGCTAGTCTTAGCTCGTGCGGCGCTGGCTGCGTCGCTCCTTAACCTTGGCTTGCGCCGTTTCGCGTTCTGCGGCTGTGATCACGCCAGAGCCATCTGTATCCACGCGCGAGAAGCGCTGTTCAATGCGCGCATCAAATTCAGCTTTGGTGACGATCTGGTCGCCATTAGTGTCCGCGCGGCGGAGCATGCGCATGGCAGGGTTACCGCGTCTGCCACCGCGACGGGTCTCACCGCGCCGCTGCGCGCGTGCTTCGCGGCCTGCGATCATTTCAGCCTGTGAGAGGCCGCCACTGCCATCGGTGTCGAGCCGGTTAAACATGCGAGCCTGGCGCTCTGCGGCGCGCGCTTCACGTGCGGCGGTCATTTCTGCGGGGCTCACTTCGCCATCGCCATTGGTGTCTGCTTCAGCAAAGCGAGCCTCGATGCGTGCTACCCGGTCATCCTGACTGAGCTGGCCATCGCCATTAGCATCCATTCGAGCAAATCGCTGATCACCTTGCGCTTTGGCTTCGGCCAGAGTGATTTGGCCATCGCCATTGGCATCGGCTCTGGCCATACCGCGCTCGCCACCAGCGGGGCCAAAATTTCCGCCTTGCTGGGCCACAGCAAAGCCTGTGCCACCGATGACCAGAGCGACGGCGGTCAATGAGAGAGTTAGTTTGCGCATCGGACATTCCTTTCGTCGGTCTTATCGTTCTTTCGTGTAAGTTGCGGCGAGGCTTCTGGCTGATGGCAAAGACCCTTGCAGACTTTGTTTGAGCCAAGAATGCGATTGACTGGCCACTCCCACAGGTCATGTGGGTTTCAAAGGGGCTGAGGGCCAGTCATTCGCTCCTCACCGCAACTCACGATGTCCCTTCTAGAGCTCCCGTGTCGCAGTATTATGCCGGAAGGAGACGAAAGTGTCGCGCTTTGTATCAGCGCG
The DNA here is from genome assembly GCA_038746055.1 of Pseudomonadota bacterium. GTDB lineage: Bacteria > Pseudomonadota > Alphaproteobacteria > Sphingomonadales > Sphingomonadaceae > Erythrobacter. Next base: position 15,117 of record JBCDKX010000045.1, read on the forward strand.
CGCGCAGCGTTCATCTGTACGCAATTTAGCGACTAAGACGATGGCGGAACCATGCAGAAGACATTGAGTTTATTGCCGTCCATGTCGCGGAAATAGCCGGCATAGAAGCCGTCCTCACCGCGCGGACCGGGTGCGCCTTCATCGCTTGCACCATTGGCCATCGCGACATCGTAGACGGCCTTGACCTTGTCGGGGCTGTCGACCTGAAGGGCGACCATCGTGCCATTGCCAACGCTCGCCGCTTCGCCGTCATAGGGTTTGGTAGCCGCGATACCTGCTGTACCGTCTTCAAAACTGCCCCAGGCGATAAACTCGCCCTCTTCCATCATCCGGCCATAGCCCATCGCCTTGGCGACCTCGTCATAGAAAGCGGACGCGCGCGGCAAATCGTTGGTGCCAAGAGTTACATAGCCGATCATTGTTGTTCTCCCTGATGCCGAGTGCACCCTTTGCGACTCGAGATAGCAAGAACATTAGTGGAACATCTATGGTCGAGCAATGGCATATTGTTTGTTTGCATGCGGTTAGTCCACGCGGGAGCACGGGCGGGTGGACAGGGTGCGAGCGCAGGCGAGTTAAAACTAAAGCGGAGCTGTCTCGCGCATAACCCAAGCAAGGTCCTCACCCTCTAATTGCGGTGCAAGCAGCGCGCGGGTCTTGGCGTGATAGTCATCAAGCCAAGCTACTTCATTCTCGGTGAGCAGGTTCTTCGCAATCAGGCGACGGTCGAGCGGGACCCAAGTGAGGCACTCAAAACCAAGATAGGGACCCTCTGCCCCTGCAATCTCTTGTTTGACCGTCAGGATCAGGTTCTCGATCCGGATACCAAAAGCATCTGGCTTGTAATAGCCCGGCTCATTGGAGAGGATCATGCCTGCGTATAATTCGGCATTCGTGCCGGCCTGACCCCCATTGGGCTTGGCGATCCGCTGAGGGCCTTCGTGGACGGCAAGGAAGCTGCCAACGCCGTGGCCTGTGCCATGGGCATAGTCGACGCCTGCTTCCCACAGATATTGCCGCGCGAGCACATCGATCTGCCCGCCAATGGTGCCTTGCGGGAAGATGGCTTGGTCGATCTGGATATGCCCCTTGAGCACGCGGGTGAAGCGATCACACATTTCTGCGGTAGGCTTTGAGCCTTCCGGCGTATCGATCCATACGGTGCGGGTTATATCGGTCGTGCCTGCGGGGTATTGGCCGCCGGAGTCGACCAGATAGATCGAGCCAGGAGGAATAAGGATATTGCTGTCCTCATCGACTTTGTAATGTGGAAGCGCTGCATGCCCGGCTGCAGCCGAAATCGTATCGAAAGAGGTGTCGCGCAGGTCGCCATGTTCGCGGCGAAAGCTCTCAAGTTTGGCAGCGGCGGTTAGCTCATCGATTTCGCCAGTGGGAGCCGTCACTTCGAGCCAACGCAGAAAGCGGCTGACCGCCGCTCCATCGCGGGCTTGTGCATCCTTGTGCCCCTGGACCTCGGCTGGATTCTTGATCGCTTTGGCAAGGATTGTTGGATCTTCCTGGAAGGTGAATTTCGCGCCGGCCGCTCTCAACGCTTGAGCGATGCCGACGACGCCATAGTTCGGGTCGATGCTGACATGCTTACCGGCGAGTTCCGCCAATCCAGCTGTGAAGGCATCGCGTTTGCGAACGGTAATGGCATTGCCGAGGTGTTGGACGAGCTCTGGCGTCACTTTCTCTGGCGCAATGAAAAGCTCAGCCGTCGCATCCTTGTGAACGATCAAATAGGATAGCGCGACAGGGGTATGATCAACGTCGGCTCCGCGCAGATTGAGCAGCCATGCAACCGAATCGAGTGCCGGCACGACGACGGCATCAAGGTGGTTGTCGCACAGCCAATCCGCAATCTCAGCGCGCTTGTCGGCAGAGGACCGACCCGCCAGCTCGTCTTCATGGGCAAATGCCTGAGCATCGGAAGGCGCAGGTTGATCCGACCAAATTGCGTCCAACGGATTGCTCTGTGTCGGCACCATGGCCATCCCGGCAGGCTCAAGCTGTTTCTCCATGGCTTCAACCCAGCCCCAGGTGTGGAGCCACGGATCGTAGGCAATCTTCGCGCCACTCTCACAGACATCCTTGAGCCAATCACTCAGGCGATCCCCCGGGATGGAGCGATATTCGAACAGCCGCTCATCGACCTGCTCGCGAACCTGCACAGTGTAGCGACCGTCCACGAAAATTGCCGCATGGGTCAGCGTTACCGCTGCGAACCCGGCTGAGCCTCCAAAACCGGTAAGCCATGCAAGCCGCTGAGCATAATCGCCGACATATTCGCTCATATGCTCATCGGAAATGGGGATTATGAAGCCATCGAGACCGCGCCGTTTCAACTCTTCGCGTAGAGCCTGCAATCGCGCTTCATGAGTTTGCATCAGCATAATGTCGTATCCTTGCTTGCGCGAAGAGGCTGCCGCGCTAGATACTTTAGCACATAAGCCGCTTACCCGCGCCTTTCCACCCGAGCTTTTGCCAAAGGGGACCATCACCCATGTCGCAATCACGCCTCACTATTCTTACATGTGCCGCTGTTCTGGCGGTTTCCCCCGCCACCGTAGCATCCGCCACCAGCCAAGAGGACAACGCCCACGTGTTAGATAGCGCCTCCCCCACGCCTCCTATCGCCGAAAAGCGAGAGCACACTTACTCCCATCATGGGATCACCATAAGTGACCCCTATGACTGGCTCTATGACAAGTCCTACCCCACGATCGATGATGAGGATGTACTTGATTATGTGAAGGCTGAGAACGCCTACTTCAAGGCGCAGATGGCGGGCCAAGAGGCTTTAACTGAGAGCCTCTTTGAAGAAATGCGCGCTCGCATCAAAGAGGATGATTCGACCGTCCCACAGCGCAATGGCGACTTTCTCTACTGGTCCGAATTCGAAGAAGGCGCGCAATATCGCAAGCACTATCGCAAGCCAGTGGGCGCGCGCGACAGCGCCGAGCCGCAGTTGATCCTTGACCAGAATGAGCTGGCGGAAGGCGCTGAATATTTCCGCTTGGGCGCGCTCACGGTGAGTAAGAACGGGCGTTATCTGGCCTATTCGACCGACACTAATGGCTCTGAGCGCTACACTGCGCGGATTAAGGATCTGGAGACGGGTGAGCTGCTGGCGGACGAAATCCCGTACCTTCGCGGTGGGCTCACTTGGGTCGCTAACGATAGTGCGCTGGTTTACACCCCCTCGACCGAAGAGTGGCGCAGCCTGGAGATCAAACTGCATACG